>CAJXKY010000020.1 GCA_913055675.1 uncultured Halanaerobiales bacterium
ATAAATTCATTAGAAGATTTCTTCCTAAAGGGACAAGTTTTAAAGGTATATCTAGAAACTTTGTAAAATACATCCAAAATTTTATTAATACTTATCCCAGGAAGATGTTTAATTTCAAGACATCACTGCAGTTATTTCAACATGCTAAAGGGGTTATCTAGTCCAATTCGGGCTTATCCAGGATCAAAACCATAAAACCGTGCATTAAACCTTGCAATCTAAACAATCTAAATTTAAGAATATAACTATTTAACTGTCCTTTAATAACATGCAATTATAAGTAATTTATGTTATAATAATTAAGTATGAAAAGAAAAAATGGTCTGGCTACCCGGATTTGAACCGGGGACCTCTTGCTCCCGAAGCAAACGCGCTACCAAGCTGCGCTATAGCCAGTAATAATGCTACTTTTAACTTGTTTTTATTATATCATTTAAATTTTCAAGAGTAAAGATTGATGGTTGTAGGAAAGTAAAATTTATTTTATAATAAAAAGAAAAATAGTTAGGGGATATTAAATGGTTGAAATAAATAGTGGAATATATGTATTAGAAATAAACCTGAAGAATGACAAATCTATTGAGATTGGTGCTTTGGGTTTTAATGATTTTAAAGAAGGAAAATATTATTATATTGGTTCAGCACAGAGTAATTTAAAAAGTAGAATTGAAAGACATCTAAAATCTAATAAAAAATTTCATTGGCATATAGATTATTTACTTGATAAAGCTAAAATTGCTAATTATTATACAATTGAAGCAGAGAAAAAATATGAATGCAAGCTTTATAACTTTTTAAAAGAACATAATTTTTTAGAAGCTCCAATTAAAGGTTTTGGGGCTAGTGACTGTAAATGTAAGGCACATTTACTTTATTCTAATAGCAAAATTGATTTAGGAGATCTAATAAAAGATTTTAAAGAACATATAATAAGAGAATCAGGAGTGAATAATTAATGGATAGAGCAGAAAAAATACTGAATAATTTAAATGAACAGCAAAAAAAGGCAGTAAAATTATATAAAGGCCCGGGATTAATTATTGCGGGTGCTGGTTCTGGTAAAACCAGGGTTTTAACAAATAGAATAGCATATTTAATGGAAGCATATGATGTAAAGCCCTTTAATATATTAGGCCTTACTTTTACTAACAAAGCAGCAGATGAGATGAAAGAAAGAGTTAAAAAAATGACAGGAAAAAATGCAGCAGATATCTTTTTAGGAACTTTTCATTCATTTTGTGTTCGTATTTTAAGACGTGAAATAAATAGACTAGATTTTAATAGGAATTTTACTATTTATGATTCATATGATCAGAAAAAATTAGTTAAAAATATATTAAAAGAACTAAATTATGATGTTAAAAAGTTTAAACCAGCTGCTGTTTTAAATAGGATTAGTAATTCCAAAAATGAGTTAATTGAAGCAGCAAGTTATAAAAAAGATGCCTTAGGGTATTTTGAGAAAATAGTGGCAGCTGTTTATGAAAAATATGAAAGAAGATTAAAAGGAAATAATGCTTTAGATTTTGATGATTTAATTATGAAAACAGTTCAATTATTTGTTGATTATCCTGAAGTTTTAAACTATTACCAGAATAGATTTAAATATATATTAATTGATGAGTATCAAGATGTTAACTTTGCACAGTATAAATTTGCCCAGCTTTTATCTCGGGAACATAAAAATATTTTTGCGGTAGGAGACCCCGACCAAAGTATATATGCTTTTAGAGGAGCAGATATCAGAAATATTTTAAATTTTGAAGATGATTATCCTGATGCTAAGGTTATAAAATTAGAAGAAAACTACCGTTCACATAAAAAAATATTAGATATAGCGGATAATGTAATTAATAATAATAAAAACCGAGTACCTAAAAAATTAAAAGCTGCTCGAGGGCAGGGGGGAAGTGTATATTATAAGACACTTTCAACTGCTCAAAAAGAAGCTAATTTCATTGCCCAAAAAATGCAATCATTAAAAGGTGAATATACTTATAATGATATGGCAGTCTTATATAGAACTAATGCACAATCTAGACAAATTGAGGATGTCATGATGAAATATGGAATTCCCTATCAAATTATTGGTGGTTTTAAATTCTATGAACGTATGGAAGTAAAAGATATTTTAGCTTACTTAAAGTTAATTAATAATAATGTTGATAATTTAAGTTTTGAGAGAATAATTAATAGTCCTAAAAGAGGTATTGGGGCTGGAACTTTAAATAAGGTTCAAAAATATGCCGAAGATGAAAATCTAAGTTTATTGAAGGCAGCTAATAAGTCAAAAGCAAATCCATATTTGAGTGGTTCCTACCAGAATAGAGTTACTAACTTTGCAAATATGATAAATGAATTAATAGAAATTAATAACTCTAATGGACTAATAGAATTGTTTAATGACGTAATTGAAAAAACAGGTTATATCAATAAGTTAAAGAAAGAAAACACCTCAGAAGCTGAAAGAAGAATCGAAAATATTCAAGAGTTATATAATGTTGTAGAAGAGCATATTAGAGAAGATGCTGATAATAACTTGAGTTCATTTTTAGAGGAAGTTTCTCTAGTTGCAGATGTAGATAACTTAGAAGAAAGCAGAGATATAGTAACCTTAATGACCTTTCATTCTGCAAAGGGATTAGAATTTCCAGTTGTTTACATGAGTGGTATGGAAGATGGAATATTTCCTCATGCAAATTCTTTTGAAGAGGAAAATGGGATAGAAGAAGAAAGACGTCTTTGTTATGTCGGTATAACTAGGGCAGAAGATATCCTTTATTTAACAAATGCACGGATGAGAAGAAGATATGGTAGTGCTGAATATAATTCCCCTTCTAAATTCTTAGATGAAATCCCTTTTGAATTAATAGATAATAAAGAGGAAGAAGGAAAGAAAAAGCAAAAAACTTTTGAAGAAGAAGTGGAAGAATCAATTAATGTCAAAAATTATAATAATAAGACTCATAGATACAAAGTCGGTCAAGAAGTGGTACATAGCCGCTGGGGCCGGGGAGAAATAGTTGAAATTTCTGAAGGAAATGATTTAGAATTAACTATTGATTTTGGAAAAGGTTCTCCCAAGACTTTATTAGAAAAATATGCTCCAATTCAAAGAGCATAACTGTTTAGGAGGGAAATTTAAATGGTGGAGAAAAAAACCAAAAAAAGAGTTAAAAAACTTCGTGAAAAAATAAGGAAACATGAATATAAATATTATGTGCTAGATAACCCTGAAATAGCAGATTATGAATATGACAAGTTAATGAAAGAGCTAGAGAATCTAGAGGAAAAATTCCCCGAACTTAAAACTGAGGATTCTCCTACTCAAAGAGTTGGTGGAGAACCAAGGGATGAGTTTAAAAGAGTCGAACATAGTACTCAAGTTCTCAGTTTAGATAATGCATTTGGTAAAGATGAACTTAAGGATTTCGATGACCGTATAAAAAGAAATCTATCAACAGATAATTACGAATATATAGTTGAACACAAAATTGATGGGCTATCAGCAATTTTAAGATATGAAGATAGTACCCTAAACATTGGTGCAACAAGAGGTAATGGTAGAGTTGGTGAAGATGTAACACATAATTTAAAAACCATAAACAGTATTCCTCTTAAACTTAGAAAAGAAAATATAGATTTAGAGTTAAGGGGAGAAGTTTTTATTAAAAAAGATGGCTTTAAAGAATTAAATAAAAATCGGGAAGAAGCAGAGAAAAAATCATTTGCTAATCCTCGAAATGCAGCTGCTGGTTCGATCCGACAGCTTGATCCTAAAATTGCGGCAAAAAGACCATTGTCATTTATTGCTTATGATCTGGTTGAGTTTGAAGACAGTAAAAAAAATATTAATTCTCATCTTCAGGCCTTAGAATTTTTGAAAGAATTAGGATTTAATATAAACTGGTATCAAAAATGTAATGATATATCAGAAGTTATTGAAGTTTGTGAAAAGTGGGTAGAAAAAAGAGAAGATATAGATTTTGAAATAGATGGAATGGTCATTAAGATAAATCAATTATCATTAAGAGAAAAATTAGGTAGTACTTCTAAAAATCCCCGCTGGGCTATTGCATATAAATTTCCTGCCCAGCAAAAAACCACTAAAGTAAAAGACATAGAGGTAACAGTAGGAAGAACCGGAGCTTTAACTCCCAACGCAGTTTTAGAACCTGTATTTTTAGATGGTTCTACTGTTAGTAGAGCTTCTTTGCATAATGAAGATGAAGTTAAGAGAAAAGACGTTAGAATAAACGACACTGTATTAGTGCAAAAAGCTGGTGATGTAATTCCTGAGGTAGTAAAAGTAATAAAAGAAAAAAGAACTGGCAATGAAAAAGAATTTGAAATGCCTAATAAATGTCCAGTATGTGGAGAAGAAGTTTTTAGGGAAGAAGATGAAGCTATTACTAGATGTACTAACATTAGCTGTCCTGCACAAAGGAAAGAGAGTATTCTCCATTTTGTTTCTAGAGATGCAATGGATATTGAAGGAGTAGGACCTTCTATTATTGCCCAACTATTAAATAATGATTTAATTGAAGATTATGCTGATCTATATTACTTAAAGAAAAATGATTTGATAGATCTTAAAAGAATGGCTGAAAAATCTTCTAAAAATGTGATTGAAGCAATTAAAGCCAGTAAAGATAGAGATCTTAATAGATTAATATATGCATTAGGAATCCGGCATGTAGGAAGTAATGCTTCTCGAATATTAACTGAAAACTATTATTCAATAGAAAATTTGAAATCAGCAGATAAAGATGAATTAGTAAAAATAAATGAAATCGGACCTGTAATGGCTGAAAGTATAGTTAACTTTTTCAAAAATGAAAACAATCTAACTGTTTTGAAAAAATTAAGAGAAGCCGATGTTAAAATGGAAAAAAATAAATCTGAAAAAGAAAAACCGCAATATTTAAAAGAAAAATCTTTTGTATTTACAGGAGCATTAGATCATTATACAAGAAGAGAAGCCTCAGCATTAGTAAGAAAATATGGAGGCGAAGTTAAATCTAGTGTTAGTTCTAAGACTTCATATTTAGTCGTAGGAGATAATTCTGGATCTAAATATGAACAAGCCCAAGATTTAGATGTAGATATTTTAAATGAAGATGAATTTATGGAACTATTAAAAGGAGGTCATTAATTTGCCTGATTGGGAATTTTTTAAATATGCTCTTGGGGTTTCAATAATATCAGTAGTTTTGATAGCTATTTTAAATACCCAATATCTATGGCCCTGGGCAATTACTATTTTTATACTACAGTTAATAGCAGTATTTATTTCCCACTGGTTAGTAACTATGGTAAGAACTAAATATACAAAAAGCAGATATTTAGCACCGGGTTTTTTACTTTATAGAAGATATTTTGCATTTGCCCTGACCCTTTATTTACTGATGGGAGTATTTGGAGTGATTGAAGGTAGTGCTGGGAAATTATTTTTTAGTCTTTTTGTAGTAGGAATTATGGGTATCGGATTAAGTTTAGTTTTAAGAATTATGGTTGCCGGAAATCTATTAGACAGATTCAAAGATGAAAAAGACAAAGATAATAGGGAGTGATAAGCATTGATTAATGAAGAAGAAGTAAAAAAAATTGCGGATTTAGCAAGTCTTAAATTAAGTGAAGAAGAAACTAAAACCTTTGCAAAGCAGTTAAGTGATATTGTTGATTATGTCGAAAAACTAGATGAGTTAGATACTGACGATATTGTGCCAACTGCATATACGATTCCTGTTAAAAATGTATTAAGAAAAGACGAAGTAGAAGAATCTCTAGATATAGAAAAAGTTCTTAAAAATGCTCCAGAAGAACTGGATAACCAATTTAGAGTTCCCAAAATAATGGATGAAGACAACTAAGGAGGTGGAGAATAGATAATGAAATTATATACAAGAACACTCAGTGATTTAAAAGAAATGTTAGTAGAAGAAAGAGTGAAATTAGATGATATTTATGAATCAATTTCATATAGAGTTAAAAATGTTGAACCATTAGTTAAAGCATATGTAAATCAAAATGAAGAGATTGATTTAGATGAATTAGATGAAAAGGATTATGAAGATACCTATTTAAAAGGATTACCGATTGCAATTAAAGATAATATGTCTACCGAAAATCTTAAAACAACTTGTTCTTCAAAAATGTTAGAAGATTATGTACCTCCCTATAATGCTACTGTTGTAAATAAGATTAAAGAAGCCGGTGGCATTATAACTGGAAAAACAAACATGGATGAGTTTGCTATGGGATCATCTACTGAAAACTCCGCTTTTAATCCAACTGTTAATCCATGGGGAAAAAACAGAGTTCCCGGTGGTTCCAGTGGTGGTTCTGCAGCAGCAGTAGCAGCTGGTATGGCTCCTGTAGCCTTAGGATCTGATACAGGTGGATCAATTAGACAGCCGGCTTCCTTTTGTGGAGTAGTAGGATTAAAACCTACTTATGGTGCTGTTTCAAGATATGGTCTTGTGGCATTTGCTTCATCATTAGATCAAATTGGACCACTTGCTCGCAATGTTGATGATATTGCGTTAATGATGAATGTAATTGCTGGAAATGATGAAAAAGACTCCACTTGTGTAGATAGAACATATCCAGATTTTACTGAATATCTTAAAAATGATGTGGAAGGATATAAAATAGGAATTCCAAATCAATATTTTGAGATGGATATCGATGATGAAGTTAAAGAATCTGTGATGAATGCTGTTAAACAGTTAGAAAAAGCAGGAGCAAAAGTTGAAAAAGTAGATGTCACTGGAGCCGAATATGCTCTCGCTGCTTATTATATTATTGCTACTGCAGAAGCCAGTTCAAACTTAGCTAGGTATGATGGAGTACGTTATGGATTGAGAGCAGAAGATGCAAATAATTTAAATGATATGTTTACTGAAACTAGACAACAAGGTTTTGGTGAAGAAGTAAAAAGACGTATTATGCTTGGTACCTATGTATTAAGTGCTGGTTATTATGATGATTACTACTTAAAAGCACAAAAAGTAAGAACGCTAATAAAAAATGATTTTGATGAACTTTTTGAAGAATATGATCTAATAGTATCTCCTACTACACCCACAACAGCTTTTGAAATTGGTGAAAAACGCGATCCCTTAGAAATGTATGCAGCCGATATCTTTACAGTACCTGTAAACATTGCAGGTATTCCTGCCATTTCAGTACCATGTGGTTTTGATAATAAAGGATTACCGATTGGTATTCAACTAATGGGTCCTCACTTTAAAGAAGAAAAATTAATACAGGCAGCATATTCGTTAGAAAAAATACTAGATTTAGATATAGATTATCCTGATTTAGAGATGGAGGTGTAAAGATGGATAATAAATTTGAAACTGTAATTGGTCTTGAAGTACATGTCCAATTAGATACAGATTCTAAAATATTTTGTTCATGTAGTACCGAATTTGGAAAAGAACCCAATACAAACACCTGCCCAGTCTGTTTAGGACTTCCGGGTACTTTACCGGTATTAAATAAAAAGGCGGTTGATTACCTTGTTATGACTGGTTTAGCCCTAAATTGTGATATTGCATCATATAGTAAGTTTGATCGTAAAAACTATTTCTATCCTGATTTGCCTAAGGCTTATCAAATTTCACAGTATGATTTACCATTGGCTAAAGATGGATATATAGAAGTTGAAACAGAAGAAGGAACTCACAAAATTGGAATAACTAGAATACATCTTGAAGAAGATGCGGGAAAATTAATTCATGAAGGTAGTATTGATAAGTCTTCGGGTAGTCTTGTTGATTATAATAGAACTGGAGTTCCCTTAGCTGAAATCGTAAGTGAACCTGATATCAGAACACCTGCTCAGGCGCGAGAATATTTAAACTATTTAAAAAAGACTCTTGAATACTTAGGAGTATCTGATTGTAATATGGAAGAAGGCTCTTTGCGCTGTGATGCGAACATATCTTTACGTCCGCGCGGGCAAGAACAATTTGGTACCAAAGTAGAATTAAAAAATATGAACTCTTTTAAAGCTATCGAAAAAGCTTTAGCTTATGAACAAAAAAGACAAAGAAAATTAATTGATAATACTGATGAAATAATACAGGAAACAAGAACCTGGGATGAAGATAAAAATAAAACAATCTCAATGCGTGGTAAAGAAGAAGCAAATGATTATAGATATTTCCCAGAACCTGATCTAGTTCCTTTAGAAATTAATGAAAATTGGGCTGAAGAAATTAGAGAACGTTTACCTGAGATGCCTTCAGTAAGAAAAAATAGATTTATAAAAGAATATGAAATACCAGAATATGATGCTGATGTATTAACTGATAGTAGAGAATTGGCCGATTTATTCGAAGAATGTGTGACTGAATATAATGATCCTAAAGAGGTAAGTAACTGGATTATGGGAGAGTTTTTAAGGTTAGTAAATGAAGAAAAAATGGAAGTTGGAGATACCAAAATAACCGGTCAATTACTTGGTAAGATGCTCAAGATGATGGACGAGGATGTAATAAGTTCTAAAATAGCAAAGACCGTTTTTGAAGAGATGTTCCATACTGGAAAAGATCCAGAAAAAATAGTTGAAGAAAAAGGCTTAAAACAAATAAGTGATGAAGATAAACTAGAAACTATTGTTGAAAATATAATTGAAGAAAATCCTGATGCAGTAGAAGATATCAAAAATGGGAAAGATAAAGCTATTGGATATCTTGTTGGTCAAGTTATGAAAGAAACTAAAGGTAAAGCTAATCCACAAATGGTTAATCAGATGTTTAGAGATAAGATTAGTGAATTATAAGTATATTGTTCTTTAAATATAATATTTTTCACTGTTGATATTATTAAAAAGTACCTTGATGGGGGTTCCTCATCAAGGCTTTTTTCTATATTGTTAAATATTTAAATATTGAAAGGGGCATTAAAATGACTATATTAATCAAAAATGCTGAGATATATAATCCTGAATATTTGGGAGTAAAAGATCTTCTAGTCATTAATGATAAAATAGAAAAAATTGAAGATGATATTGATAAAGATAAAGTCAAAAGTATTCTTAATTGTGAAATTGTTGATGCAAAAGATAAATATGTTGTGCCTGGCTTTATAGATAGTCATCAACACTTTTTAGGTGGTGGTGGAGAAGGTGGTTTTAAAACCAGAACTCCAGAAATTCAGCTTTCAGATATTGTTAAAGGTGGGGTAACAACTGCAATTGGTTGTTTAGGAACTGACAGTGTAACTCGGAATTTAAGATCATTATTAGCCAAAACGAGAGCTCTTGAAGAAGAGGGGATTACTACACATATGTATACTGGATCCTATCGAATCCCTGTAAATACCATAAATGAAGGAATTAGGGAAGACATTATTTTGGTTGATAAAATTTTAGGGGTTGGTGAGATAGCTATCGAAGATCATAGATCCTCTCAACCCACCTTTGAAGAATTTAAAAAAGTAGTCGCTGAAGCCAGTAATGGTGGAATGTTAGCAGGCAAAGCAGGTGTTGTAAATATACATATGGGTGGAGGGAAAAATGGATTAGGATTATTATATAAAATTATTGAAGAAGGAATTTTATCTCCTAAAAAAATGCTCCCTACTCATGTGAATAGAAGTCAAGAATTACTTGAACAAGGAAGAGATTATGCTAAAATTGGTGGGATAATTGATCTTACAACAAGTTCTTCAAAAAAAGTACAAGATAAAAATCAGTGTGCTTCTGATTTGAAATATCTACTTGAAGAAAATGTTCCTTATAAAAACATAACTCTTAGTTCTGATGCCCAAGGTAGTTTGCCAAAATTTGATGATAATGGAGTTATGACCGGTATGAAAATAGGTAAAGTAACTTCGCTTTTTGAAACAGTTAGAAGCGCTGTTTTAGATTATGATATAAATTTAGAAATTGCTTTATCTATAATCACGAAAAATGTGGCACAAATATTACAACTTGATTCAAAAGGTGTCATAAAAGAAGATAAAGATGCCGATTTAGTTTTAATAGATCGGGATGACTTAAAAATGGATACAGTTATAGCAAGAGGTAATATATTATTTGAAAATAAGAAGCCGATTATAAAAGGAACATTTGAATAAAACTTGTGTCCAAAAAAATATTTGATATTTCTTAATAATGATCTTTGAAATATCCAAGTTTGTCAATTTAATTGACAGCCCAAAATATTGGGTTGTCTTTTTTATCAGATATGTATTATAATATAATAAATAAACGAAGTAAAATTGAGGTGTAATTATGTATAAAGATCTAATAAAGAAGAGAATAAAAAATAGTAGAATTAAACCGATGGGAGTAAAAGGAAAATATGCAATTTTTGTACCTATTATAGAGATTGAGGATAGACTACATTTGTTATATGAAATAAGAGCAGAAGAGATGGGTACTCAACCTGGCGAAGTATCTTTTCCAGGTGGTAGAATTGAACCAGGAGAAACTGCAAGAGATGCTGCTGTAAGAGAAACCGAAGAAGAATTAGGAATTGATGGCTCCAATATAGAATTATTTGGACAACTTGATTATTTAATTCCACCTTTTAATATAGCTCTTTATCCATATGTAGGCCATCTTAAGATATCGGGTTTAGATGAACTTAATATTAATAAAGCGGAAGTAAAGGAAATATTCACTGTTCCTATAAATTATTTTTTAGAAAACGAACCAGAAACTCATGTTATTAGTTGTAGGCATAAAGTAAATGAAAATTTTCCTTATCACTTAATCAGAGATGGGAAGGATTATGATTGGCGTGATTTCGAATACCCAGTAAACTTCTATAAATATAATGGTTATATTATCTGGGGCATGACTGCCCGATTTACAACGAATTTAATTAATAAAATAAAAAATAAATAAGATGGAGGGGGAATATATATTATGGGGAAAAAGCTATATCGTTCAAGGGAAAATAGAGTTTTAGGAGGAGTATGTGGAGGTATTGGAGAATATTTTGAAATTGACCCCGTGATAGTAAGATTGATATTTTTGATATTATTTTTTGTTGGTGGAGTTGGATTTTTAGGTTATCTTATAGCATGGATTATTATACCTGAAAGGCCTTTAGACTATGAAGAAGTTGAATTTGAGATTGATGAAGAAGCTGTAAAAAAACAAAAAGAAAAAAGAATGAAAATCCTAGGATATATATTGTTTGGTCTAGGTATATTTTTCATTCTAGAATTATGGTTCAATATTGATTTTGATCTAGGAGCTGAGTTTTGGTCTCTTGGATTAATTATAATTGGACTTGTTATAATATTTAAAAACAAAAAGAAAAATAGATAATCCTATTCAGGTAAATCTTTAATAAGATTTCTGGTTTCCATTTCTTTTATCACTTTATCTAAAGTGAATTTAAGCCAGATCGCAGCCGGTATAATACTAACCACTTCTGATATAGGGAAAGCATACCATAAGTTATTTAACCCATACCATTGTCCTAATAGATACATTAAGGGTAGTAATATAATTATTTGCCTTAAAAATGAAAAGAAAAGACTAGGTAGTCCTTTTCCTAGGGCTTGAAAAGTTGTTGAAATGATAATAGCTGGTCCTATTATAGGAAAAGCAATACTGATTTTCTTTAATGCATTTGATCCAATTCTGATGAGTTCGGGGTCGTTATTAAATAAAGTAACTAATTGTTCAGGTATAGTTTGAAATAATATAAAACCAATCATAGTAAAGGCGAATCCTACTAAACCAGCTACCTTAATTGTTTTCAACATCCTTTTAGGATTATTATGGCCATAGTTATATCCAACTATTGGCATAAATCCTTGATTTAAACCGAATACCGGCATGAAAATAAAGGATTGTAATCTAAAATAGATACCAGCTGCTGCTAGGGCGGTAGTTGTGAAAGATGCTAAAATTTTATTCATTCCTGCTAACATGAAACTTGCTAAAAATTGCATAATCATGGCTGGGAAACCTACTCTATATATTTCTGTAATTACATTTAAATCGAAATCAAAAGTATTGAAATCTAATTTTAATTCGTTTTTATCACTAAAAAGCATAACTACTAAAAATAATCCACTGAGTAATCTTGCTATAACAGTTGCTACAGCTGCCCCTTCAATTCCGAGCTGTGGGAAAATCCATATTCCGAAAATTAATAAGGGGTCTAAAATAATATTAATAAAAGCTCCAATTATCATTACAACCATTGGAGTAAAAGTATTGCCCTCTCCTCTTAATATATTGTTTGATATCATGGGGAAAAATAATGCTATCGATCCCATAAATATAATAGAGATGTAACGGGTACCCAAACTAATTAAAGTTGCATCATTAGTAAAAATTAATAGTAACTGATTTGAAAAAAAGTAACCTACAGCTGCAATGATTATTCCATAAAAAATGGAAATAAGGATTACATGTTCTGCTGCATTTGCAGCTTTTTCTCGATTACCTTCTCCAAGCAACCTTGAGATCAGTGAACTTGTACCAATTCCTGTTCCTACAGCGATAGCTATAATAATCATCTGTAAGGGGAAACTTAATGATAAAGCAGATAAAGAATCTGTACCTAAACGACCCACATAAATGCTGTCTACTACACTATATAAAGCTTGAATAGCCATAGCTATTACGGATGGAATAGATAATCTGAATAATAAAGGAACAATAGGTTCTGTTCCCATTCTTTTTGATTTTGTATTTTCCAAAAAAATCACCTCGAAAATTTAATTTACCTATATAAAGGATATATGATTAATATTTTAATGTCAATTATATAGACAATAACTAGAATTATTATAAAATTTTTGAAAAGGAGAATTTTATTATGTTAGAAAAAACTACTTTTGATAACTTTGCAAATTTAGATATTAGGGTCGGTCGAATTATTGATATTAAAGTTTTTCCTAAAGCCAACAAACCAGCATATAAATTATGGGTGGATTTTGGTGAAGAAATTGGTATTAAAAAATCAAGTGCTCAGATAACAGAAAAGTATTCAAAACCTGAACTCGAAAGTAAAAAGGTTATTGCAATAATTAATTTTGAACCTTTACAGATTGCTGATTTTACGTCGGAAATTTTAGTTTTAGGAATATACTCTGAAGATGGAGTAGTGTTGTTGAGTCCAGACAAAGATGTAAATATAGGAGAAAAGGTAGGATAATACAGAAAGGAGTTTTTGGTTTGTTAGATGATAATTCAATAAATAAAAAGGCAGATCAATTAAAAGAAAAATTAATAAAATGGCGTAGATTGATTCATAAAAATCCCGAACTTGGTTTTAATGAAACAGACACTTCAGACTTTATAACCACTAAATTAAAGGAGTTTGGTATTGAATATGAACGGATGTGTGGGACGGGTGTAGTTGGTTTAATAAAAGGTGATAATAAAGGAAAGACACTTGCTATTAGAGCTGATATAGATGGTTTAGCAATAAAAGAAAAAAATGATGTGAGTTATAAGTCCCAAAATGAAGGAGTAATGCATGCCTGTGGACATGATGCACATACAGCCATATTATTGGGTACTGCAAAACTACTTTCAGAAATGAAAGAAGATATAAAAGGAAATGTAAAATTAATTTTCCAACCAGCTGAAGAAGGTCCTGGTGGAGCTAAACCGATGATAAAAGAAGGTGTTTTAGAAAATCCCAAAGTAGATTATATAATTGGACTTCATATAAATCCGGGAATAAAATCAGGAAAAGTAGGTATAAAAAAAGGAAGAATGTTAGCTGCTCCAGATCAATTTAAAATTAAAGTTAAAGGAAAAGGAGCACATGGTGCTCGGCCAGAAGAAGGTGTTGATCCGATAACTATTGGTTCAAAAATTATATTGGGCTTACAACAAATTAAAAGTAGGGAGGTAGAGGCTTTAAAACCTTTAGTGATAAGCTGTGGTTCATTTCATGCTGGGGATGCGTTTAACGCTATTCCTGAAGAAGCAATAATTGAAGGTACAGTTCGATCATTTGATAACGAATTAAGAAAGAAAGTGAAAAGAAGGATTCACGAAATAATTGAAAATGTAACAAAAGCTTATAAGGCAGATTATGATTATGAATATAACTTTGTATATCCTCCGTGCTATAATGATCCTAAACTCACAAAGGTTATGGGAGAAGTAATTACAGAAAAATTAGGAGATAATAATCTTTACGAGATACCAAAACCTTCTATGGGCGGTGATGATTTTGCCTACTTTTCTCAAAAAGTTCCAGGTACTTATATGAGATTAGGAACTAAAAATAAAGAAAAAGAGGCCGTTAACTCCCTTCATTCCCCTTATTTTAAACTTGATGAGGATATATTAAAACAAGGAGTTAAATTGTTTTCACATGGAGCGAATAGGATTTTAAATAAAGGTTATTAAATAAATAAATAGAGGTATAGTAAAAACAGAAAATAGAGTTGTGATAAAAACTCCTTCAGCTGCAAAAATATGATCACCGTTAAATTTTTCTGCAAAAAGCACTATTTGTGCACCAGATGGCATTGCTACTAATAAAACACTGATTTGATATATTATTGGTTCTAGATCAAAGAAGGATAGGGCTAGTAGAACTATTAAAGGATATACAATCAATTTCATTAATCCTATGAGGATAAGATATTTATTTGTAAAAATATGTTTAAAATCTACAGCTACAAGAGCACTACCAATTACAAGCATTGAAATTGGGAAGGTAATATCACCTAACATTTCGAGTGAACCAGTAATAAATGTTGGTGGATTATAACCGGTAAACAACAAAATAAAACCTATTATAATTGCTATTACACCGTTATTTAAGATATTACTATATTCAAATTTATTCTCATCTTCTTTTCTAGTGAAAAGATATACACCGTATGTCCATACAAATATATTGTAAAAGATAATTTTAATTACATTTAATATAATACCATTTTCAGGAAATAAGGTTGTGATTACAGGAATACCCATATAACCAACATTACCAAAAATGAGTAAGAATTTGAAGACAGTGTCTTCAGATAAAGACAAATTAAATATTCTTGCAGTAATTTCTGTCACTGCAAGAACTAACAGGTATATTATTGCGGTTATAATAGTGAAAATTTTAACATAATTTATTAGTTCATTATTGATTTCTACAATCATGGAAGATATAATTAAAGCAGGTAATGCAATATCAACCAATAGATTTGATAAGCCTTTATTTAATTTTTCATTGATAAAATTCTTTTTTCTCAAAATAAACCCCAAAAATATAAGCATAAAAAGGCTTAGAATTTGAGAAATGACTACTCCATATGCCATTATATATACCAACTTTCCTAATTTGATTTCAAGTAATTGTATCATAATATAAATAAGGGTGTCAAAGGAGAGCTAATTATGAAAAACTTTGTGACCACTATCAAAGATTCTTGTCATGAGTGCTATGCATGTGTAAGAAACTGCCCTGTGAAAGCTTTACGGGTAAAAAATGGGCAGGCTGAAGTAATTGAAAATCGTTGTATAAACTGCACTAATTGTGTAAATATCTGTTCCCAAGGGGCTAAAGAAGTTAAAAACTATATAGAGGAAGTAAGTTCTACATTAATAGATGATAAGAATGATTTAGTAATTGGTTTAGCTCCAAGTTTTCCTGCCTATAATACTGACCTTTCTTATCAAGATTGGAAAGTAATTTTATATCAGGCAGGTTTTAAAGAGGTATATGAAGTAGCCTGGGGAGCTCAACTAATTATTGAAGAGTACCAAAAACATTTACAAGAAATTAATACTCCTTTAATAAGTAGCACCTGTCCAGTAGTGGTAAATTATGTTCGAAAATATTATCCTGATTTAGTAGAATATTTAGCTCCAATTTTATCCCCAATGGGAGCTTTGGTTAGGTATTTAGAAAAGACAACTGACCATAATACAAAGGTTGTATTAGTAGGTCCCTGTCATGCAAAAAAATCAGAATTTACTGATAACAGTAAAGTGGCTGGAGTTTTAACCTATACAGAATTTTTTAATATGTTTGAAGAAAAATTCAAGAAATATAAAGATAAAAATACAATTAGCCTACAAAATTCAGATTTAACATCGCTCATAAATGATAGTTCTCGTCAGATACCTTTAGCAGGGGGCCTCAAAGGTGCTTTGCAAAATGATATAGATGAAAGATATTTAAAAGTAGAAGGCAGCAAAAAACTAAGTGCTCTTTTTGAAATGATGTCTAAGAAAGAAATAATGCCCAAATTTGTAGATGCCCTATTCTGTGATGGTTGTATCAATGGAGTAGATTTGACTGAAAAAAGTCATTTCAAAAAAGAAATTGCTGTGAACAAATATATAAAAAATGATAAAAAAGTAAATCAGTTAAAATATAACCCCAAAGTAAAAAGTGATTTAAATTTAAAAATCACATTTAACAGTGATTATCAACAATTAGAAAATCCTTCAGAAGAGAAAATATGGGAGATATTGGCTAAGACCAATAAGTATTCTAAAGAAGACTTATTAAATTGTGGAGCCTGTGGCTATGAGTCATGTAAAGAGAAGGCTGTAGCAGTTTATCAAGATTTGGCGGAAGTTGAAATGTGTTTACCATATTTACTTAATGAAAAGAGAAATGAAGTACAGGATATAAAGGAATTAAATATTGAACTAGATAATATTATTGATTCTTCCTATGACGGAATGTTAGTTGTAAATAATGATTTAAGAGTTGAAAGAGTTAATTCATCCTATTTAGAGATTGTAAATTTAGCTGAAGATAAACTTTTAAATATGAGATTAAATGAACTAGAAGAGAAGAAAATAATATATCCTTCTGCTGCTTTGCTTGCTTTTAAAGAAAAAAGAAGTGTAACTATCGTTCAAAACACAAATCAAAAAAGACTTTTAACAACTGCCACTCCAATTTTTCATGATGATAACGAGTTAAAAAGAGTAATAGTTAATGCTCGAGATATAAAAGAACTAGATATGGCAGTTGATAAAAATGATTCTGACAGTGCTAAAATAAAATTAACGATAAATAATAATGAATCAGATTTTAACGAGATGTCACATATAGTTTGTAAGTCAGACGAAATGAAAAGAATTTTAAATATTTCTCAAAAAATTGGGAATACAGACTCAACAGTTCTTATATCAGGTGACTCAGGAGTGGGTAAAGAGGTTATAGCAAGATATATACATCAGCTTAATGAAAATCGAGAAGAATTTATAAAAATCAATTGTGGAGCTATTCCTGAAAGGTTGTTGGAATCTGAATTATTTGGATATGAAACAGGTGCTTTTAGTGGAGCAAGGAGAGAAGGTAAACCTGGACTTATAGAAAAGGCTAATAAAGGGACTTTGTTTTTAGATGAAATAGGTGAGATGCCCTTAAATATGCAGGTCAAGTTACTACAGGTTATCCAGGAACATAAAGTGACACGAATTGGTGGAACAGAACCAATCAGAGTAGATTTTCGATTAATCACTGCAACTAATAGAGATCTCAAAGAAATGGTTAATCAAGATAAATTTCGAGAGGACCTGTTCTATAGATTAAATGTTATACCGATCGAAATACCTCCTTTAACCGAAAGAACTGCAGATATTATGCCGTTATTTAAATATTACAAAAAAATATTTAGTGATAAGTATGATAAAGAAATTAGTTTTGGACCGAAGGTTAAAAAAACTCTATTAAATTACAATTGGCCTGGTAATGTAAGGGAATTAATTAATTTATTAGAAAGAGTTATAGTAACGACTGAAGATGAGAAATTAATTACTCAAGAAGAAATAGAAAATAACTTGAATATAAAAGAAACCAGGAATAAAGATGAAATAGTAGTAAAAAAAGTTATTCCTTTAAAAGAAGCAGTCAATAATGTAGAAAAAAAATTACTTTCACTTGCCAAAAAGGAAGGTAAGTCTACTTATGAAATTGCAGAAATGCTTGGTGTAAATCAATCTACCATAGTAAGAAAGTTGAAAAAGTACTTTAATTAGGATGATGCTTATATGCATTATATTGATGCATTGATGCATCATACTTTATTCCCTGTTATTAGAGCGATAACAAAACTATAAATAAAAATAGTTGTATAATTAATGCAATATAGCATTATTAGAGTTCCCATTTGGTTGGGAACTTTTTTGTTTTTGAAGACAATATGTTATTAGTTTTACACAGTACAATAGGGATTATAAAACCATTTTTTAATAATTAGCATGGTTGGCATATTAAATGCATAATATAATAGGGGAAACGTTTGTGAAAAAAATAATTAACATGGTTATTTCTAAAAAGAATAACAAAGGGAGGGATAGGAGAAGATAATATAGATAATAATAAATAAATAAAGAAAAAAATTTTAAACCTATATGAGAATGTGTTCACATACACGAAGGGAGGATAATATGTCTGCAATTCCAAAAAAAGAAAAATATAAAATTGATCAAGAACAATTAGTTAAGGAATTAAGAAAGTTTATTGACGAAGAAAGATTTCAAGATGATGAGTATATTGAGCGTATTAAATTTCGTTTAAATGAGATTCTTAAAGAAAATTATGGTGAACAAGAAAATTTAATAGAGGTGTTACACGAAGTACAGGGACTAATAGGTTTTATACCTAAATATATTCAAAAAGAGGTGGCTAAAGGTTTAGATTTAGCTCCAGGTGAGGTTAGTAGTGTCATTTCCTTTTATGCACATTTTTCTGAAAAGCCAAAAGGGAAATACCAAATAGCGATTTGTAAAGGTACTGCTTGTTATGTGAAAGGTTCGGTTGATATTATTGACAGAATCAAAAAGGAATATGATTTAAAAGCAGGTGAATCCACAGATGATGGTTTATTTTCTCTTGAAATAGTTAGATGTTTAGGAGCCTGTGGTTTAGGACCGGTTATGACTGTAAACGGTAAGGCTCATGGACTATTAAATGCAGAAAAGGCAGTTAATATATTACAAAAATATGAAAACAATGAAATGTAAGGAGGTTTAAATATGCAAGCAATGGAAATTAATAGGATTACTTCCTATGATGGATTTAAAGATTACAAAAATTATCTTGGAAATGTTCAAAAAGAAGAACAGGCAACTAGAATATTAGTGGGGATGGGAACCTGTGGAATAGCAGCAGGAGCAGAAGAAGTTCATAAAGCAATTTTAGATGAAATTGATAAAAGAAATTTGAAAGACATTGAAATAACTAAAACTGGTTGTGTAGGGCTTTGTGCTAAGGAACCAGTAATAGAAATAAAACAGGGAGATACCAGTGTACTTTATGGAGATGTAACTCCTGATCGAGCTAGAGAATTAGTTAACGAGAGTATAATAGAAGGGAATATAATAAAAGAATGGGAAATAGGTGAAGATGATTCATTTTTTGCTTCCCAAACTAGAATAGTTTTAGAAAACTGTGGAAAAATAGATCCTGAGAGTCTTGAAGAAGCAGTAATTAATAATGCTTATGAAGGATTAGCAAAGGCTGTAAGTAAAATGGGACAACAGGAAGTTATAGATGAACTTAAAGATTCAAAACTAAGGGGAAGGGGTGGAGCAGGTTTCCCTACAGGTATAAAGTGGCAGTTTGCTTATGATAATGATAGTGATAAAAAATATGTAATCTGTAATGCAGATGAAGGTGATCCCGGTGCATTTATGGATAGAAGTGTTTTAGAAGGAGATCCACACAAATTATTAGAAGGGATGGCTATTTGTGGATATGCAATTGGCGCTGATGAAGGATATATTTATTGTAGAGCCGAATACCCTTTAGCTATTAAACGACTAAAAAAAGCGATTAATGATGCTGAAGAACTAGGCTTATTAGGTGAAAACATATTAGGATCTGGTTTTGACTTTAATATTTCATTAAGATTAGGTGCTGGAGCATTTGTATGTGGGGAAGAGACTGCCTTAATTGCGTCTATTGAAGGGCAAAGAGGTGAACCTAGACCTAAACCACCATTTCCTGCTCAATCCGGCTTAAACGGTAAACCTACAATAATAAATAATGTAGAAACTCTTTCAAATGTCTCAGATATAATTAGCAAAGGTGCTGATTGGTTTACTGGCTTTGGTACAGAAGATAGCCCTGGAACTAAAGTTTTTGCTTTAGCGGGTAAAATAAAAAATAATGGTTTGGTAGAAATACCGATGGGAACTAAATTAGGTGAAATAATTTTTGATATCGGTGGTGGACTAGAGAATAATGGTACTTTTAAAGCTGCGCAAACAGGAGGTCCCTCGGGTGGATGTATTCCGATAGAATATTTAAATGTACCAATTGATTATGAATCATTACAGGAACTAGGTACTATTATGGGCTCCGGTGGACTTATCGTGATGGATGAACAGACCTGTATGATAGATTTAGCAAAATATTTTGTTGATTTCTGTAAAGATGAATCTTGTGGTAAATGTACCCCTTGTAGGATAGGTACTACAAGAATGTTGGAAGTATTAGAAAGGATTTCTAATGGAGAAGGGACGTTACAAGATCTTGATTTATTAGAAGAAATGGGGGAAGTAATACAAGATTCTGCCTTTTGTGGTTTGGGACAAACTGCTCCTAATCCCGTAATGAGTACTTTAAGATATTTCAGGGAAGAATATGAAGAACATATTCTAGATAATTATTGTGAAGCTTCAAGATGTGCTTCTATGTTTGATTCACCATGTCAAAATGCTTGTCCAGCTAATGTAGATGTACCATTATATATTGATTTTATTAGGCAGGGAAAATATAAACAAGCCTATAAAGTTATTCAAAAAGAAAATCCATTGGCCTTAATATGTGGACGAGTTTGCTATAACCTTTGTGAGGGTGCATGTAATAGGAATTCAATTGACGAAGCTTTGGCAATTAGAGAACTAAAGAGATTTGCCAGTGATTATGTTATGAAAAATGAAGGTGGTTTTCCTGTCCCTGAAGTGAAGGAAGAAAAAAACAAGAAAGTAGCAGTAGTAGGTTCAGGACCTTCAGGATTAACAACTGCTTTTTATTTAAGGAAAAAAGGTTATGATGTGACTATATTTGAAGCCTTACCTGTAGTGGGAGGTATGTTAGCAGTAGGTATACCTGAATATAGATTACCAAAAGATTTATTAAACGAAGAGATAACAGTTTTAACTACAATGGGTGTAGAAATAATAGTTGATACAAAGGTTGGAGAAGATATAACTTTAAAAGAATTAAAAGAACAAGGTTTTGAAGCATTATACATGGGAGTAGGAGCTCACCAGGATCGCGAATTAAATATTGAAGGCAAAGAATTAGATGGTGTATATTCTGGTGTAGATATATTAAGAGATATAAACTTAGGTAAAGATCTGAATATGAAGAATAAAAAAGTAGCAATTGTTGGAGGAGGTAATGTAGCAATTGATGTAGCTCGAAACATGGTTAGACTTGGGGCTGAAGAAGTAAATGTAGTTTACAGGCGTACATTAGATGATATGCCAGCCCATAGAGAAGAAATTGAAGAGGCCCAATATGAACAAGTGAAAATGAACTGTTTAGTTAATCCAGTAAAAATAAAAGGTAATAATGGTCAAGTTCAAGCAATTGAATGTGTAGAAATTGAAGGTGGTGAGTTCGATACAAGTGGACGTAGAAAACCAAAAGAAATACCTGGTTCGAACTTTACCATGGAAGCCGATGTTGTAGTATCAGCAATCGGACAAAATGTTGAATGTAACTTTAATTGTCAAGAGGTAGAAGTTGAGGTTAATGATAGTAATTTAATAGAGACTGATGAACAGTTACAAACCAATTTAGATTGGATATTTGCCGGCGGAGATTGTGTTAAAGGTCCTTCTACTGTTATTGAATCAATTAAGGATGGTAAAGATGCTGCCCGAGAAATTGATATGTACTTGGGTGGAGACGGCAATATTATAACTGAGATGGATATAGAAAGAGAACTTTCTGGTCCAATATTAGAAGAAGAAAAACCAAGAGTAAAAATGCCTACCATCTTATTATCAGAAAGAAAACGTGGCTTTAAAGAAGTTGAAAAAGGTTATTCTGAAGATATGGCGGTAGAAGAATCCAGAAGATGTCTACGCTGTGATGTAGAGATTAAGTAAAGGAGGCTAAAAAATGGCTGAAGAAAAAATTAAACTGTATATAGATAATATACCCGTAGAAGTGAACAAAGGAGAAACAATACTTAAAGCAGCTGAAAAAGCAGGCAAATATATTCCTACTTTATGCTATTTAGAGGATATAAATGAACTAGGAGCATGTAGGGTATGTGTTGTTGAATTAAAAGATTCTGATCAAATAGTTGCTTCTTGTACAACACCTGCTCAAGAAGATATGCAAGTTAAAACAAATTCTAAAAAAGTTAGAGATACGCGAAAAATGAACATGGAATTTTTACTATCAGACCATGATGTGAATTGTACCTCTTGTATAAGGAATGAAGACTGTGAATTAAGAGAAGTAGCTGAATTCATGGGGATTAGAGATATTAGATTTACGGGAGAGAAAAATCATAGGGAAGTAGATAAATCCACTCCTTCAATAATGAGGGATCCTGATAAATGTATATTATGTCGGAGATGTGTTTCTGTTTGTGAAAACATACAGTCTGTCAAGGCAATAGTACCGGATGGCAGGGGGTTTGAAACCACAGTAAATCCCTCCTTTTATGATGAACTTGGTGATAGCCCCTGTGTATATTGTGGCCAATGTTCAACTGTCTGCCCTACTGGAGCAATTACAGAAGTAGAATACACTGAAGAAGTATGGGATGCTATCTTTGATACTGATAAACATGTAGTAGTTCAGACTGCTCCAGCTGTCAGAGTTGGATTGGCCGAAGCATTTAATGCTGAACCCGGTACTATTGTAACTGGACAGATGGTAGCAGCCTTGAAAAAATTAGGTTTTGACAAGGTGTTTGATACTAACTTCACGGCAGATCTTACTATAATGGAAGAAGGAACTGAGTTAATAGAGAGAATAAATAATGGTGGTACATTACCTTTATTTACATCCTGTAGTCCGGGGTGGATAAAATTTCTAGAACATCAGTATCCAGAAGCAATAGACCATCTTTCAAGTTGTAAATCACCACAACAGATGTTTGGAGCCGTAGCAAAAAGTTATTATGCTGAAAAAAATAATATAGATAAAGAGGACTTGGTTGTAGTTTCAATAATGCCCTGTACAGCTAAGAAATTTGAAGCAACAAGAGATGAAATGAGTGAAGATGTAGATTATTCCCTTACAACTAGAGAACTAGGTAGGATGATCAAACAAGCAGGACTTGATATAATGAATCTTGAGAAAGAAAAACATGATGAATTACTTGGTGTTTCTTCGGGTGCTGCAGATATATTTGGTGCTACTGGTGGAGTAATGGAAGCAGCTTTAAGAACTGCTTATGAAATATTGACCGGGGAAGAGTTGAAAAAAATCGATTTTGACCAGGTTAGAGGACTTAAAGGACTTAAAGAAGCTTCAGTAATGATAAATGATATGGAAATTAAAGTAGCTGTAGCTCACGGTTTAGGAAATGCCAGAATAATTTTAGATAAAATGAAAAATGGAGAGGAGTATCATTTTGTTGAATTCATGGCATGTCCTGGTGGTTGTATTGGTGGCGGTGGCCAACCTCTTGCAGCTTCAGAGAATGTCTTAGAGAGAAGAATGAATGCGATTTATGATATTGATAGAAAGAAAAAATTAAGAAAGTCACATGAAAACCCATATATTCAGAAAATATATGAAGAATATTTTGAAGAGCCCGGGAGCCATAAGGCTCATAAATTACTTCATACTACTTATCAATCCAGAGGTATATAATATGAAGAAGGTTCCCGAGGCTACTATCAGACGTTTGTTTTATTATTATCGTTGTCTTAAAAATGATCATTCAGAATCACCCAAATACATTTGTTCAGATACACTCGGGAATAAAACAGGAATAAAATCAACTTTATTGAGACGTGATTTATCCTTTTTTGGTCACATGGGCCATAAAGGTAAAGGTTACCAAAGAGATGAACTCGAAAATAAATTAAAAAATATAATGGGAATAGACCAACAGCACGAAATAGCATTAATTGGAGCAGGAAATATAGGAAAAGCTTTAGTTAAATATAAGAAATTTAGAGAATTAGGTTTATATATTACAGAAATATTTGATAATGATTTGGATAAAATAGGACGGCGTGTTGGGGGATATATAGTAAAAAATGTTAAATACTTAAAAGAATCATTAGAAAAAAACAATATTAAAATAGTGATTTTAGCAATTGATGAAGAAGAAAGCGATGAGATAATTACTCAATTACAAGAGATAGATATTAAAGCAATCTGGAATCTCTCCTCAGCACAATTAGATTTGGACCAAAATGTAATTATTATTAAAGAAGATTTATGCTGTAGTCTTGGTAGTTTAATATGTAAAATGAATAATTAACATTAACGGGTTCCTTTAAGGGGCCCGTTTTCCTTTTGTTTTTAAAGGTAATTGTAAATTGATATGGTTATAGACCTATGATATAATAACTAAGAGAACAATTCGATAATTTTAATATTATTTATTATAGGAGTTGTTATTATTACAAAAAAAGAGGCTAATAAAAAACATGTAATTGAAATCAATAAAATCACTTATGGTGGAGATGGTATTGGTCATTTACCTTCTGGCAAAGTAGTATTTGTATCTAAAACTATACCTGGAGAAAAACATTTGATAGAGGTCACAAAAGAAAAAAAGTCATATGCACAGGGAAGAAGTATTAAAAGATTAAAAGATTCTAAAGCTAGAATTGAAGCTAAGTGTGAAATATTTGAAGAATGTGGTGGTTGTCAGTGGCAGCATATTAACTATGAAAAGCAAAAAGAATTTAAAGAAGAAATTTTACGAGAATCTTTGCAAAGAATTGGTAAATTTGATGAAATGAATATCGAATCTATTAAAGGAGTAGACCATCCCTGGTTTTATAGAAATAAATCTGTTATTCCATTTCAAAAAAATGAAGAAGGAGAAATTATAGCAGGGTTTTATAAAAGGGGAACTCACCAGGTAGTTGATAATCACACCTGTTATATCCAACATCAATTGATTAATAGGATAAAGAGATATACTTTGAAATTATTAAATCAAGAAGATTCAATAACTGTTTATGATGAGGATGATTTAACGGGATTATTGCGTCATCTTCATATTAGAGTTGGTGTTTGTACTAATCAAGCTTTATTAACTTTTATAACAACCGATAAAGAATTCGATCAGTTAGAAGAGATAGCGAAAATATTAATGGAAGAAATTCCTGAATTAACTGGTGTAGTTAGAAATATTAATGATAAAGACACAAATGTTTTAACTGGTAACAAAAGTTATTTAATACAAGGTGAGGATTTTATTTATGATTATATTGGAAATAGAAAATATAAAATAACTCAAGATTCATTCTTTCAAATAAATACTCTCCAAACTAAAAAATTATATAATACTGTACAAGAATATATCAATTTAAGTGGTGAGGAAGTTATAGTAGACGCTTATTCTGGTATAGGTAGCATTGCAATTTATTTAAATGATAATTATAAAGAAATAATTGGCATTGAAAGTAATGAGAAAGCAGTTGAAGATAGTATACATAATGTATCCATGAATGAACTAGATAATTGCCAGTTTATCTCTGGGGATGTAACTGAACAAATACCGAAATTAATCAATAATGATAATAAACCTGATGTAGTTATTTTTGATCCCCCTCGGAGTGGATTGAATGATGAAATCATCAATACTGTGATTGAACAAAGTATAAAAGAAATAATTTATGTTTCATGTAATCCCACTACTCTTGCACGGGATTTGAAGAAGCTTAATGATTATTACAATATAAAGAAAATACACCCGGTTGATATGTTTCCACAAACATATCACATTGAAACCGTTGTGAAATTGAGGAGGAGAACTTAATGGATGCATTTTTACTAGTAATTTTTATAATTGTTGGATTTGCAGGTTTAATATTCCAGGTTGACGCTGGAGCCTTTGTTGGTTTGAGTTTAGCACCATGGCAGATTATAAAGTTAGATATTGGTAAGAAAATCAGTTTATATGCTATTATTCTTTCTACTTTGATAGGTGGAATATACTTTATAGCAATTTCAAGATGGCTATTATTTTTATTGTTTTTACTCATTGAAGTTTATAATTATTGGGGTTATAGAAAAAGATATCAAAAATAACTTGACTTATTTTTTAAATATGATATAAATTATAAGTATAGGAAAGGTTGTTTTTTAATATTATAATTAAAAGAAATTATATAGTAAATGTTGTAAGGAGGTTATAATGTATGCCGACTTATTTATATGAGTGTGAAAATTGTGGACGTTTTGAGGAATTTCAAAGTATTACTGAAGATTCATTAGAAAATTGTCCTGAATGTGGAGAAAGTGTTAAAAAAATAATTGGAGCTCCTGGAATTATTTTTAAAGGATCTGGTTTTTATTCAACAGATAACGATGGAGGTTCAACAGTTACTCAAAATAGTTCTGAAGAAAATAATGAGGGAACTAAAAATACTGATAAGAAGGTTAAAACAAAAGGTAATGAAAAAGCTTCATAATAACGTTTGACAAACTAGTCGATATTTGTTAATCTTTATAACGGTTCAGGTAGTATGTGATGCACATATTTGTCTGAACCTTTTTGTTTGCTCATTAAAAATTAGGGGAGGAAGCAATATGGGAAAAGTAGAAGTAAGTAATTTATATAAAATATTTGGTAATAAACCAAAAAAAGCACTTGAAATGTTGAATGACGGAGCTACAAAGCAGGAAGTTCTAGAAAAAAACGGTAGTACAGTTGGTGTGAATGATGCTAGTTTTGAAGTTGAAGAAGGTGAGATTTTTGTAATAATGGGCCTTTCTGGGAGTGGTAAATCGACACTTCTCAGATGTATAAATAGATTAATTGAACCTACAACAGGTTCAATTAAAGTTGATGGCCAAGAAGTACTTGATTTTGATACAGAAGAACTAAGAAAGTTTAGAGAAAAAGAGTTTGGAATGGTATTCCAAAACTTTGCCCTTTTACCCCATAGAACAGTTTTAGAAAATGCAATGTTTGGTTTAGAAATCCAAAACATTGAAAAAGGGGAACGGGAGAGAAGGACAAAAGAAGCATTAGACTTAGTAGGATTAGATGGATGGGGCGATCAGTACCCAGCCCAGTTAAGTGGAGGTATGAAACAACGAGTAGGTTTAGCTCGTGCCTTGGCAGTTGATCCTGAAATATTATTAATGGATGAACCCTTTAGTGCCTTAGATCCTCTGATTAAAAAAGAAATGCAGAACAAATTATTAGATTTATATGATGAAATGCAAAGAACTATTTTATTCATTACTCATGATTTGGATGAAGCTTTAAAACTTGGGGATCGTATTGCTATTATGAAAGAAGGTAAGATCATCCAAGTTGGTGATCACGAAGAAATTTTAACTAATGCTACTAATGAATATGTAGAAAACTTTGTTGAGGACGTAAATCGGTCCAGAATATTAACAGCAAAAGATATTATGTCCAATCCAGTGGAACTATTATATCCACAAGACGGACCAAGAACTGCCCTTCATAAAATGAAAAATAATGGATTAAGTAGTCTTTTTGTGGTAAATAGACAAAAGAAACTGAAGGGAATCGTTTATATTGAAGATGTTGTTGATCTTATCAATAGTGACGAAGACAAAGAGTTCAAAGAAATTATTAAAGAAATTATAAGAGCAGAACCGGAAGAGAATTTAAGGGAACTATTCTCAGATATTGCTGATTTGAATGCTCCCTTACCTGTAGTAAATGAAGATGATAAACTATTGGGAGTCATTGTTAAAACTGATGTTTTAGCAAACTTGGCTTCCGAAGGTGCATATGATGAAAATTAAGTAAAAAGGTTACTTTGAATATAAAGAAGCAAAAGCAAAAAGAATCAAATACTTTAGGAGGGTTTTATAAAAATGAAAAAGAAAACAATTTCTATTCTATTAGTATTAGTATTCACTTTATCATTAGTTTCAGTTGGAGCAGGAACAGCAATGGCGGCAGAAGATACAGATACAATTGACTTTGGTTATGTACAGTGGCCGGGCGTTACAGTTAAAACCCATGTAGCTAAAAAAGTATTGGATCATTTAGGTTATGAAACCGCAATGACTAGTGGTTCTCAGGCAATAGTATTTAAAGGAATGGATACAGGTGACTTAGATGTGTTCCTTGGTAACTGGATGCCAACAATGAAAATCCACTTTGATGAATATAATAATAAAGGTACAGTTAAAGCTGTAAGAAATAATCTATTAGATGTTGTTTATAAAACAGCTGTTCCAGAATATGTATATGAAGCTGGTGTAACTTCATTAGCAGATTTAAATGAACATGCTGATAAGTTCAATAGTACTGTTTATGGTATTGAACCAGGTAATGAAGGTAACTTGATAATTAAAAAAGCAATTGATAACAACACTTACAATTTAGAAGGTTGGACACTTCAATCAAGTAGTACAGCTGGAATGCTTACTTCAGTTAAAAGAGCTGTAAATAATGAAGAATGGATAGCATTTAATGGTTGGAAACCACATTATATGAATGTAATGTTTGACATTAGATATTTAGATGACCCTGAAGGTATTTGGGGAAGTGGAGAACGTGTACAAACAGTAGTTAGAACTGGATTTGAAGAAGAAAATCCAAATGTATATAAATTCTTTGAACAATTTAAAGTAACAGCTCCTATGCAAAATGGATGGATTGATATGTATAAACGACAAGAAATGGATCCAGAAGATGTTGCTGAAAAATGGATAGCTAACAATCTTGACGTTGTAAATCAGTGGGTCTATGGTGTAGAATCAACTGATGGAAGAATGGCAAGAAAAGTAATTGCTGAGAAAGTATCTAACTAAAATTAATAAGTTAAGTATTTAATGTAATAAAATATATAAATTAGTTTACTTCTAATGAAAGTAGTTTGAATTTAAACTAGCGGCGTTCTTTTTAGGAATGCCGCTAGTAAAATATTTTGTAAAGGAGGTTGATTAAAGTTAATAATATAATACAATTATTAACCACTAAAATACCATTAGGAAGTTGGGTAGAAAATTTTGTAAACTATCTAATTAATAATTTTAGTGGACCTCTAGATGGTTTTGCTAATATAATTGAATTGATGGTAGAAAATTTTGAAGCAATTTTAGCTTATCCACATCCGTTAATAGTTATTGCTTTATTTGCATTATTAGCTTGGAAATTGAAAAACTATAGAATGTCAATATTTGTAGCATTAGGTTTAGGATTAGTATTAAATATACAAATGTGGGATCCACTATTAACTACTTTAGCATCAATTATTACTTCAGTAGTAGTGGCGCTTGTGATAGGTATTCCGATCGGAATAATTAAAGCCCATAATAGGGTGATTGATCTTATTACACGACCCATTTTAGACTTTATGCAGACAATACCACCATTTGTATACTTGATACCTGCACTAATGTTCTTTGGCTTAGGAACTGTTTCAGGTGTAATTGCTACAGTAGTATTTGCAATAGCACCACCTATTAGATTGACATATCTAGGCATTCAACAAGTTGATAGTGAACTAAAAGAGGCGGGCCATGCTTTTGGAGCTAATTGGTGGCAAATCTTATTAAAGATTGAGTTGCCTGGGGCTATGCCTTCCATAATGATGGGGATAAATCAATGTATCATGCTTTCCCTATCCATGGTTGTAATTGCAGCTATGATCGGAGCTGGCGGACTTGGTAAGCCAGTACTTAGATCACTTTCAGTTGTTGATATAGGACTAGGATTTGAAGCCGGATTAGGTGTAGTAATAATAGCGATGGTTCTTGATAGAATGTTTGGTAGAGAATAATGATAAATATATTTAAACTATAAAATCTGTCCTTTTTAGGGCAGATTTTTAGTATATATGATATGTTAAGTATTTTAAATCTTCATTGAATATAGATTAGTGTTATGCTATTATAAACTGCATAGTAAGTAAAAATAGAAAGCTCAAGGTGATAAAATGGGAAAAAACAATGTTGTTGTCAGCAAATGTGATTCTTATGATAATGATCAATTGAAAAGTTCAGTCACAGATATATTTAAAAAGATGGATAATATTGAAAATCTAATAAAACCTAATTCTACCGTTGTGATAAAGCCTAATTTGCTTTTGGGGAAAAGTCCTGACCAGGTAGTTACTACCCATCCTGATCTAATTCAACAAGTTATTGATAGATTAAAGAAATTTGAATGTAAAATCGTGATTGGGGATAGTCCTGGGGGACCGTTTAATGAATCTAGACTAAAAAGGATATATAAAAAAACGGGATTATTTAAACTATCGGAAAATGAGAATGTAAGTTTGAATTATAACACTTCTTCAACCAAAATTTCATTTGAAGAAGGTTTTTTAGTAAAAAGTTTTGAAGTATCAGATTTTATTTTAAATGCCGATTTGATTATTAATATGTCCAAATTAAAGACACATTCTTTTATGAAATATACGGGATCTGTTAAAAATCTATTTGGGACTATACCCGGTATGAAAAAGGCTGAATATCATCTAAGAATGCCTGAAGCAGAAAATTTTGCTTTAATGTTAGTTGATTTAGCAAGATATATAACTCCTCAAATTAATATTATGGATGCTGTTATCGGTATGGAAGGGGCAGGACCTTCTGCTGGAGAAAAAAGAAAATTCGGTTATATAATGGCGAGCACTTCCTGTTTTTCATTAGATATTGCTGGTGCGTATTTATTTAATATCGACCTAGAAGATATTCCTACTATAAAACAAGCGAAGAAAAAAGGGTTAGTAGGTAACATTGAGGAAATAAAACTATATGGTGATAAATTAGTACCTGCAGAAAACACATTAACTCCGGAGATTAATGAATCAGATACAAGAAATGTGAATAATCTTCCATCATTTCTAGCAAATATAGTAAACAAATTATTAAAACCAAGACCAGTATTTAACAAAGAACAATGTGTAAAATGTGGTGATTGTGCGGCAAATTGCCCTGCTGAAGCTATTGAATTGGATGATTATCCTAAAGTAGATCTTAATGAATGTATAAGATGTTTTTGCTGTCAGGAATTATGTTCTTATGAAGCTGTTGGTATTAAAAAGCCAATTTTAGGCAAATTGTTTTTTAAATAAAATATAATAATGGTGGTACTATGAATAATAAAAATGGTAAGAATATAATAGAGACAATTAAGAATTATAAAAATAACTATTTTAAATCCGATGTATATTCGGGTTTGTCAGTGGCAACTTTATGCATACCGCAAAATATGGCTTATGCTCTTATAGCAGGTTTAAACCCTATTTATGGACTCTATACTTCGATAATTTCTCAAATTATTTCTACTATTACGGGCAAATCAAGTTATATTATTGTTGGGCCAACCAATTTAATGGCAATGGCGATAGCAAGTAATCTTAATTATGTTCAAGATGATAAATATTTAGAAATGGTTATTTTATTAACTTTCTTAGTAGGTATATTCCAAATTTTGGCCGGGATTTTCAAACTTGGTAAATTAGTAAGATATGTTTCACACCCTGTGATAGTAGGTTTAACATCTGGTGCGGCAATCATAATAGGAATTGGACAGGTTAAAAACTTTTTAGGAGTAAGTATTGGACGTACTTATAATGTTTTTATAGAAATTTATCAATTAATGTTAAAAGCAGGTTCAATAAATTACTTAGCACTTTTATTAGGTCTTATAACTATTATAACTATATTATTTATAAAAAGGAGTCAGTATGAGATTCCTGCTTACCTATTAGGTATTTTATTGGCTACCCTTATTGTTATTATATTTAATTTAGAAAATTCAATTAATACTGTCGGTAAATTAAATTTAAGTGGATTTGCACTAAATATTCCTGATTTAGGTTCGGAATCAATAATTGATATTTCGACGAAAGCATTGGCAGTTGCAATTGTAGGTTTAATTCAAACTTTAGCAGTTGTTAAATCAATTTCTAACCGGGCCAAAGAAGATCTAAATATAAATAAAGAATTTGTTAGTCAGGGTATAATGAATTTTGGTTTATCGTTTTTTAACGGATTTGCTAGTTCTGCTTCATTTACTAATACTTTTGCTAATTATCAAGGTGGAGCTGAAACTAGGATATCAGAATTAATTTCAGCACTTTCTATTTTAATATTTATCTTCTTTTTCAACTTTTTTATTAGATATATACCTATAGCATCCTTGGCTGGTTTAGTACTTTTAGTAGCTTATAATATGATAGAAATGAGTGAAATTAGAGAACTAGCTAAAGCAACTAAAGCTGATACTTTGATTTTTAGTTTAACCCTTTTGGCAACTATTAGTTCTCCCAGGATAGAATATGCTGTTTATTTGGGAGTTGTATTGTCCTTGTTTTCAGTTCTTAAGGATAGTTCGGAAGCTAGTGTAAGTCATTTAAAATATGATGAGGATTCCCACTCTAACATTGTGCAAACAGTTCCTAAAGAGATACAAGATGATGAATATGTTATTTTAGATTTAGTAGGAGACTTTACTTTTAGTTCAGCAGAGAGCTTTAAGTATAAACTTGATCATGTTTCAGATGCTGGTTGTGGTTATATATTAAGGTTAAGGAATATAGATAATATTGATATTACTTCTATAAACGAACTTAAAAAGTTCATAAAAAGGATTCAAAATGAAGATAAAGAAGTCTTAATGTCCGGGATTAATCAAAAAAAATATACAATATTGAAAGATTTAAAAATAATAGATTTAATAGGAGAAGAAAATATTTTTTATGAAAAAGATAAGGTATTATCTTCTACTGTTGATGCAGTGAAACAGGCTGAAAATTATGAAGAGAAACAAAGTCAAGATAAGTAAATTTACAACAATAATGTATTTATGATATCATAAAAGAAGAAAATAAGTTGTCTTAAAGGAGGTTAATAGGATGTCTGTATATGATTTAGCTAATAATTTAGCAAAAGAACTTAAGGAATCTGATGAGTACAAAAAATATTTAGAAAAAAGAAAAAAAGTATTAAGTAATAAAAAAACAAAAGAAATGTTATTAGATTTTCAGCAGGAACAGATGAAGTTACAAGCTAAAAAAATGTCTGGAGAAGATTTAAGTGAAGAAGATACTGAGAAATTAGAAGAGTTGAGGGAGTTAATTGATCTAAATTCAGATATCAAACAATATTTACAGGCAGAATATAGAGTTAATATTCTACTAAATGATATACAAAAGATAGTCTTTGGTGATTTAGAACTCGGTATTGAAGAAGAAAATAAAGATTAATAAAAAAATAAAGCACCCTTATAATAAGGGTGCTGAGTGTTTAGTGATTAAATTATACAGCTACTACTTCTTTAACTTCGGGCAATTTCTTTTTCAAGGTTCTTTCTATACCATTTTTTAAGGTTAAAGTAGACATAGGGCAACCATGACAGGCACCTACAAGTCTTACTTTTACTATACCTTCATCAGTTAATTCAACAAGTTCTACATCTCCACCATCAGCTTGAAGACCTGGGCGAATTTGATCTAGAACATCTTTTACTTCTTCTTTTTCCACAAATTACACCTCCATGTATTAATCTAATTGTATTATAACATATTTTAGAAATTATACAATAATATTTACTGAATTTATCAAGTTAAATTGAAGATTGGGGAGAATAATATGGTTGATAAATTTGTGCATTTACATAATCATACCGAATATAGTTTATTGGATGGGGCTCTAAGAATAGAGAACCTTATTCGACAAGCAAAAAAGTATAATATGCCTGCGGTTGCAATGACTGATCACGGTGTTTTATATGGTATGTATGAATTTTATAAAAAAGCAAAGGAAAACAATATAAAACCTATAATAGGTTGTGAAGTATATGTATCTCCGACAAACAGATTTGATAAGTCTGTTCGCAATAGTTATCATCTTGTCTTGCTAGCGGAGAATAATAAGGGTTACCATAATTTAATGAAAATAGTATCTTCTTCCTGGTTAGAGGGTTTTTATTATAAACCTCGAGTTGATAAAGATTTATTATATGAACATCGTGAAGGTATTATTGCTATGTCTGCTTGTTTACAAGGAGAAGTTTCTCAGGCTATTCTTAAGGGAAAGTCAAAAAAAGAAGTAAAAAATACAATAAAGAAATATCAAAATATATTTGGTAAAGAAAATTATTTCTTAGAATTAATGGATCATAATTTGTCGAAGGAAAAGAAAGTTAATTCAACTTTAATAGAGATATCTAATGAGGAAAATATTCCCTTGGTTGTAAGTAATGATGTTCATTATAAAGAAAAAGATGATGCTAAGATACATGATGTGTTATTGGCACTACAAACTGGGACTACAGTTAATGATGAAAAAAGATTAACTTTTCCCAATGATAATTATTATTTTAAAAGTTCTTTAGAAATGTATAAATTATTCCCTGATATTAAAGAGGCATATCAAAACACCTTAAAAATAAGTAAAAGAATAAATGTAAACTTAGACACTAGTGAATTCTTTTTGCCTAACTATCCTGATGTTGAAAAAGATAATGAGGTTAATTATTTGAAGGAACTATGTGAAAAAGGTTTAAAAGAAAAAGGTTTAAAAAATAGTAAAAAAGCACGGGAAAGAATGAATTATGAGCTTGAAATAATTGAAGAAATGGGATATATATCATATTTTTTAATTGTTTGGGATTTTATAGAATTTGCTAATGAAAACGATATAAGAGTCGGACCTGGTAGGGGTTCAGCTGCAGGAAGTTTAGTATCATATTTGCTTGATATTACAAGAATTAACCCCTTGAAATATGGATTGATATTCGAAAGATTTTTAAATCCCGAAAGAGTAACGATGCCTGATATAGATATAGACTTTGATGAAAGAAGAGATGAAATCATTGATTATGTTAAAAAAAGATACGGAAAAGAAAGAGTAGCTCAAATTGGGACTTTTGGAACTATGGCCGCTAGAGCTGCTGTTAGAGATGTGGGAAGAGCTTTAGATATTTCATACGGTAAAGTGGACAAAGTTGCAAAATTAATACCATCTCAGCATGGCGTGAATTTGGAATATGCCCTTCAAAATAGTGAAAAGCTAAGAAAAAATTATGAAAATGATAAAGAAGTAAAAAAATTAATAGACTTTTCAAAAGAGGTTGAAGGGTTACCTCGTCATATTTCTACCCATGCAGCCGGAGTAATTATTGGACCAGAGGATTTAGAAAACATTATCCCGTTGCAGTTACAGGATGATAACGTAATAACCCAATTACCTATGGATGATCTAGAAGAAATGGGATTATTAAAAATGGATTTTTTGGGGCTGCGAAATTTAAATATAATCAATAAAGCATTAGATTTGATAGAAAGAAATAAGAATGTAACTCTTGATATCGAAAATATTCCTCGTGATAATCAAACAGTTTATGAAATGCTTCAACAGGGTCAAACTCTCGGAGTATTTCAGATGGAATCTCGTTTATTCCAGGATTTAAATAAAAAACTTAAACCAAATAGGTTTGAAGATATAATTGCACTATTGGCTTTAGGAAGACCGGGGCCCCTCGGTAGTGATATAGTTGATGATTATATTAAGTGCAGACATGGAGAAAAAGAACCCGAGTATCTTCACCCTAAACTAAAACCGATATTAGAAGAAACTTATGGTATGATTCTTTATCAAGAACAAGTTATGGAGATAGCTGGCAAATTAGCCAATTATTCGATGGGTGAAGCGGATTTATTAAGAAGAGGTATGGGTAAGAAAAAAGAAAAACTTGTTAAAAAAGAAAGAGAAAAATTTGTTAAAGGTGCTGTTAGTAATGGAATTGATAAAAGTATAGCAAGTGAAATTTTTGACCAGATGGAATATTTTGCTGGCTATGGATTTAACAAGTCACATAGTGCAGCATATGCATTGTTGGCTTATCAAACAGCATTTTTAAAAGCAAAATATCCTTCTGAATTTATGTCAGCCCTTCTTTCAACTGTTATGACTAATCTTGATAAAGTTTCTTTATATATTAATGAGGCAAAAGAGATGGGGTTAGATGTATTACCTCCTGATATAAACGAAAGTTATTATGATTTTGTACCTAATAAGAAGGGAGATATAAGATTTGGCTTAAAAGCTATAAAAAATGTAGGCACTAATTCAATAGAAACTATAGTTAATTCAAGAAAAAAAGAGGGTTATAAGTCACTTCAGGACTTTTTAGATAAAGTTGATTTGAAAAAAATTAATATTAAAACAATTGAGGCCTTAATTAAATCAGGTTGTTTTGATAATTTAGGGCAAAGAAGATCTCAGCTTTTAGTAAAATATGAAGAAATTTATGAAAAAATTTCCAGTAGTAAAAAACGGATAAATGAAAATCAAACATCTTTTTTCGATATGTTTGAAAAAGAAGATGATTTTTTTGAAACCGATATAGAATATCCTAATATTGATGAAATTGATTTAGATATTAAGTTGGACCAGGAAAAAGAATATTTAGGAATTTATGTTTCCGGGCATCCTTTAGATGAATACAAGGAAAAGTTGATTAAGCTAACAAATGCGACCTGTAATAGTTCAGTAAATAGAAAAAAAATACTATGTTTAGCAGGTAGAATTACAGAAGTTCACCAACACTATACAAAAAATAATAATTTAATGGCTTTTGTGACTATTGAAGATTGGGATACTTCTAATGATATAATAGTTTTTCCAGATACCTATGATAATTTTAAAGACTTTTTAATAAAAGGCAAAGTTATATTAATAATTGGGAGATTATCTGATGATAAAAGTGTTATTGCAAAAAAAATACTTAATTTAGATAAAAATATATTGGAAATTGATTTAACAAACTTGAAAAAAATAAAGTTGAATAAGGTAAAAAATTTAATAAATGAAAAAAAGGGGAACAATCCTGTTATATTTAATAATAAAGGAAAAAAAATAATAACAGATAAAAAATTCTGGATAAATTTAGATAATAATACAATTGATAAATTGAATAAAATTTTAACAAAGAGTGGATATAATATTTATTAGCCCTCAATAAAAGAAAAAGTTAATTTTAAAATATATAATCCACTGATATTTTAACTAGTTCCTTTATTTCTAGTTATAATGCCTAAGATTAATTCTTGACATTAACTTTAAAAAATTATATTCTTTATATATATATTTATGTATATTTTATAAAAATTAGGAGGAAAAATTGTGAAAAAAATAGGTGTTCTAACAAGTGGTGGCGATGCCCCCGGAATGAATCCAGCTATTAGATCTGTAGTCAGAACAGCTGTTTATAGAAATAAAGATGTAATCGGTTTTTATAATGGGTTCAGTGGATTATTAGATGGCAATTATACTGAAATGACTAGAAGATCTGTGGGGGATATAGTACATCGTGGTGGAACAATTTTGAGGACTGCTAGATGTAGAGAATTTGAAACAAAAGAAGGAAGAGAAAAAGCATATAAAAAAATTGATAATCTTGATATTGGCGGTTTAATAATAATAGGTGGAAACGGTTCTTTAACTGGAGGGAAATTATTGAATGAAGAGTTTGGTATTCCGGTAATAGGAATACCTGCAACAATTGATAATGACCTTGCCATGACTGAATTTTGTATAGGTTTTGATACTGCTATGAATACAGTATTAGACGCTTTAAATAAAATCAGGGATACAGCTACCTCTCATGAAAGAACTTTTGTGGTTGAAATTATGGGTAGAGATGCAGGTTATCTAGCTTTATATACCGGGATGGCTGGTGGTGCAGAATCAATATTGATTCCTGAAATAGAGTTCAGATTAGATGATATTATCAATAATTGTAAAGCAGGTTTTGAAAGAGGTAAACTGCATAATATAATTGTTGTTGCTGAAGGTGCTGGAAAAGATTTAAAAGGAGATAAGGACAATAGAAATATAGGAAATATTATTGGAAATCATATACGTAATGAGCTTTCTGTTGAGACTCGGGTAACTATTTTAGGACATTTGCAGAGAGGTGGTTCTCCAACAGCAAGGGATAGAATAATATCTACCCAAATGGGGTCAAAAGCGGTTGATTTATTATTAGATGGAGAAGAAAGTAGAATGATAAGTTGTCAAGCAAACAATATAGTTGATGTTTCTCTTGATAAAGCACTAAACAAAGAAAAAAGTATAGATATGGATATTTATAATTTAGCGAGGATTTTATCATTATAGACTGGAGGTATGAGTATGAGAAAAACTAAGATTGTTTGTACTTTAGGTCCTGCTGCCAATGATAAAGAAACTATAAAAAAATTGGCAGGTGCAGGGATGAATGTGGCGAGACTAAATTTTTCTCATGGTGATCATGAAGAACATGGAAGAAGAATAGAATTAATCAAAGAAGTAGAAAAAGAACTCGATAAACCAATTGGGATTATGCTTGATACACAAGGACCGGAAATTAGAACTGGTAAAATGAAAAATGATAATATTACTTTAAATAATAATGAAGAAGTTAAAATTACTACTAAAAAAGTAGTTGGGAATAAAGACAGATTTCAGATTAAGTATGATAATATTATTCAAGATATTAATGAAAATTCTACTATCTTACTTGATGATGGTTTAATAGAATTAAAAGTGAAAGAAATTAAAGAAGACGAAATAATATGTACGGTTATTAATGGTGGAGAGTTAGGTTCTCAAAAGGGAGTTAATATTCCAGGGATTAAAACAACGTTACCAGCAATAACTCAGAGAGATAAAGATGATATCGTATTTGGTATTAAACATAATATACATTTTATAGCAGCATCATTTATCCGCAAGGCTGCTGATGTATTGGAAATTAAAAAAGTACTTGAAGAAGAATGGGCACAAGAAATCAAAATTATATCAAAAATTGAAAGTGAAGAAGCAGTAAGTAATATAGATGAAATCATAGAAGTTTCTGATGGAATAATGATAGCACGAGGAGATTTGGGTGTAGAGATACCTGCTGAAAAGGTGCCTATTATCCAAAAAACCATCATTAGAAAATGTAATGAAGTTGCAAAACCTGTTATAACTGCAACACAACTTCTAGATTCGATGATTAGAAACCCACGCCCAACTAGAGCAGAAGCTTCTGATGTTGCTAATGCAATATTTGATGGGACAGATGCAACTATGCTTTCAGGTGAAACTGCAATAGGTAGTTTTCCTGTTCAAGCAGTAAAAACGATGAGTAATATTGCTCTTGAAATTGAATCATCAGATTCATATAAAGAGCAGTTAAATCGCAGAGAAGCTATAAAAGCAGATACTGTGACTGAAGCTATTAGTATAGGTTCTTGCGAGATATCTTCTGGTTTATCTGCAGATGCAATAATAACAGCTACTGGTTCAGGTTCTACAGCACGAATGGTTTCAAAATGTAGGGCTTTAACTCCTATAGTAGCAGTCACACCGAATGCTATGGCTTATCATAATTTGACTTTGAGTTGGGGGGTATATCCAACAATGTCTTCTGATAGTACCTCAACTGATGAAATGATGGATAATTCTATAAATGTAGCTTTAGAAAATAATCTAGTGAATGAAGGTGATTTAGTAGTATTAACAGCTGGAGTGCCAGTTGGTACACCAGGTACTACTAATCTAATCAAGGTTGATATTGTAGGAGATCCTATTATTGAAGGACAAGGTATTGGAAGAAAGATTATACACGGTAAAGTAAGAATGGTTGAGAGTGCAAATGAAGCCTTAGAAAAAGTGCAAGAAGGTGATGTTATTGTCACTCGTTCTACTAACAATCAATATGACGAAGCCATAAAAAGAGCTGCAGGTATAATTGCTGTTGAGGGCGGAGTTACTTCTCATTCTGCCGTTGTCGGAATTCAATATAATAAACCAGTAGTAGTAAATGCAGTTGGAGTTATGGATATGTTAAAAGAAGGAGAAATTGTTACTATTGACAGTGTAAGAGGACAAATATATAGAGGTGAAGTTAACTTGAAATAAAAATTTAATAAATTTTCAAATAAATATTGTATTTAAGGTTTACCCCGTATATTGATATACGGGGTAAATTTTTGGAGGTGAAAAAATGAATATAGTTAAAAAAAGATTTATAAAAGATTATATAATGATTACAATCGGGGCTATAATTACTGCTCTTTCTCTTGTAATATTAACAGTTCCTAATAAGATAGCTGCCGGTGGTGTGAGTGGAGTAGCTACAATTTTTTATCATATGTTTGGATTTAAAGTAGGTATTGTTATTTTAGTCATAAATGTACCACTATTTTTAGTGGCTATCTATGTATTAGGAGGGCGCATAGGAATAAAAACACTTTGGGGCATTATTGTTTTATCATTGACGGTAGATATTTTAACCCCAATTTTACAGCCGCTTACCAATGAGTTTATTTTAGCTAGTATCTATGGTGGAGTATTAGCAGGAGTAGGTATGGGTTTAGTATTTAGAGGTGGTGGTACTACTGGAGGTACTGATCTAATAGCTGCTTTAACTAGTTATTTTTTCCCGCATTTTAGTATTGGGCAGGGATTGTTCTTAATAGATGGATTAGTAATAGCGTTAGCAGGTATTGTTTTTGATGTAGAGTTAGCACTTTATGCAGCTATAACAATTTTTGTTAGTACAAAAATTATAGATATTATTCAGGAAGGATTTAATATATCTAAATCAGTTTTTATAATATCAGATCAATCAAAAGAGATTAAAGATGAAATATTAAACAAAATGCGTAGAGGAGTTACAGCCTTGAAAGGTTATGGTGGTTACAGTGGAAGAGAAAAAGATGTATTAATGGTCACAATAAATAGAGCGGAAATTACTAAGATAAAAAATTTAATCAGAGAGATTGACGAAGATGCTTTTGTAATAATGAATGAGGCTCATGAGGTTCTTGGAGAGGGTTTTAAAAGAATAAATGATAAAGCGATAAATGAATAAGAGATTGTATAAATATAATTTAAGTGTTATAATTTTATTAAGCGGACATAGCTCAACGGTAGAGTGTAACCTTCCCAAGGTTAAAGTTGCGGGTTCAAGTCCCGTTGTCCGC
>CAJXKY010000021.1 GCA_913055675.1 uncultured Halanaerobiales bacterium
GGTATGACAAAATCAAAACCGAGCATATTCATCACCCATTTGAAAAAAGGGTGGGTTCTTTGCTCTTTATTCCTAAAATTTTCTTCAAATTGTCTATTATTATTGTACAAAACATTTTTAATGATGAATTTACATTAATTTCGATTTCCTGTTAAAGGATTAGTATAAGAAAGGGTACCTAAAATAATTACTGGGATTATTCCGACCAGTATAAATAAACTTACTAATTTATTTAATATTGAACAATTTATTCACCTGCTTTTATCTATTATTTTATTTTAAGAAGTTGTCTTTTTGTAAAAAGATAAATTTTCTTTTTTTAAATTAAATTCTTCACTGCCAAATATAAATTCAGTACTTCCAATGAAAAAATATCGTTCATTTTTTAATACATCGGTAAACTTTTTCACCATCAGCCTTTTATATTCTTTAGTTAAGTAAATAAAAAAGTTACGGCTAATTATTAAGTCCCAATCATTTTTTTCAAATTTACCATTAATTAAATCTTTTTTTTCGAACTTTACTTTGCTTTTAATTTTTGAAGATAATTTATATCTTTTGAACTGACCATTTATTTCCTCAAAATATTTATTGAATATATCTTTGGGAACATTTTTAATAGAACTTTCACTATATATACCCTTTTTTGCTGTGCTTAAAATTTCTGGATCTAAATCTGAACCTAAAATATTATAATTGCGATAATTTATTCCCATTTCTTCTAATATAATTGCAATTGTATAGGGCTCTGATCCATTTGAACAAGGTGCACTCCAGATATTGATCTTTCTACTTTTTTCTAAAAGTTTGGGTATGATTTCTTTTCTTAAATAGTCATAGTTTTTTGGATTTCTAAAAAATTCCGAAGTGTTTATTGTAAAATGATTAAGATATGCTTCCCTAAAACTAATATCTTTTTTTAGTCTGTTTGCACATTCTTTAAAATTGTTAATATCATATCTCTTCATTAAACTTTTTGTTCTACGTTCAATTCTTTTTTCCTTATAACCATCTAAATCTAAGTTTAATATTTCTGAAGCTTTCTGTTTAAAGTTTTGGAATTCATTCACTGTTAAAATTTCCTTTCTATTACATCCATAATTTTATGGGGTATATCACTTAAAGGTATTATCTCATCATAGGCATTCTGGTCTTTTACAGCTTGAGGCATTCCGTAGACCAAGGAAGATTCTTTATCCTGTATGATACAGTAACCGCCATTATTTTTTATGGCTCTCATTCCCAATCCTCCGTCATGTCCCATTCCTGTAAGGACTACACCAATTACACGGTTAGTAAAAGATTGAGCTACAGTTTCCATCATATAATCTACACAGGGCCTAACTCCCCATTTTTTATCCTTTTGATTTAACTGGACCGTTTTATCTATAATTTCAAGATGATAATTTCCCGGTGCAATAAGGGCTTTTCCCTTTTCTAACTGATCTCCCTCTTTAGCTTCCAAAATATCTATTTTTGATACACTGTCCAATCTTTTAGCTAAAGTTTGTGTGAAACCGGCTGGCATATGCTGAACTATTATCATTCCTCCAGGAAAATCTGCAGGCAAAGCTGTTAATAGTTCTTTCAAAGCATTAGGCCCCCCCGAGGAAGTTCCGACTGCAACAATCGGGAACTTTTCTAAATTTTTATTCTTAACTCTGTTTTCAACTGGAGTCCGCTTTTTACTATCCACTCTACATTTATTACTCTGATAAGCAGCCCGGATCTTATTAATTAGATCGTCTGTGATTTCTTCAATATCCATCGATATCTTTTTAGAAGGTTTCGGGAGGAAATCAAAGGCCCCTAAGTCCAGGGCATCTATTACATTAGATTTATTGTCTAAAGCACTAACCATGATGATTGGAATTTCAAAATCTTTTCTATCCATTAGTACCTTTAAGGTTTCTAAACCATCCATTTCTGGCATTTCAATATCTAAAGTTATTACATCAGGGGAATATCTGTCTATTTTTTTGAGAGCATCTTTCCCATTGCGGGCTACCCCCATCGTATTTAAATCGGACTCTCTATCAATATTTTTTTTGAAAATCTGTCTCATAAATGCTGAATCATCGACAATCAATACATTAATCATATTATATCCTCCCACAGTACTAGTTTATTGGTTTGGATTTTTTTTGTTTGATTTAACTTCTATATAGATTAGTGCTTAATTTAATATTTTATCCATTGCTTCTCTGATACGGGTTCTTTCAAAAGGCTTTACTATAAAATCTTTTGCTCCTGCTTCAATTGCCTCAATAACAAGGCTCTGCTGCCCCATAGCTGAACATACTAATACTTTGGCATTATCATCGAAATTTTTAATCTCTTTTGTGGCACTAATTCCGTCCATTTCTGGCATTGTTATATCCATTGTAACTAAATCGGGCTGGTGTTCTTTATATTTTTCTACTCCCTCTTTACCATTTTCAGCTTCTGCAACAATTTTAAAACCCATATCTTCTATTATATTTTTTAGATTCAATCTCATGAAAGCAGCATCATCTACTACGAGAATTTTTTTCATGTCCTTCCTCCTTCTACAAATCTATTTTTAGTTTTTAATATATATTTATTATTTCACATTTTTTATTTTTTCTACTTCTTCTTCTGAAAAAATATTTTTGACATCTAGTATGATGAATAACTCATCATCATGACTTGCCACACCCTGGATATAATCTTTATTGTATTTCTTTGTTATTGAAGGTGCTTTTTTGATTTCATCATTTTTAATTTCTATTATTTCCTCAACCCTATCCACTTCTAAACCAATTAATGTATTTTCTACTTTAATGATTATTATTTTCTTTTCATTAACTTTTTCATCAGATGATAATTTGGTGTTGAATAATTTCTCCAAATTAACAATGGGCACAATCTCTTCTCTTAAATCAATTACACCCTTCACAAAATCAGGAGATTCAGGAATACTCGTAATATCTTCTTCTCTAACAATTTCCCGGCTGCTTAAAACATCAATTCCAAAAGCCTGCTCACCGGTTACAAATTTAATGTATTGGTCAGAAACAGTTTCTTTGTTGTCCTCTACTCTAGAATAAGCTTCCATTATATACTAGGCTCCTTTCTCTTCTTTTTGGTCAAATAATAAGTTATTGATATCCAACACAATTATTAATGAATCAGAAAAGGTTGAAACTCCTTTTATATATTCATCCCTAATTCCAGTCTTATTATCTGCAACTCCTTCTATATTTTCTACCGCTAGGTTCATTACTTCATTAACCCCATCAACATAAAGACCGATTAGCATATCTTTGATATTAATTACTACAATTTTTTTGTTTTGAGCTTTTGAAGTATCTTTTATGTCATCTTCTTTTAAACCTAATTTATTTTTTAAATTAATTACCGGTATTACCTGGCCCCGTAAATTGATTACCCCCAATATATATTCCTTTGTATTGGGAACATTAGTCACCTTAGGTGGTTTAATTATTTCTTTGGCCTGTTTTAATTTTAAACCATAAATTTCATTACCGACTTTAAAGGTTAGATACTGTTCTTTTTCTGCAACCTTTTCATTTTTTGCTTCTTTTTGTATATTTGCCATTCTTATAATTCACCTTCCTCTTATGCAATATCCCTTACATCTAAAATTAAAGCGACTTCACCATCTCCGATTATTGTCGCTCCACTGATGTTTTTAACGTTATCAAGATAATCGCTTAAAGACTTAATTACTATCTCTTGTTGGTATAGTAATTCACCCACTATTAGTCCTACTTCTTTACCACCGGATTTAACTATAACAACCGGCATCTCATCTTTTTCTTTGTAAGAGTCGTCTTCGATCTCAATATTTAAACTCTCCCTACTGTCAACAAGAGGGATTGTTTTCTCCCTTAATACTATAACATCATATCCTTTCACCTGTTTTATTTCTTCGGATTCAATCATCAAGGTTTCACTTATCGCACTCAATGGAATTGCAAATATCTCACCATTGATCTTAACCATCAAGGCATCTTGAATAGCAAGTGTAAGGGGCAGAGATATTACAAATTTAGTCCCTTTGTTTTCTTCAGAACGGATATATATATCACCATCAAGGCTTTCAATGGTCTGTTTAACAACATCCATTCCTACACCTCGGCCTGATACACTAGAAACCTCTTCATTGGTACTTAAGCCGGGTTCAAAGATAAGCTGTAACTTTTTATCGCGGTCCATCTCTTCTATCTCTTTTTCTGTTACTACATTTTTATCAAGTGCTTTTTGAACTACTTTATCAACATTAATGCCGCCGCCATCATCTTCTACCTCTATCATTATTTCGCTACCCTTTTGATAAGCCTTTAAATTAACAGTACCGGTCTCATCTTTACCATTTTGGCGCCTGACTTCCGGCTTTTCAATACCATGATCAACTGCATTTCTTAAAAGGTGGGTTAAGGGATCACCCAGTTCATCTATGATCGATCTATCCAGTTCGGTTTGTTTACCATCCATCACAAAATCAATCTCTTTTTCACTACTTTTAGATAAATCTCTAATCATTCTTGGAAAACGGTTAAACATTACTCCGATTGGTTCCATTCTAATCTGCATAACTGTATGATGCAGTTCCATAGTTACACGATCTAGCTGGGGCAATACATCCTTAAATCCTTCTGAATCTATATTTAATGCCTCTAACCTAGTCTTATTAATTAGAAGTTCCCCAATCATATTCATCAGTTTATCTAATTTTCCGATGTCAACCCGAACTGAAGATGATACTTCAAACTTTGAAGAAACACTTTTACTTTTATTTGTTTTTTCTTTTTTATCTTTTTTATCTTTATCTTCAACTTTAAGACTTATTTTATTCATTTCCACTTCTTCTACATCTGTAATGCTTGAAAACTCCTCATTTATATTTTCTCTGCTCTGGTTAGATATTAGTATCAATTGAACTAAATTATTATCCAAATCTGCATCTTCAACATTCTCAGTTTCAGGAATAGATTTGAAAATATATCCCAATTCAGCAGCAGATTTAAAAATCATAGAAGCCCTTACTTGTTTAAACTGAGTTTCAGCATTCAATTTTACATTTACAGCAAACACTGTATCCAGTTCCTTTTTGTTATCATTAACTGTTCGGATATCATCGTCAGTAAGCGCTAAAAAATTGCTATCTTCTAACTCTTCTTCTTGAACTTCCTCAATATCATCTAAGTTTGGTTCTTCATTTATCTTTGCTTCTAATTCTGCAAGATAATCATCGAGGTCCAGTTCATCATTCCCGTTTTCTTTGATCTGTTTTACGATTTCTTCAACATAGTCAATCCCGGCAAATAGAAGGTCTATAATTTCGGTATTAACTTGCATTTTTTTGTTTCTGATCTGATCCATCATATTTTCCATTTTATGAGTTAATTCTGCAAGATTATTAAATCTCATTGTAGCTGCCATTCCTTTTAAGGAATGGGCAGCTCTAAACATGGAATTAACTACATCCATATTGTTTGGTTCATTTTCTAATTTCAGTATATTGTCATTTAAGACCATTATATACTCTTCTGATTCTGCAAAAAACATCTCTAAATATTCATTATTGTCGCTCAATTGAAATCCTCCTCAATAAGTTGGTTGTTTATTTATATTAGTTTCTAATTTTATATTTCAAATTTGTCTACAGTTTCTGAAAGCTGTTGAGCCATTGAAGCTAATTCTTCGGCTGCATTAACTATTTCCTGAGTTGAAGCACTTTGTTCTTCACTAGTTGCTGCTACTTCTTCTGCATTGCCGGATACTTCTTCACTAACTGAAGAAATTTCTTCAATTGAAGCACTTACATCATTACTCCGTTCTGCCATCTGTTCAGCAGCACCTGAAATCTTTTCAATTAATCCTTTAAGATTTTTAGCTGCATCATTAATTTCATCAAATGAATTTTCAGTAGTCTCAATCGCATCCACACTATTATCTACTGCATCTTCAGCTTTTTCCATCTGATTAACCGTGTCTTTAACTCCAGCCTGAATATCATTAATTAAGCCCGCAATCTGTTCAGTAGCATCTGAAGATTCCTCAGCTAATTCCCGAATTTCATCAGCAACTACACTAAAACCGCGACCGGCTTCTCCTGCTCGAGCTGCTTCAATAGCAGCATTTAGAGCTAATAGGTTGGTTTGAGCAGATATATCATTTATTAGTTCAACAATATTACCTATTTCTTCTGAAAGATTACCCAGTTCATGTATTTTATTTGATACAGCACTGGATTGGTCTTTAACTTCCTGAACTTGAGAAATTGAATTATAGATAGAATCGTTACCTTGATCAATGTTTTCCATTACATCATCAGCCTGTTCATCCATATCACCTGACATCTCTTTTACATCTTCTACATCATCGACAAGTTCTTCCACATTTTTACTGGTTTCTTCAATTTGAGCAGACTGTTCCTCTGCACCAGAAGCAACCTCTTCAATTGCAGAACCAACTTCTTGAGCAGAAGCAGATATTTCCTCACTTGAAGCTGATAGCTCTTGACTTGAAGAAGAAAGATCATTGGAAAGGTTGGAAATTTCAACTACAACATCTTTTAAATTCTCTGTCATTTCGTTTACTGATTGGCCCAAAGTACCAATTTCATCTTTACGTTTCAAGTATTTATCTGAAATCTTTTCATCTAATTTTCCATCTGCTACTTTTTCAGTATGATCTACAACAGCAAGAATCGGAGCTGTAATATAGTTACTTAAAAGATAAGCAGCTAACAAACCAACTAAAAGAGTAATTCCAATTATTATAATTGCATTCCAAATTGCACTATCTACTCTACTTAATGCCTGATCTGAGGGAACTTGTACTACAGAACCCCAGCCCATTTTTTCAATGGGTTCATATGAAGCTAATTTTTCTTCTCCCTCATAAGTATAAAGTGCATTGCCATCATTACCTTGAATTACATCGGCAACAGGTTTTAGGTCAGACACATCTTCCCTATTCATAACCAATTCGTTATCAGGATGGGCTATTATTTTACCCTCGGGGCCTACAATAAATCCATAACCAGATCCCTCAGTCTTTTGAGAAGCTGCTAGTTCACTTAAATTACCTAAATCTATACTTGCTCCTAATACACCGACAACTTCACCGTTTTTCTCAATAGGAGTAGCATTTACTATAATTGGAACTCCCCGGCTTCTAGAAATAATTACATTTGAAAATACAGTTTCACCTTCCATCGCCTTTTGGAAGTATCCTCGATCAGAACGGTCTCCTACTTCTCCGGTTGTTTTAAAAATCTGCATCCCGGTTTCATCCATTACATATACATTAACTAAATAGTCACTATCTTCTACAAGCTCAATTAAAATGTTTCCCATACCATCAACATTTAAATCTTTAACACTCTGAGCAGCGGCTGTTACTTTAAGTAAGTTTTCACTATTAGTTATAATATTATTTACTTGACTAGTTAAATTTTCTGTCATATTATGATTTTCTTGATAAGTATATTCTGTAACAGAATCAATTTTATCATTAACAGATATTACACCATAGATAATCAAAGGTATAGCCATTAAAGCTATTAAGATTAAGATCATCTTTACTTTAAAACTATTAAATATTTTCACATTTTCCCTCCTGTGTTACGGTTATTACTTTTTTATTAACCTATATGATTAATATATTTTAAACCAATGATTCTAAGCTCAATCCAACTTCAATGATATCTCCTGTCTGGTCTTTAATCATTGCGAATTTATATAATTTATTATCTTCAACCCTTCTATGAATTGGAGTTAAAACCTGTTCAGCGTTCTCATCTACAAACTGACGGGCCCATTCATTAATTTCAAAAAGGTTTTCTCCTAAAATACTTTCGATAGTACTTTTAATAAATTCCCCTTCTTCACTAACTATATATATTTCGTCAACATTTGATTCGTTCTTTATTTCATGTAACGTTTGATTAGTTATCGTTTCGTTTTTCTTTCTTTCTTTTATTTTGTCACAAAGATTTAACATTGTTTGGTCCATTGCTTTTGCGGCAAAGAAATTTCTAAGTTGTACTGAATTATCATCTACAACATTAACTTTATCTTCTATTTCGGAAAGCATACTCTGTTGATTTTCGATAGAAGCTGTTACTTCCTGGCTGTTAGCAGCAGTTTGCTGTGAAATAGAAAGTATTGCTTCAAAAGAACTCTGAGTTTCATCAATTATCTCTGTTACTTCTTCAGTATCTTCTTTTAAGCTATCTATTTTATTATAGTTTTTATAGACAATATCATGAAGTTCAGATATTTTTTCATCAAGTTGTTCAGTTCTCTTATCCTGTTCTTCTATTATTTCGACATTCTCATTCATTCTTTCCACTGTTGTATTTATCTGCTTATTTACATTCTCCATTACTTCATTTATATTATTGACAAGTTTATCTACATCAAGTGAAAAATCTCTGATTTCTCGGGCCAATACTCCAAAACCTTTACCGGCTTCTCCTGCTCGGGCTGCCTCAATAGAAGCATTCAAAGCTAAAAGAGCGGTCTGGTTGGAAACTTTTTCAATTGAACCGGTGATCTCGGTCATTTCTTCAAAGTTATTCTGCAATTTGTTCATTTCTTTTTTGGTCTGCTGAATTATTTTTTTGTTTTTATTAGATTTTTCAACCAATTCATTGATAGATTGGTTTCCTTTTTCAGCAATTTGAGCAGCCTCTTTAGAAGTCAAAGCAACTTCTTTTGTATTACTAAACGTTTTATTCACAAAGTTTAAAATTTTATCAATCTCATCATTTGTTTTCTCTAAGTTAATGGACTGTTCTTCAGCACCTTCAGCAACTTCACTGACCGCTGAGTTTATTTCTTCAGTAGTCTGATACACTTCACTAATCTTTTGACTTAAATCTTCTACATCTTCTGATATTTCAACCGAAGTTCTAATCGAACTTTTAAATAGTTTTCTAATATCGGTCATGATTGTATTAAAGATGTCTCCTATAGCAAAATATTTACTTTTGGGGTTTAGTTCAATCTTTTGTCTGTAATCTCCTTGAGAAATTAATTTGAGTTTCTCAAGCAGTTTATCTTTACCTTTTTCTCCAATTAAACTCCTATAAACTATGAAGCCTATTATGAGGATTATGCTTATAATAATCTCGATATATAGGGAATCAAGGGCAATACGACTTTCTAAAAACCTTGAAATAAAAGGATTAAGAATTAGTAATAGAAAAAATAGTAGAGTTGGTGGTTGAAAAATTGACATGATTTTATCTCTCCTTATTAAACTTTTTATAATATAGTCTTCATTAATTAATAATTAATATAGAAATATATAATCTTATCTAAAAATCCTAATTGTTCTCCTCTTAATTATTTATTCGTAATTGCTTTAAAAATTGTTAAATATCATTAATCCCGTTTAGGAGAACTTATCTCTAAAATAATAGGAATTTGAAGCTTATACACGTGTAATTAATAAAATATGTGTTTTTTACTCAAAAAGCTTTTTCATTTTTTTATTTCCCTTTTGATTTACTTATTTATATCCCCTAGGGTTAGAATTTAAATAACAAGGAATATTTTAAGATATATTGAATTATGAAACATGGAGGTAAAACATGAATAATAACTTATTAAAAAACAGACAACAATTTATTATAGTATTAATCATTATAATGTTATCACTTCTTTTGAGCTTCTATAGTTTTGAAATTTTTCATATTTCCATCCGAATCTATAGTATTATTATAAGTTTTATAATCTTTATAATTGTTTTAAATACTCACCAGTTTATTGCTAATAATTATTATATATTTTTAGGTATTGTATTTGGTTTTATCGGTGCAGCCGAATTTATCCATACTCTAACCTATGAAGGAATAAATAGTTTTCTGTTTTTAACGCACCAGATGTGTTCATCAATTGCTTTTATAAGTCGATTCACTTTAGCACTCGCTTTAATGATATCATTTTTATTTATTAATATAAAAGTAAAAATATCAAAAATAATAACTGGTGTTTCATTATATTTCTTAATTTGTCTAGGAAGTGTTTATTATTTCGACAAAACAATTCTTAATCTTTTACCTCCAATCAATATTAATGGTTTTTCTCTGCATAATAATTATCTCATTATTATTTTTCTTTTATTTACACTCTATATGTTATATAAAAGAAGATTAAGTTTTAGTACTGTTCATTATAATAATATATTTGGTGCTGTAATTTTCTTTTTGTTTTCCGAGGTGTTTTTCCTATTACCGAAATACCCTAATAACTACACTCTTGTTTTCGCTCATCTTACAAGGCTTCTAACATTTTATTTTATATATAAATCTATAGTATTAACCAGTCTAAAAGAACCATATAATACCATCTTTTTCAAACAAATTCATACAAATAGAAAATTAAATGATTTGAATCATATTTTAAAAATAATAACTCAAATCCATGAGACAATCAATTCAAATTTTGAACTTGACAATCTGTTTAAAAGAATTGTCAATATTTTAATTCAACAAGAAGACTATCAGATGGCATTTATCGGAGAATATTTCAAGGAAAACTCTCAAATTAAAGTAAGGGCTTCAGTGGGGGTTTCCAAAGACTTTTTAAAAGAAGAATCCTTAAAGATTAACAAAAATAATAATGCAATTACTAAAGCTGTTAAAAGAAGGAAAATAGTTAAAGACCATAACCCACAAGCTGTCTTAAATATCTTTAATAAAACAAATAACAACATACATAATTCTTTAATAGCTCTACCTATATATTATGATAATATAATTTATGGTGTCCTTGCAATTACTTCCTATAAAGAAAATGCTTTTAATAAAAGAGTAGTCGATTTACTTCATAAAGTTGTTCAAAACTTGGGCTTAGCAATATCGCGAGATCTAACACATAAAAGAATCCGTTATCTATCTTTTCACGACCAACTAACAGGACTCTATAATAGAAACTTCTTCAATGAAGAAATCCAGAGATTGGATACTTCACGTAAATTACCAATAAGTATTATTATTTGCGACTTTAATGACTTAAAATACATTAATGATAATTATGGACATAAAGTAGGGGATGAATTTTTGAAAACTTATGCAAAAATTCTTAAAGAAAATTCCCGCCAGGAAGATATCATCGCAAGGTGGGGTGGGGATGAATTTGTTATTCTACTACCAAACACTGACCAAAATATCACAGAAAATGTAATAAAAAGGATTAGGGAAGCAGTTTCAGAAGTAAAAATTGAAGGTGAAACACTTAGTATTGCCTGTGGCTATGCAATAAAAGACAGTGCAGAAAAAGATATTGAAGAGATCTTTGAAGTAGCAGATGATAGAATGTATCAAGATAAAAGAAAGATTAAAAATAATTATAGGGAAAACCAAATTTAAACTGGTTTTCCCTATTACTAATCTATTATATAAAAATTATTATAAATTGACCACTTTACTCAAGACCTCTTAATAAAGTTCAAAAATAGTTAATTGTTTACTTTTTTATTTCTATTTTTAAAATTTTATCATCATCATTCCTCGGATTACCTCTTCCATCTCTATTACTTGTCAAAATATGAAGTTTGCCTTTTGGGCCTTTCAAAACTTCTCTAAATCTACCATAAACACCGGAGTAATTACCTTCCGCAAACCAACGCTCTATTTTTCCAACTTGATAATCATATCCTGATTGATGTTTCAGTTCAACTTTAATTAAGGCCTCACTACCCAAAGTTGCGATATACAGATCATTATTATAAAAGGTAATACCAGAAGGTGGAGTTGCTTGCTGCCACATTATTAATGGATTGTTATATTCATTATCTTCTATATATCCAATGCTTTTGGGCCAACCGTAGTTTCCACCCGGTTCAATAACTTTAATCCTATCTTTACCATGTAAACCTAAGTCACCAGAAGGACCATGGTCACTTATAAAGAGGTGACCAGTTTCGGGATGCCAAGCTAATCCTTGTGGATTTCTATGGCCTAAACTATAGACATAGGAGTCTTCGAAAGGATTATCTGCTGGAATACTACCATCCGGATTCAATCTTAAAATTTTACCACCCAAACTATCTAAGTTTTGTGCAATACTATGATTCCAAGTATCTCCAGCTGTTGCATAGAGTTTATCGTCTGGTCCAAAAGCGATTCGCCCACCATTGTGAACAGTTCCTCCTGGAATTTTTCCCAGGATAGTTTCCTCATTAACTCCTCTATTACCCTTGTCAGTAAGTCTCACTATTTTATTGTAAAGTTCATTTTGTTGATTCCGATAAGTATACATTACGTAAATATAGGGTTGGTTTGGAAAATCCGGGTGATGAGCAAGTCCCATTAATCCACCTTCACCTTCAGCTGCTACAGCTGGAATAGCATAAGGTTTTTCTTGTAAAACACCATCTTCTATTAATCTAATACTCCCCGTTCTTTCAGTTACTAGAGCACGATTACTCTCAGGTAAAAATACTAATTGCCAAGGTATCTTTAGATTCGTTACCCATGAATTTACAGTAACTCCTTCCACTTCTGTTTTTAGTACGTCATTAACTTCCTGTGGAACTCTACCTACCTCTATATCAGCATATAATACAGTATTGAAGGTTATAATTAAAGTGAAAGACAAAATCAATATCAATAATTTTTTCATGACAAACCCTCACTTTCTTTTATTATTTTTAAATATTCAAAAATAGTTTTAAGGTATACCATTTTTCAATATTTAAGTTAATTATGAATTAAATGATACTTTGTTTATATTATATAACTTTTGTTAATATTTTTAAATTTATTGGTATAAAAAAAGCCCCTTCTTTATAATAATTAAAAAGGGACTTAAAAAATGTATTCTTTTTTTGCGTTTTTTACATAAGGATTGTCTTTGTTTAGCATCCGATTTCACCACCTTTGGTTTATTTATTATATATAATCCTTATGTTTATCTCTGAGAAATACCACACTTTGATACAATCATATTAATCTTCCTCCTTTGAATTATTATTATAGACCCATTATTTTATATGTTGCTAGTCTTGAGTTTTCTCTTCTAGTTTTCTTATACTGTTGGTTATAACTTTGATCTTCCAGTCTTAAAAATGTTTTTAATTTACTCATTATATTTACCTCCTATAAAAGTTTTTTCTTTACATTAATTCACTTCTGTATTCTTCTAATCTAACTTTTTCTTCTAATCTGCTCTTATTATATTTTCTTGCAGATTTGCTTTCGAGAGAAAAGAAGTCCCTTAAGTTCTTTTTAAACAATGATTTCACCTCCTAAATAATTATTTATCATCTCTAAAAATATTGATGAATATATTCTTCTGTAATTCTTTTGTTACGTTTGTTCAATTTGATCTCTTTACGTAAATTCTTGTTTTCAATCATTTGAAACTCTTTGTTCCCAAACATTTTTTTACCTCCTCTTTGACTTTTTTTATATTATATTATTATTATAACCATTAATTTAATTATTGTCAAGTAAAATATTAATTTTTTTAATATATTTTTTAAATATATTAATTCTAAGCTTTAATTTTACCCAATATAGCCTGATATAACACTGTTAAATCAATAATATTAATTATTATTGACAAAATATTAATTTATTACTTAATTATTTAATAATATATCAGTTGTTGTATTTATTATTAAGGTCTAACTTTATATATCATAAAAAAATGCCCCACTTTTAAGTGGGACAGAATAAACTTGTCTATGTTTTTTAGATGCTAAATTATTCCATTAACAATTTTTGTTCTTTTTTTGACGATACATCATTGCATCAGCTTTACTTAAAATCTCTTCTAAATCTGTTTTTGGATTGGTTTTCACAGCACAGCCCAATGAAATACTAAGTTTATGATCAGCTGTCTTATTATGTTTCTTAATTTTATCTATTATTCTTTTCATAATCTTTTTAGCATCTTTTTCAGTTGTCTCGGGTAGTAAAACTGCAAATTCATCTCCACCTATTCTAGCTAAAATATCTTCTTTCCTAACTATTTCAGATATAATGTCTGCTGCATCTTTTATGTGCTGATCTCCGCTCCTATGTCCATAAGTATCATTGACTTTTTTTAGGCAATCAATATCAGCAATTATAATACTAGTCGGTATCTGCCGAGATGTGTTTAGTCTATCCATCTCATTTTCAAAAAATCTTCTGTTATATAAACCAGTCATTTGATCATGAAAAGATAGATATCTTCTTTTTGCCTCTTCATTTTTTCTCTCCGTTATATCATTATATATACCATAAATACCAATTTGGCCTTCATCTAATTTTATAGGAAAAGCATGAATAGATACATGTATTTTTTCTCCTGAACTTGTTTTCCTTATTGATTCCTCTTTAATATCATTACCATTCATTACTTCCTGGGTGTAATAGGTGCCTTCATCCTTTTTATCCTCAGGCGTAATTAATTTATCTATATATTCACCTCTTGCTTCTTGTCTTGTATATCCAAATATATCTAAAAAGTGATCGTTAACTTTTAGAATAATTCCTTTGTTATTCAATAGAACTATTCCTTCAGTGGATTCGTTAAAAAGCTGTTCAAAATATGCTTTCTGTCTTCTTAATCGGTTTTTAATCTTAACACTTTGATCAATATCTTCTACAAACCCAAGAAAACGATTTTCCCCTATTACAATTCCATTAACTCTAGCATAAAATTCATTTCCACTTTTGGACGTAAATTGTTCTTCTAATTCAATTTGTTCTTTCCTTTTAAATTTCTTTAAAATATACCTAATCTCACGTTTACTTCTACTAAATAGTTCTGCTAACTCTTTATTTAATAATTCTTCTTTGCTATAGCCTGTCATCTTACAGGCATGTTGATTAACTTCTTTAATATTACCCTGTTCATCTGCTACAAATACTCCCACCGGAGCATTTTCGAAGTATGTTCTGAACTTTTCTTCGTTTTCCTTCAATTTCTTTTGCACTGTCTTCTTATCATCAATATCTAGATGGATACCTACTGCTCTTAATGGATTATTATTCTTGTCTCTTTCAAAGACTTTTCCTATATCCCTAACCCATTTATAATCATCATTTTTAGTTTTTAATCTATGTTCCGTTTCATAATAATCTGTTTTTCCTTCTAAATGTTTATTCAATTCTTGATCTACTTTTTCTTTATCTTCTTCATGTACTAGTTTATACCAGGTCTCTAGTTTAAGATCTATTTTTGTCAAATCGTACTCCAACATAGAAGTCCAATTCTCATTTATTTCAATTTTGCCGGTTCTTAAATCCCAGTCCCAAATACCTAAATTAGCACCTTCAATAGCAAGTTCAAGTCTTTTTTTAGTTTCACGTAGTTTTTCATTTCTTTTTTTCTGATGGGTAATATCAGTTATAAATCCGAGCAAATATTTGACATTACCATCTTTATCATAAATAGCTCTACCTTGTTCCCAGACCCACTTACTTTCGCCATTTTTTGTAATTATTCTGTATTCCAGGTTATAATAAATATTATTTTCTACTGCTTCCTTAACTTTTTTCTTTACAAAGTCTTTGTCTTCAGTAAAAATCATATCTCCATAAGAAATAGTTTTATCACCTATAATATCTTCAGGCTCATATCCGGTTAAATTTAAACAACCCTGAGTTACATACTGCATTGTCCAATCTTTATTATATAGACATTGGTATGCCATACCCGGCAGTGAATCCAATATTTTTCTGAAGTTCTCTTTTTGGGAAGTGTTTTTATTAATCATAATTTTCACCCTGGTATAATTATTTTTAAACATATAATTTTATATCTATTGGTAATATATAATATCAAAAACCTGGCTAAAACTCCACTTATTTTATAAATTATTTTTTAAAAATTTGTTATCATCTTTTTATAAAGTCTATCAGTGTCTTCTTTTTTGCACAATTCTGTCCCGGGAGTCATTACTGCCGAAGAACCTGCAGCGAGTCCATATATTATTGAACTTTCTAAACTATTTCCTTTAGCCAAACTCAATACAATACCGGCTACCATACTATCTCCAGCTCCAACCTTACTTTTAATTGGAACTGTGGGAGGACGCATAAACTTTGCTTGTTCTTCTGTTACAAAAAGTACTCCTCCAGCTCCTAATGAAATTACAACTACATTACAGCAATTACCTTTTATCATCTCAAATGCAGCTTCTTTTATCTCGTCATCTTCTGTTACTTCTCTGTCAACCAAATCCTGAAATTCACCCAGATTCGGTTTTATTAAAAATACTCCTTCTTTCATTACTTCTTTTAAAGGTGGACCGGATACATCAACAACTACTTTTATTCCTTTTTCTTTGGCTCTTTTTGCCATCTTAGCATATATATTATCAGGAATACCCCCTGGAATACTACCACTAATTACTAAATATTCAGGGATTGGATCCAAATTAGAAAGAATATTAAATATTTTTTTAATCTCGTTTTCATTAATTTCAGGTCCGGGCATCCCAAATCTATACTGTAAATTTGTTGAGTTCTCCATTATTATTAAATTCTCTCTTGTCGAATTTTCAATTTTGATGGCTCTTTCATTTAAACCTTCATTTTTAAGTAATTGTCCCAGCCTTTGGCCGGTAAAACCACCAGAAGTATATAACAGAAGTGAATCTTCACCTAGTTTATTAATTGCTCTTGATACATTAATACCTCCACCACCCGGTTCATAACGTGGATTGTCACAATATAATTTATTCTCTGCTATTACATGTTCCACACGCGAACTTTTATCAATAGCAGGATTTAAGGTAAAGGTAACTATCCTTTCCATTTTATTACCCCCAAATATTTTATTTTTTACTTCTTAATTACTAATTTGTATAATAAATGATTTTGTCCTGCCTTAAACTTGCTTGATAAACAAAAAAGTCCGCCCGAAACCGGGCGGTTATATTATATTAGTTTCTTTTTAATCTATCTTTTTAACTCATTTAATATTTCATTCAGTTCTTCTTTATCTATTTCACCCTTAGCAAATCTTTCTTTTGCTATTTCTTCGGGACTTTTATTATCTTCACTTCTCGGTTGGTAATTACTTCTTGGAGGATGGTTTCCTTGCTGATTATTCTGAAAGCTAATATTTGATCTAGATATTAGATATACTATTCCTACTATTATTACTATCCAAAATAGGATCATGTAAATACCACCTCCGAGAAATCCCATATTACCATATCCATAATGCATCATATATCTTCACCCTTTCTACGGTATCAATTTTAATTTATCTTAACATTTATTCTATTTTTTATAATCTGGTTGAATGTTTACTCTTCTTAAGGTATTTGCATTGGTTACAACTGTTACAGAACTAGAAGCCATTGCTATCTCGGCGATTACAGGATGCAATAACCCTAAAACTGCAATTGGAATTGCTATAACATTGTAAATAAATGCCCAAAATAGGTTCTGTTTAATCTTTCTAAAGGTCGCTCTTGACAATTTCACTGCTGTAACTACAGAGGATAAATCCCCTCTTACCAATGTAATATCTGAAGATTCAATCGCAATATCTGTACCTGTTCCGATTGCTATACCTACATTGGCTTGTGTTAAAGCAGGAGCATCATTGATTCCATCTCCAACCATTGCTATGGTACCAAATCTTTCTTGTAATTTTTTGATTTCATCAACTTTACCATCAGGTAGTACTTCAGATACTACATGGTCGATTCCTACTTTATCTGCAATTGCTTTTGCTGTTCTTTTATTGTCACCAGTAATTATAGCTGTTTCTAATCCTAATTCTTTTAATTCATTTATTGCCTGAACAGAATCTTCTTTTAAGGTATCAGCTACTGCAATAATACCAATTACTTTATTTCCTTCAGCTGTTAACATTGCTGTTTTACCCTGGTCTTCTAGTTTATGCATTTTTTCTACTATTTCTTCTTTTACTTCAATATTATTTTCTTTCATAAGTTTGCCACTACCTACAAAGGCTTTATTCCCTTCTACCTTTGCTTTAACACCTTTTCCGGTTACAGCATTAAATTCTGATATATCTTTTATATCTAATCCATCTTCTTTAGCCTTATTTACTATTGACTGTCCTAAGGGGTGTTCAGAGCCACTTTCTACACTTCCGGCTACTTGTAACACTTTCTCTTTATCATAATCATTGAAACTCACAATGTCAGTTACTTCCGGCTTACCTTTTGTAATTGTACCTGTTTTATCAAAAACAATAGTGTGAATATCTTTCATGGTTTGAATTGCCTCACCTTTTCTGATCAATACTCCATTTTCTGCTCCCATCCCACTACCTACCATTAATGCTGTTGGAGTAGCTAGTCCAAGTGCACATGGACAAGCTATTACTAAAACAGCAATTGTAGCAAATAGTGCTAAGGTTAAAGTACCTAAGGTAGGATTAACCCAGGGAATAAAATTTTGCGCCCAAAATCCTACACTCCGGAAGGCTTCCGGAAAGATAAACCAGAGCACAAATGTCGACAGTGCAATTATAATTACAGTTGGAACAAATATCGAAGTTATTTTATCTGCAAATTCCTGAATAGGTACTTTTGTCCCTTGTGCTTCTTCAACCATTTTAATAACTTGTGATAGAAATGTATCTTTTCCAACTTTAGTTGCTTTAACTTTTATTAATCCATTTTGATTAACAGTTGCTCCAATTACTTCATCACCGACTGATCTTTCAACTGGCATTGATTCACCAGTAGCCATTGATTCATCGATCGAAGTATTTCCTTCAACTATTTCACCATCAGTTGGTATTTTCTCACCGGGTTTAACAATCATAATATCGCCTGGTTGAACTTCCTCGATAGGTACTTCTTTCTCATCTCCAGCTTCTATAATAGTTGCAGTTTTAGCTTCCATTTCAAGTAGTTTTTTAATTGCTTGAGAAGCTCTACCTTTTGCTTTTTCTTCTATAAATCTACCGGTTAAATGAAAGGCCATAATCATTGCTGAGACCCCAGCATAATTTGCCATCGGTGTAAAAAAGACAAACGGACCGGTTATAAAGGCTGCACCTGTACCCATTGCAATTAATACGTCCATATTAGCTCCACCATGTGTTACAGATTTATAGGCAGAAACATAAGTCTGTCTACCATAAATTAGTAGTGGTGGTAAGGCCAATACAATCATACCTAAATTAAATATTGTATGGTTCGGCCAGGCTACCCCGAAGAACATTTCTGGTATCATCCAGAGCATTATAGGAATTGTGTAAAGCCAAGTTCTTACCATTTTCTTTTTTGCTTTTTGAACTTTTTCCATATCTTCTTCTTTTGATTTCTGGTATTCTTCTTCATCAAAAAATTTAGTTAACTCATAACCAGAATTATCTACCATTTCTTCTAAATCATCTTTTGATATTATAGTTGGATCATAAACAACTGTCCCAGTATCGTTTGCTATATTTACATTTGCTTCATATATACCATCAGCTGCTGCAAGTGTTTTTTCTACATTTTGCGAACAACTTGCACAGTTCATTCCACCAACTTTAAATGATATCTTTTCTTTTTCCCTCTTTACATCATATCCACTATATTGAACAACTTCTATTAAATCTTCTAAAGTAATCTTCAGAGGGTCAAACTCAACACGTGCTTTATCAGTAGCAAGGTTTACATTTGCTTTTTTGACACCTTCTTTTTTACTTAAAGCATTTTCGATGGTCTGAGCACAACTTGCACAACTCATCCCTTCTATATTTAATGTTAAAGTATCTGTCATTTGCATCACTCCTTTTCAAGCTATAATTGATTACAGATAAAAACTAACCTACTTTAGTATTTTTATCAAGTTTTAAAGAATTTTAAAACAAATTATATATTGAAGTATATATTATTTTAAATTATTATGTAATTGAACCCCGCTTAAATCACAGGGCTCAACAACAATTAAGTATTTATTTGATTAATCTCTATTTACCCCATAACCACTATTTTCTACTTCTTTTATTAAATCTTCTAAAGTCAATTGTTCTGGATCATATTTTACAAAGGCTTCTTCTTTATTTAGATCAACCTCAGCACTTTCCACCCCAACTCTATTATTTAAAGCTTTTTCAACAGTTTGAGAACAATGCTGACAAGACATTCCAGTAATTTCTAAAGTCAATTCCTTAGCCATATTTAATCACTCCTTTTATACCCCCTGTGGGTATTATGTAAGTAAAGGATACCATACCTTATTAACTTTGTCAAGTTAATGGTAATTATTGGTATTAATTAGGGAGAAGTCTCTTTGGTTGGTGATTTTAAAGAAAAGAATAACCCTGCTAATAAGCAAGGTTAAAGGTTTGTTATCTATATGATATTATTAACTCTTCTTTTATTAAAAACTTCCGGCCACTTAACAGTTTTAATTTATCCTGTTTTTCAAGTTCGGATAATTTGCGATTTAAAGTTTCTTGAGACATTCCCATTAAGTTGGCTAGGCCTTCTCTAGTTAAAGGTAGTTCGATTAATACACCATCCTCTTTTTGGGTACCTGTTTCATTAGCTATATTATTCAATAACTTAATTGTTGTCTTTTTGGAATCATCTAAAGCTAGTGAATGAGCCTTATCTTCTATATTTTTGCGCCTGCTGCTAAGCACCGTCAAAAACTCCTGACTTATGGCTGGGGTTTCTTGTATAAGAGACTCCAAATCATTTTTATTAATCAAACATGAACTTACCTCTGTAATAGCCTTAGCACTATATGAAAGAGTTTCTTCTTTGAGCAAAATTAATTCACCAAAAAAGTCTCCTTCTTCAAGTAAACAAATTATATATTCTTTTCCTTCAGAAGAAGTAGTAAATATTTTAACCCGACCAGAGTTTATGATATGAATATTCTGTGCAGATTGTCCTTCCATAAAGATCATTTAATCTTTACTATATTTTCTGTAGTTTTACAAGTTTGTTAATTTTTTTAAGTTTATCAAAGTCTAGACCATTAAAAAGAGGCACTTTTAATACACATAAGTCAATTTTATCCATTATTACCTAACCCTTATAACTTTATAACCTGTAGTCGATACAGCATCTTTCATTTCTTTAATTGATACCTCTTTTTCATTATATTCAACATTAGCTTTTCCTGTTGAAAAACGAACTTCAGCATTTTTTACACCTTCTGTTTTATTCAATACCTTCTGAATCTTATTTGCACAGTCTGGACAACTTAAATCCTATAGTCCTGACTAAATCCTAAAACACTTGTTAACCAAGCTATTAATATTAAAGTACCAGATATTAATGTGATTTTTAATTTTTTCTTAATTTTATGTGTGCCTCCTCTTCAACTATTAATAACAGTATAGAGGATATATTTGGTTAAAACTATGATTTATATCATAACTTATAAATTTTTTTTGATCTTTAAAACAAAAAAAGACACCTTAATTTAAAGGTATCTAAAAAAATGAGATTATTTTTTTAGTCATTCTATATAATCACAAAATTAAAACTATTATATTCTCGGTTTTAATTCATTTCATAAAATGTATGGACACAAACTATATTTTGAAAATGAAAAACTATTCCCCCAAAACTCTTCATCTGTTTATAGATAAAGAGCAAAAGGGAATAGTTTGATTTCTATTTATATATTTTATAACTTAAACTGGTCTACTTTCTCTGATAAACTTTGAGCCATCTCTGAAAGATTTTCTGAAGCATTTACAATTTCTTCAGTTGAAGCACTCTGCTCTTCACTTGAAGCAGCTACTTCTTCTGCATTACTGGAAGCTTGCTCACTAACTGAAGCTATTTCATCTACAGCGTTTTCTACTTTTTGACTGTTATTAGCCATCTCATTTGCCGCTGAAGAAATCTTTTCAATAAGATCTCTAAGACTTTCAGCAGCATCATTTATCTCAGTAAATGAACTCTCAGTTACCTGAATAGCTTCTACTCCTTCTTCTACAGCATCCTCTGCTTTATTCATCTGTTCTACAGTATCTACAACTCCATCCTGGATATCATCTATAAGTCCTGCTATCTTTTCAGTAGCTTGGGATGATTCTTCAGCTAATTCCCTTATTTCATCAGCTACTACACTGAAACCACGTCCAGCTTCCCCAGCTCTTGCAGCTTCAATTGCTGCGTTTAGAGCAAGTAGATTTGTCTGGGCTGAAATTCCATTAATTAATTCTACAATATCACCAATCTCTTGAGATAATTGACCTAAATTATTTATTTTTTCAGATACAGCATTTGATTGATCTTTTACTTCCTTGACCTGATTAATGGAGTCATTAATAGATTCATTACCATCCTGGATATTATCCATAACATTTTCAGCCTTATCATCCATATCATCCGACATATTTTCAACCTTATCTATACGATCAGTTAAATTTTCAACATTACCTTTAGTTTCTTCGATCTGAGCTGTTTGTTCTTCTGCTCCTGAAGCTACTTCCTGAATAGCTGTACCAACTTGCTCAGCAGAAGCTGAAATTTCCTCACTAGAAGCAGATAATTCTTCACTGGATGAAGATAAATTACTTGCTATTTCTGCAACTTCTGATATTGTATCTTTTAAATTTGATGAGAGTTTATTAAACCAAGCACCAAGGGTATCTATTTCGTTTTTATTGACTTTTTTGTATACTTCACATTCTTCACAGGAATCATATTCTCCATTTAATATTTTTGGACAATGAATTTCATTATCGAATTCTGGTGCATAACTACCTACATCAAACCAGCAGGTTACTCCCTTTTCTCCAAAATCTGGACAATCTGTTACTCCACAATCCATTATCTTTGAACAATTAACCTCTTCCATTGGATAAGAAACAGTCAGATCTCCCATTGCAAGGTCAGCAAAAAGATCTTTGAATTCATTTAAAGGTTTAAATATTCTATTTGCACTTAAATATGCTATTAGTGCTGCTATTAAGGCGACTATCAATATTATTATTAATAGGTAATTTCTGAGATTGTTAACTCCTGAGAAAACTTCAGCCTGATCAATTTCTACAACTAACCCGGCTGGTTTAGAGCCGACCTCAATTACACTTAGTTGTCCTAAAACAGAAACTCCTCTATATTCCTTATACTGTTCAGTAGTTTTAAAGTTATTATTTCCGTTTTTGATTGGTCCAGACAATAATTCTACTGCTGGAGTATCTATAGTTTCTTCCAAAGCAGCATTTTTTTGATACTCTCCTAAAAGGGTATTAGTTAAAAGCATACCTTCACTATCAATCAGATATGCATCTGCAGTTTTACCTAAATTATCTAACCCACTATGTACAATATTGTCTATTTTGTTCTGGTTTAAGGTAAGATTTACAGTACCTATAATTTGATTGTTATTTTGACTCCTAACTGGAGTAGAGACTACCAGAACATTATTATTTACAACTCCCGAATAAAAGAAATCAGACCAATTGAGATCACCTGAAAAACTTCGCTTAATATAATCTCTTCCTGATAAATCAGTTCCTAAAGAAACCTCATCGGTGGTGCTGTAAATAACATTACCATCTGTATTTGTTATAAAACCAAAAGAATATCCATATTCATCTACAAACTGAGGTAAGTAGTTATTAAGACTCTCTATATTTTGTTCCCAACTAGTGCTCTCGATACTTAAATTATTGTTACTAAACTCATCTAAACTGCCTTGAATTTCTCTATTTAGAGAAAGCATCCTAGCATCGCCTTCTCTTTCAGTAAAATAATCTTCTAAATCTCCTTTTGTAATTGTTCCATACAAATCCATAGAATTTGTAATCTTTGATTCTATTTCCCCTTTGGCATTATTAAAAAGTAATACCCCGGCTATTACTAAAGGTACTATCCCTACCAGGAGAAACAAAATAATCAAAGTTTTCTTTAAATTTAATTTTAACATCTTTTAACTCCTCTCTTAAAGTTGAAATTATTTTTTAAAATTCTAATCTTCTTCATTAAATTTTCCACAATATTATTGATATTATTACACAAAAATATCTATTATGTATTTGACTCTACAAATATATACGAAATTATCACAATAAATTTTAAACTTAATTTGAAAGTCTCTAACTAATTTAACTCTTAAATACTATATATTATTTCTATATACTATGAATATATATAATTTTCATTATATTTTGATAATTTTTAATAATGATAAAACCATGGGTTAAAAAAAGTGCCCAAAAATGGGCACTTTAATGGTTGAATTCTAATTAGTCTTCATATTTCATTTCATAACTTCAACAAATTCTTTTGCTAATTTTGGGTCAAACTGACTACCAGCACAATCCAATATTTCTTGTAATGCCTTTTCTTTTGATATTGGTTCTTTATATGGTCTTCCACTGATCATGACATCATATGCATCCACAATTGATAATATCCTTGATAAAAGTGGTATTTCTTCATTCTTTAAACCTTCCGGATAGCCACTTCCATCCCACCTTTCATGATGATAAAGTATATATTCCGCTATATCTGAAAACTGTTCCATGGAAGACACAATTCTATAACCAGCTTCGGTGTGTTTCTTTATTAGTTCCCACTCGTGGTCGGTTAATGGTTCCTTTTTATTCAATAATTCTTGTGGAATAGTAATCTTACCAATGTCATGTAATGAAGTTAATAAAGATAATCTATCAAGTTCGCTTCCTGATAATCCTAATTTTTTACCTAGCTCAAGGGAAAGTTCTTTCATTCGACCGGCATGTTCTTCTGTTTCATAGCTTTTTTCTCTTAGGGTACTTAAGAATGCAGATAGGACATTACTACGACCACTTTTCCTATTTGTTAGTTTGTTTTTATACATTCTATCTTCAGCTCTATTTAAGACTTGGAAAATTTCCTCTTGAATATCTTTTTTACTAGCACAGCCCAAAGATATTGAAACCATTAGTTCATCCTTTTTATTATTAGCCTTTTTAAAGATTCTTTCACAAATCTTTTCACCGGTTTTCAATGTAGTATGGGGTAATAATATTACAAACTCATCTCCACCCCAACGAGCCAAAATATCTGACTTTCTACAGGAATCTTCAATTATTTTGCCTGCTCTTTTTATCAATTCGTCACCTTTTTCATGGCCATAAGTATCATTAACTAGTTTTAAATTATTTAGGTCACCCATAATAATGCTTATTGGTAATTGACGATCCGTATCAAGTCTTTTCATTTCTTCTTCAATATAAGCTCGATTATATAATCCCGTTAGTTTATCATGAAAGCTTATATATTTAATTTTATTTTGTGCTCTCTTTCGTTCCGTGATATCGTGAATAATAGAAAAAATATAGTCTTTATCCCCTATTTTTATTGGGGCATCATATACTTCAACATTTCTAATTTCTCCATTTGCTAGTCGATGCTCTAGTTGGAAGTTATGACTTTTTTCATTTTTTATATCCTTCAATTTTTTCAATATTTTCGCTTTAGAGAGAGTATTTATATTATTTATATTCATTGAGGTTAATTTTTCATAAGACCAGCCATAATATTCACAAGCTGCAGGATTTGCATCAACAATATCTCCATTTTTAGGATCTAAAATTAACATTACAGAATATTGGTTTTCAAATAATGATCTATATTTCTCTTCACTTTTCTCTAGTTCTTTTTCTGTTTTATATTTTTCAGTAATATCTTCTACAAAGCCATCAATTGTAAAGCTGCCGTCTTCACTTTTAGAACTTTTTTTAGCATCCATCTTTAACCACATTCGACTGTTGTTTTTATTATAGGCCTGGTATATAAAATCTTCTACATGTCCATTCTTTTCAAGCTTTTTGATAAATTCATCTCTTCGATTAGGGTTGGCGTAAAGTTCATCTGCTAAATCATCATAATAGTTAGTAGCAGAATTAATATCTTTAAATCCAAGAATCTCAGCTAACTTTGGATTTACTAGTTCAGCTTCCCCTTTAGAGTTAGTCTTAAATATTCCTACAGGAGCCTTTTCAAAAAGTTTTCTATATTTTTCTTCGCTCGCTTTAAGTCGTTTTTGGGTTTCTTTTCTAAGTTTCTCAGTTTCAATAGATTCTATAGCAAAGGAAAGATCATTCGTTAATTCTTTAAGCAGTTTTACTTCTTCTTTAACAAAATAATTACCTTCATCTATACATAATGTAAAAATACCCCAAAGTTCACCGAATACTTTTATAGGAAATACTGCTGTCGATCTATTAGACTTATTAAAAATTAACTCATTCCTCGGTGGCTTATTTTCAGCCTCTTTAATATAGTCTAAAAGAATATTTGGATTAAGTTTTTCATCACTATTTTCATTTTGTTTTTCAGCATGTTTTTCTAAATTTATTTTTAGACCATTTATTAACTTACCCTTTCCATCATTCGAACTTTTAAGCTTTATTTTATTGTTTTTATTGTCTATTTTGCCTATCCAGGTTGTTTTATAGTTCCCGTTTTCCTGAATAATATTACATATTTTTGTAAAAAGTTTATCTTTTGTTTTAGTACGCACCATAGCTTGATTTGCATCACTTAAGATTGAATAAAGTCTGTTAAGCTTATTAATCTTAAGTATCATCTGTTTCTGTTCTGTTACGTCAACTGCCATACTCATTATCAATCTGTTATTATTTTCATCTCTTCCAAGCGGTGCTGAACTGAAGTTCCAAATTCTTTTGTCTCCCGACTTTGTCTCTATTTTAAACTCACTATCATATATTTTTTCATCTCTATTATAAAGTTGGTCAACATAATTTTTAACAACATTTTTCTTTTCACCATAAGCTTTTTTAAACCATTCACCTATAGTATCTATATCATCCTTAGAATAACCAGATATATCAGTCCAGGCTTTATTCATTTTTTTAATCTTACCATCTTCTGCATGAATCATAAGTGGATAAGGAGCTTCACTAACCGCATTAGCAAATAGTTTTTCCCGCCTTTTTATTTCTTCATTCATTTTATATTTATCTGTAAAATCTCTAAATACCATTACTGCTCCATAGATATTTCCTTTTTCATCTTTTATAGGAGCAGCACTATCAGCTATATGGTATTCAGTACCATCTTTTGATATTAACTTAGTATGATTTGCTAACCCTACAATTTTACCATTTTTAAATACTTTCTTAATCGGATTTTTAACAGGCTTCCGAGTTTTTGAATTAACAATATTAAATACCTTCTGTACATATTTACCTTCTGCTTTGTTAAATTCCCAACCTGTTAGTTTCTCAGCAATCCTATTCATTCTTATTATTTGCCCTTCTTCATCTGTTACTATAACTCCATCTCCAATTGAATTCAGAGTAATTGACAAAAATTTATTCTTTTCTTTAATATTTTTTTCTTGTTTAATACTTTTAATTGCATTACCTATTCTATCAGCTATATCTGCTAAAAGTTCAAATTCTTCTTTTAAAAACGGAGTATTATTGTGTTCTTCGGGATGTTTATTTAAATAATATAACTCAATAGCCCCCTGTTTTTCTCCATCTATAACTATATTACTTTTTTGCGCCCACTTTGTTTCCCTGAAATTGTCAGATTTAAATACTTTATCTCCGTATTTAATTCTCACACATGTGTCATTGGGGTATTGCCAAGCATCAGTCATAGCTTCTATAATTTTATAAAAAATATCCTTAAGTTTAGTATCAGGTCCATCTATAATTTCAGAAGTTTCAAATAATGCTCTAAGTTCTTTTACTCTTTCCTTTAATTTGCTGTTGATATTTCTTAAATTTGAAGTGGTTTTCATAATATAATATGCAGCAATCAATATTGTTATGACTTCAATTAGATAACTCCCCATTGTAATATGGAGGTTTAATAAATCCTGAATTGTGAGGGTTAATATAGCAAAAATGGCTGAATAAATTGCACCTTTTTTTCTATAACTAACACTAGAATATATCACAAATAAAATGATTAAGGGTTCTACTAATTCAAGTTTTACGGTAAAAGCCATTATTAAAATAATCGAGGCAAAAATATAGACTGTATACTTGTAATTCAAAATTTCTTTTACCTTATCATACATTTTTTCTGTATTACCACCCATTTATAAAGATCCCTCAATTCTTATAATAGAACTTGTATTAATATTATTTAGAACTATATATATTATAATTATTAAACACTCATTTAAAATTCCCTTTACATTTTATCAGATTCTTCGCTATTTAAAATGTTATACCCTGCTAATATTATTTTGCTCATATTGAAATAAAAATTATATTTTAGTTAAAATTACTTGCATAAGAAAAACAAGTTTTCTTGTTTGCAAACTTATTATATAAATCATTTTAAAAGAAGGTCATCAATAATCATTCTTTGCATTATAACAGTTATCTAAAAAACAAGCCCCTTTGTTGGTTTATAAAAATCTACTCACAAAGAGGCTTTTATTTAAGTATTATATCTTATTTTAAGAACTTCTATTTTCTTTTATAACTTCATAGGCTTTTTTGATTTCTTTAAATTTCTCTTGAGCAAACTCTCTATATTCTTCCGGCAATCCCTTGCCAATTACATTATCAGGGTGAAAATCTTTAATCTTTTGCTTATACTGTTTCTTTATTTCACTCATGCTTGCATCTGGAGATACTTCAAGTATTTTATAATATTTTTCTAAATTATCATAACTATCTTGTTCATATCTAGCTAAAATGCTTTCATACTGACTGTCACTTATATTAAATATCTCTTTAGTTTTTCTGATGTATTCTCTCTCTTTGGAATGAAAATTATTATCTGCTAGTGCAACTCTCATTAATAAATCTAACATACTTATTAATAAAGAGCGTTGTTGTCTAAAGTGATTATAAAATTGTCGTGCAAATTCTTCATAACTATCCTGATTTTTCTTTGCCTCATCAAATATTTCAATCGCGAGTTTGCGAGATCTTTCATCTAACTGCAATTCATTTTTTACAAAATTATCAATAACATTTATTTCTGATTTTGATACAGATCCATCTGCCTGTGCAAATTTTGCTAACATGGAAAATGCAGTAGTAAAGAAAATCATATTAGATCTTTCTCTTTGGTTCATTCTTCCACCAGATGAAGCTCTACTATTACCATCTTTATCAAATTGATTTCCCACTACCGCTCCTAACACTGCACCAATAGGACCACCTAAAACAAAACCTAATCCTCCACCAACTAGTTTACCAGCCCAACTCATAAACATCCTCCTTTAGAATATTATAATGTGTAACTTTGATTAATGATATCATATCTAAAATATTTATTTCCCTATTATAATTTCGAGATTAATAGATTCATCCCTTTTAAAATATCATATTAAAATCTCTACATCAACCTTATTACTAGAAATATATTCTTCACAGGACAAATCATCATGAAAATTAGGGGATAACCACCTAATATTATTTATTCGGAGGTTTTATTTTAAAACCTATTACTGTAATATCATCTCTTTGTTCATTTGTGCCCATATATTCTTCAATTTCATCTATATATATTTCCCCTTGTGTTTTAAGGTCTTTATGCATATTTTCTTCTAATAGTTTGATAAATCTTTTTCGATTATATCTCTTGTCTTTTTCTCCTCCATGCTGATCTAAATAACCATCTGTGGTTATATAAAAGTTTCTGTTCTTAATATCTATTTCATGAGTAGTAAATTCATAGTCTTCTTTTGAATATTGGTAACCTATACTTTGTTTGTCACCACTAATACGTTTAATTTGATCATCCGAAGTATAGTATAGGGACATTTTTGCTCCCGCATAAACTAATTTTGATTCCTGTTTATTGATCGAACATAGACTTATATCAAGACCATCATCTCTTTTGATCTTTTTGTCATTATTTTTATGGAGTGTTTCCTTTAATACTATATTTAATTTATTAAGTAATATAGCAGGATCATGAATAGAATTTTTATCTACTATTCTATTAAGAACAGCATTTGTAGTCATTGTCATTAAAGAACCTGGTACACCATGACCGGTGCAATCTATAACAGCAATTAATAGTCTATTTTCTATCTCTTTGATCCAGTAGAAATCTCCTCCAACTAAATCACGCGGGCTCCAATAAATAAATTGTTCTTCAAGATAATCATCATATTTATTAACATCAGGTAAGATAGAATGCTGAATATATTTAGCATAATTAATATTATCCATAATCTTTTTATTTTTCTTTGAAAGCTCTTTATTAGTTTTCGTAAGTTTCTCGGTTCTATCCTCAACCAATTGTTCTAAATTATTGGTGTGTTTTCTAACTGTAGATGTCATTTTATTAAATGATCCAGCCAAACGACCAATTTCATTTTCCGAATCAATACTGATATTTTTTTCATAGTTACCAGCAGCAATCTCTTCTGTAAAACCAGTTAACTGATTAATAGGATTTATGACTATTTTATTTATAAAGTATACTATAACAATCACTAGTAAAAGCATTGAGGTAATTAATGTTATTATAGTGGGGGTAAAGTCCCATATATTAAAAATTTCTGAAGAATCCAATAATATCATTATATACCAATTAAGAGTAGGAATAAAAGAAATAGCTGCTAGTCGACTCTCATTATTTAAGTTTATTTTAGTTGTACCTACTTCTTTTTTTTCATTCTGCAGACTGGACATAACATTTTTTATCTTATTTTGATCTTCATTATTTAATAAATCAAATATAGTTTTGTTTTTTTCTTCTGATAAGCTGGCAGTAATTGCAGATAATTTAATATATTCTTCATTCTTATAGGCTTGGACAAAGCCGTTTTGATCAAACATAATCGGGGTTATAAAATTACTATCAGGCTTTAAAAAATCATTTAAAAATTTATCCAATGTCAAACCTGTACCTGCCATTCCAGTCTTTTCTCCCTTGGCATTATAGACTATGGCATCAATCCAAATTTTAGTAGTATTCAATTCCCGGTCATAGTTAACATTTAAGGTGTAGTCATCTACTTCTTTCATAGTAGCAAAATACCATTCGTCCTTCTCATTATTTTTATCAAGAGTATATCTTAATTGATTATCTTCAAATTCGTTAGATTTGTTATTAAAATAATAATTTGCTGAACTATCAATAATAAAAAAGTAGCTGTTGTCCCTAAAATGTTTTCGATAGCTTTCCAGTTCTTCTATTGCCCTCATCTTTAGTTCTTTATCATATTCATTTTGGGTCCATTTTTTTATAGTAGGTGTATCAGCAAGCTTTTGAGCTAATGCAATCTCTCTTTCAATAGGAGTTGTAATCCTATTTTTTTCCTTCAATAAATATTGGATGGAAAATTTAGTGCCCAAGTCCTCCACTTTATTATTTAAGGTTATGTAAATAAGTGAAAAAGAGACCAAACTTGTTATAATATAGGTGATTATTACTATTTTTGTTATTTGAGACTTCATACTATTTTTGTTTTCCATATAAAGTTTCTCCCCTTTTAAACCTTACCTTATTTCGAAATGATATTAATTTGGAATAATATTAAAAGGTAACTCTAAATAACTTTTAAAATCTAAAGCTAATTCATAAGCATGCTCATTCTCCTCATTATAATACCAATCAACACTAAATTCTTTCCCTTGTTTAAAGCCATCTTCAGCGATATCTAGTAAAGTCATAAAAGATTTTGTACTACTAGTGTTTAAATAACTTACTTCAATTTCAAGAGTAAAACTTTGGTACTTTTCTACTGCTTCTTCCATCAATTCAAAGATATCTTCATAAAAACTAAAGGAATCTTCTGGATATGATTCCCCTTTTATTTTCAATTTCCTATCTTCAGGTTTAAACATAATTTTCGGTGACGACTTTGTGGCATCTATTTTGACAGCTTCCATTTTATTCCTCCTCAACTCCTATATTCTAATAGTCAAAGTAAAAAAATGATAACCTTGTTCGGTCTCCTCAAAATTAAAAACAATATTTTCACTTGCTTTTCTAGCCATTTCAATAAGTCCTAACCCTGCTCCATCGTTATCATCCTCTTTTTTCGACCTTAATATTTTTCTATAAACTTTTGCTAGTTCTTTTTTGTCATAAGATTCTATTTTCATTAATCGCTCTTTAAGTTCTTCTACATCTTCATTTTTTACAAGATTACCGGAACTTACAAAGTATTTTTCATCTTTAAACCCTATATTTAAGATACCGGAAAGTAATATTTCCTCTTGTGTATTTTCGTCGGGTAATTGATATGCATAATTTTTAATATTTTGAGTTTGTTCAATAAATATTGAAAATACTTTAAATATTTCTCCTCTAGAATTCATTTTCGTTTCCAGATAATTTCTTAATGCATCTCCTATTTCTTCTATAATCCCTTGTGAAAAAGGGCCCGTAAAACTCATAATCACTCCATATCTGTTAAGTTTATTTCTTAAATTTAATATATTCATTTCCTTCATATTTTTTATTCACTCCTTTTTAAAAATCCATTTGTTTAATTTCGATTTTATTTTTGCCTGTTTCCTTTGCTTTATAAAGCGCCTGATCGGCTTCATCTAGTAGCTCTTCAAATAAAAATAAATCAGGTTCTTTAGTAGTAGCAATTCCTAGACTAATTGTTATATATTCTTCTACATTAGAATATTTATGAGGTATTTTTAAATTATATATTTTCTTTCTAAGTCTTTCGGCTGTAACTTTTGCTCCCTTTATACCTGTTTCAGGCAAAATAGCAACAAATTCTTCTCCCCCATATCTAGCTACAAAATCTCGTGGCCTTTTTAAACTTTTCATCATACATTTACTTATTTTCTGTAAACAATGGTCTCCTGCCAGATGTCCATAATTATCATTATATGGTTTAAAATTATCAATATCCATCATGATTAAAGAAATTGGTTCTAATTCCCGTATTGCATATCGCCATTCTTTTTTGATGACTTTTTCAAATTCTCGACGATTATATAATCCAGTTAACTGGTCTCTTGTAGAGAGTTCTTCTAATTCTTTATTCTTATTTTTTAGATTTTCTTGAGTGTTTTTTAACTCCTCAATCTTTTGGTTTAATTTCTTTTCAATTTTATTTTTTTCCTCAATTTTATTTTTTAAAGTCTCTTTAGTTTTAATTAATTTGTCCTGGTAAGTATCACTTATTTCAAAGATATTATAGGCCTGATTCAGAGCTTTCTTATACTTTTTATATAAATATAGATATTCTTCATATTCCACAAAATCTTTATCTTTACGAACATTTAGAACCTTTTTTGCTCTCTTTAAAGTTTCTTTATCCTGTCTTACCATCTTATCTGTTTTACTTAATTGATTAAGCAATTAATTATCCCTCCTAACTTTTCTTTTTTAAAATTAGGAAATAATCCGTAACCCTCCCTTTTTCAAATGGGAGATATAAAGATTAGCAAATATTAATTTAAAGAATTGATATTTGCTCCATGATTTATTATAATATGGATGTAAATTACAAGTTAATATTGGAGGTTGCAGTAGCTAAACCTCTACTGTGTAAAATATTCAGGGGGTTCGTTGTAGATAGAAGACACTAAATCTTCTAGTAAGCATTTATAGAGGTGCTTACACTTCTATCTTGAGCAATAAAAGTATCTCTGAGTCTAGCATTTATGCTAGATAGGAGTAGTGGGTACGGACTACCCGAATAGGTAACTTGATCGATATTGCGGGTGAAATTCATCTTGTGTCCCATAAGATCAAGCGACTATGAAGCTCGGTATTTCAATGCCGAATAGTTCACTTACTACTATTTCCCTTTATATTATTCTTTGATTTTATGGAATTTTACCAATAATAACGAAAAAACTCTCTTAATATTATTTATAATTTGTTTACAACACTCTATTTTACGGACTATATAAGAGCGTTCTGTTAATATTTCAGATTTTCATTTTTGGTCTGCAATAATCTATAGTAAAAACAAATGTTATAATATCAATTTTTTAAATGAATAAATTATTGCTTTTTTCTCTCCCAAGTTACTTTATTAAGCTTATATATGTATTTTAAATTAAACTTTATATTAGGCTAGGTGCAAAAGATTTTCTAGATCCTACGTTAGTAAAACATAAATTTTATATCCTTGTCTATAATAATCGTATGTTTTTGTTAAAAATTAATATTGATAGATTACACTCAACTATGATTAAATGACATAAGCTTTAATAAACTCCCAAAAACAGCTTATAATTACTCTAAATCTTTCATTTCATATATTCGTCATATTTAATGTAATAACTTTCGCACAATAGGGACTTCATTTTGTTTTGCAAACTCATCTAGTTATAGTTAGCGTAAATGTGATTCGTGTAGCTCGGAACGCAAATTTGCTTTAACCTTCTTTTAAATTCAAAATTACCCACGACAGCATGTCATCAGCTAATTCATAAATCGCGATCTGAAATACAGAGCTTTTAACCTATAGGTTAAATACATGCCTGTTAAATAACTAAAACCCCACTATAATCAGTGGGGTAAACATTTTAAATCTATTATGAATTTTTATCAACAACTTTCGCTTTCAAACTTTTCCCTTTTTTGTTATACATTTTTTTATCAGCTTTATTTAGACAAGTATAAAGGTCTTCACCTTTTGAGTGAATCGTATTATATCCTAAAGAAATATTTAAAGGAATTGGATATTCTCTTTTATCACTTAACTTTGCACATTCTTCTTTGATTCTATTACACACATTTACTGCTGATTTTTTATTGGTCTCAGGTAATAATATTGCAAACTCATCTCCACCTAATCTTGCCACAATATCTTCATCTCTAACTACATGTTTTAGTATCTTAGCCATACTTTTTAAATATCTATCTCCTTCACTATGACCGTATGTATCATTAATCTTTTTTAACCGATCTAGATCACCTACTATGATAGATATGGGTCTTCGTCTAGAATTATTCATTTTCTCTAATTCATTATCAAAATATCTTCTATTATATAGATCCGTTAACTCATCATTATATGATAAATATTTAATTCTATTTTCTATTTTTTTCCGTTGAGTAATATCATTGTATACAGCATAAATTCCTGTTTTATCTTTAGTTAAATCTACAGAAAATCCATGTACAGAAACATTAATTTTGGTTCCATCCTTTTTCTTTCTTACTACTTCTTTTTTAAACTCTTTCCCCTTCATAACCTGCTTATTAAACTCTAAAGCCTTATCTTTAATATAAGCAGGAGTGATTAAACTATCAATCTTTTTTCCTTTTACTTCTGCTGATTTATATCCGAAGATTTCTTGAAATTTACTATTGGTTTTAATAACTCTACAATCACTATCCAATAAAGCTATTCCTTCAATTGAATTTGCAAATAATTGTTCAAAATGTGCTTTCTGTTCCCGTAATTCTATATGAGTTAATTTTCTCTGATTAATATCTTGAAGTATTCCCACAACTCTAATTGGATCGCCAATATTATTACTTTCTATCAAATTTCCAATCAGTCTAAACCATCTATAATTTCCTTCTTTTGTTTTAATTCTATGCACTACATTGAAAAAAGTCTTATCACTATTAATATGACTAGTTATCGTCTCTATAACCTTGTTTTTATCATCTTCATGTATTTTATCTAGCCAAAAATTTATGTAGTTATCTATATTTTTTTTGGAATAACCTGTTAATTTATGGATATTTCTATTTACAATTACATTTCCGGCACGAAAATCAACATCAAAGATACCTAAATCTGTAGCATTAATTATTAGTTCAAGTCTTTCTTTAGTATTTTTCAAAATTCTAGATTTTTTAACCCGATCAGTAATATTATTGATTAAAACCAAAATTTGGGTTTTGTTTTCACCTTTATTATCAAGTAATATTAATTTTGCTTCAAAATATTTTTTTTGATCATTTAGCATTAATGAGTATTCAAAAGTTTGTTGTTCATTAGTTTTAATTGCTGTTTCAATATTTTTAATATATTTCTTTGCCACATTACTAGGCAAGATATCATTAATTCCTTTACCTTTTAATTCAGAGGCCGGACCAACTAAATCCTCATGTTGAGAAGTCCATATATCAAGATATTCACCTTTTTCATCAAGTATTAATAATATTTCAGGTATATTACTAATTATCTTTTTTAAATAATCTTTCTTTTCTTCCAATTGGTTCCTCAATTTAATTTTTTCACTCAAGTCTAGTAAACTTATTATATATTTATCTCCAGCATAATTTACCCTAAAGTGTAAAAACTTTTTAGTTCCATCTTTACATACTACTTCAAAATCTCTTGTAGAACTTTCTTTTTTACTTTTCTTTTTCCAGACTTCTTGTACTTTTTCTCTATACTCAGGATCTGGATATGCTTTATTAAACCAATCATTTAAAGTTTTTAAATCTTCTTTAGTATAACCGGTTATTTTGGTAAATCCTTTATTTAAATGCCTAATATTTTTATCTTTGTCAATTACAGTTATTCCTACGGTAAGATTATCCATTAATCCCTCTAATAACTCGTTCTTATTTTTTATCTTCTTTTCTTGTAACTTAAGTTCTGTTAAATCTTCATAAATATTTATTATCTCTCCGGACCTCAATTTATATACATAATTCTGTTGATAGGTTTTTAATTTCCCTTGTTCATAAACCTCCAATAAATATTCTTTAGACTGTCCAGTGCGTTGCACTTCCTTAAAAACATTTATAAGTTCTGCAAAATCTTTGTTTAATGATAGTTCTTTGAATTTTTTACCTGAAACTTCTCCCTTTTTTAAGTCACTCATTTGCACACCTTTAAAATTTATATCCATTAGTTTGAAGTCTTTTCCATTATTTATTGGTTTATAGATTGCTACTGCATTATTAATATTATTAAATAATTTTTTATACCTGTTTTCTTTTAACTCTTTTTCTTTCTGACTGTGTTTTTTATAAAAATAATATATAAATACCGTACTTAAACCACCAAATAAGACCGGTAAAATATATGCTGCGCTATTTGTTTGAGATCCTAATAATATTTCCTGTATTTTCCATAAGGCAGATAGAAATATACTACCTATTAAAAAAATAACTATTAATCTACGGGATTCGCTATCAGGGTATTTTTTCATAAGATTTCACCACATTTGTTAATTTATTATGACGTAAAATACAAATTATTGACTAATTTTATCCATTATAAATAGTATTAAGTAAAATTATTTATTTTCCTTCAATCAATTATAAAAAAATTCTATTTTTCTAAATATTTACAAATCGTTTTAAAAGAAAAGAGGCCTCACAAGAAAAATCAAAAAACAGAAAGGAGTAAGGCCTCTTGAAAAAAAAGAATTCATTTTAAAAATGTTATATATTGTAGATAATAGCAAGGATTTAGAGCGAAAACTTTTTAGAGTACTCTGTTTCAGAGTAAGAAAATTACTTGAAAAGGTACTACTTTTAATAGTGAAAGAATGATGGAAGAACGTAATAAAGAAGTATTAGATAATAAAGGTTTTCGAAAAAGAGAAATGAAGACTTTGTTTGGGGTAATCGAGTTAAAGCGGAGGTATTACAAAGATACAATCGGAACTTATCATTATCTTTTTAGATCAATACCTTGGTATACCTGCTAATGACAGGCAATCACCTGTATTAAAAGAAGTGTCTTTTGAATTAATCCGTGATCTTTCTTACAGAAAGTTGAAGAAATCATAGATGTACCAACTAGTCACAGTACCATCCATAACTGGGTACAATAATAAAAAGGGGGAATTCGCCGCAAGAAAATAGATAGCTTGATCTGCCTGGATTAATTCCTTTTATAAGACAAAATTTGTAATATTTTAGAGTTTAGGAGGAGAAAACGATCATGTTTATATTTTATTTGAACCCTCTCACAAGTCCAATTATCTAAATTATTTAACACTTGTATCTATAAGTCTTATTAAAATGAAATATGAGAAACATTTGATAAGATATTAATGTGAATCTGCTTTTCAATCTAGAAAATATTGTATTATATCCACTAGTGGTACTGCTATCGAAACGATTAAAGAATATATTGAAAATCAAGGGAAAGAGTGATTTTAAATTCAATATTTGAATGAATTTAAAATATCCAAATCATCACCACCTAAATCATATATTTAGATGGAGTTATCTGGGTTATTTTTGATAAATCAAGGAAATTAGCTCAGTTCTATTATTAACTTCAGTTTTTTTGAAAATATTATGTAAATGTTTTTTTACAGTATTGATAGAAATATAGAGATCATCAGCTAGCTGTTTATTATTTTTACCAGTAAGTAGATGGTCTATTATCTCAATTTCTCTGTTTGTTAATTCATATGCTTTTTCACTTATTTCTAGTTTCAAATTTATATTATCTTCTTTTTGTTGTAACTTTAATTTTTCAATTGTCTTTAATTTATACATTTGATTTGCCATTTGATCTTTTAATATATTCAATATATATAAGTCCTTCAACACAAAATCTGGGTCAGTACTTTCTCTAAAAAGTCCAATAGTCCCTAATAGTTTGTCTTGATAATGAATGTCTACTCCACAGGAATAATATAGATTGTTATAATTAAGAAAGTCATTAAAAAATTCCGTGTTTTCCCATTTTTTATAATCCATTATGTCTGTGCTTTTGATAGAGTGTTTTTGATTAAAGGTTTTTTCTTTAATATCATCTAAAGCATGATAATAATTTTCATATTCCCAAATAGTTTTATTTGAAATATTTATATACTTCAATTTGTTAGATGCTATATTTTTATCACTATAAGTAAAGAAGTTGGCTGCATAATATGGAATAATTTTATCCATTTCTTTAATAACTGAATCAATATAATTATCTAAACTATTCTTACTGCCTACAACTAATAGAAAATTATATAATTTTTCCCAATCTTTTTTGTTTAAAAAATCCACTCTTGTCCCCCCTTTTTTTTAATATTATACTTTCGGGTAATACTTAAATTTATTTATATATGTTATAATTATTAATAATTCTATTTACTTATTACAAATCCTGCAAAAAGAAAGGAAGATTAAAAATGAAAAAATCATTAATAATTGTTTTAGTTCTATTATTTTTATTTATTGGAGTAGGAAACAATCAATTAAAAGCTCAGACCTTTTTTAATGGTTCTGAGTTGCCTTACGGTGCTTCAAGCTACATATCATCATTAATGCTGACTGATTGGCAAACTGATTATATGATGCCCGTTGAACCAGCTGAATTACAAAAGGGGGAATATAGAATCTATGGTAACGCTGCTAACTTCTCCTCTGTTTTTAAAAATAGTAATTCTTTTACCGATACTATTGATGAATATGATGTTAGTGTTATGAACTATTTTTTAGGTTTCGATACAGCTTTAAGAGATGATCTATATTTCCATATTAACTATAATATCTCACCTTGGCAGGAATATGATACTAGCTCTAGAGGAAAAAATAAATATCAACTTTTAAATATGTTTGTAGATTATGAAATAGATAAAGATAAAAAATTATACTTTGGTTATAATAATAATAAATACTCAGAAAAAGAGTATGATTCTGAATCTGATAAATTCTATTTAGATGATGAACAAAATATTAATATTATCTATGTTGGCTTTGAAATAAACGGTTCATTCTCAAAATAGATAAGTATAATAATACACAAAGCCCCCTCATAATTTCAACTATTATAAGGGGGCTTTTTATATCTAGTTTTTCATGGCTCTATTTATTTTTTTAATTTATTCTAATTACTGCCTAGTAAACTACTGTGCTTATCCTTCATATCTGTTAAGATATCCTCATCATATCTAGTATCATTACAATTATTATCATGTAAAGACCTCAAATCTCTTTAAACATTAACTTTAAAAAGACATCTGAGAAATCACTTGTCCTTTTTTAGGCTTTTCATCACTAGCGGAGACTTTACTCCTTATATGATCTATTTTTTATGTTTTGAATTAGATTTCTTCCTCTTATTTAGAACTCACTTCATAGAATTTTTAATACTTTATAAAAACTTCTTTATTAAAGTCTCCTGTTGTCTATCAATCTAAGTATTATTTACCAATTAGACTCCTAGGGTTAACCTTAAATATATTGAAAGCATTCAATCTCTTTTTTATGAACAAATACGTGAACCTCTCCCACTAAATCATAGATTTACACCATAGTACTAGCTACGCTTCGGAAGGAGCTTCTATTACTTCATATATACCATAGTGGCTATATACTACTAGATAGATTTAAACGAAGTCTTGTAATTAAGTTTCCACCCGTTAGGCAACACTTATTCGTTTCGGAGGGTACACAACTCCATTATCCCTAGCTCGTTTAACGAGTTCAGGAATACAT
>CAJXKY010000022.1 GCA_913055675.1 uncultured Halanaerobiales bacterium
AGAAAGTACTGTCAAATTATCCAAACCATCACTATGTTTTTGGGGGATGGAATCTGTAACAATCACCTCATCAATAGACGAATTATCCAATCTTTCAAGCGCAGGATCGGAAAATAAACCATGACTAGCACATGCAAAAACCTTTTTTGCTCCATTTTCCTTAAGCGCTTCTGCTGCCTGAGTTATTGTGCCACCAGTATCAATTATATCATCAAATAAAATAACATTTGAGTCTTGGATATTTGACCTACCTATAACATGCATAACTTCAGCTACATTTGCTTTAGGTCTTCTTTTATCAATAATAGACATTGGAATGTTCAACGTTTCGGCAATTGATCTTACTCTTTTAACTGACCCTACATCTGGTGCTACTGCTGTTAAATCACTGAGTTCCTTTTTGCGAAAATAATCTACCATTAATGGGGCTGCATAAAGATTGTCTACAGGGATATCAAAAAAACCCTGAATTTGTGGTGCATGCAAATCAATTGATAATAATCTTCTGGCACCAGCTGCAGTTAATATATTAGCCATCAATTTGGCTGTAATTGGATCACGAGGTTTAGCTTTTCTATCCTGTCTTGCATACCCATAATAAGGAACTACCGCAGTAATCCTTCTAGCAGAAGCTCTTCGCAATGCATCAACAATTACTAAAAGTTCCATAATATTCTCATTAACTGGTGGGCTTGTAGGTTGAATAATAAAAACATCGGCACCTCTTACAGTTTCATTAATTTCAACTGTTACCTCACCATCTGCAAATCTTTTAGCTCGAGCATCTAATAATTCTGTACCCAAATATTCACAGATATCCTCGGCTAAAGCTGGATGGGAATTCCCAGCAAATATTTTTAGTTTATCACTATAAGTCGACATATTATCCCCCTTTAACCATCTTTGTTTTCAATATATTCACGGGCAGGAACTCCTATTACTGTTGTATCTTCCTCTACATCCCTAGTAACTACAGCACCTGCACCTGTTTTCCCTCTATTTTTTATATTTAAAGGGGCAACAAGAGTAGAGTTACTGCCGATAAATACTGAATTACCAATAATAGTTTTATGTTTGTTTTCTCCATCATAATTAGCAAATATTGTGCCCGCTCCCACATTTGTTTGAGAACCTATTTCAGCGTCTCCTACATATGCAAGATGTGGTACTTTGGCTTTTTCTTTTATATCAGCTTTTTTAATTTCAACATAATCACCAATTTTCACACCATCTGCAATAATGCAACCCGGTCTAATATGAGCAAAAGGGCCGATGTTACATTCATTTTTAATCGTACTTTCTTTTATTACATTACTATTTTTTATATTATTGTGATCACCAATTTTAGTATTTATAATATGATTATGGGGTTTAATAATATTATGAGAACCAATTTTAGTTTCCCCTTCAATATAAGTAAAAGGGTATATAATCGTATCTGCACCAATTTCTACATTTTCATCAATATATGTAGTTAGAGGGTCAATTATTGTTACTCCATTCATCATATGTTCTTTATTAATTCTTTCTCTAATAGTCTTTTCGGCTTTTGATAAATTAACTCTGTCATTAACTCCGGTTATTTCCTCTTCATCATCAATTTGATAAGAAAGAATTTTCCCTTTCTCATCACGAACAGTATCAACAACATCAGTTAAATAATACTCATCCTGTGCATTATCATTATCTAGGTCATCTAAAGCCTTAATTAAACTATTACTATTTATACACATGATTCCACTATTTATTTCTTTTATCTTTTTTTCTTTAAAAGTAGCATCATCTTCCTCAACTATTTTAATGATTTCAGAGTTCTCATTTTTTATTATTCTACCATATCCTGTAGAATTTTTTAAGAGGGTTGTCATAATAGTTAGATTTGCTGACTGGTCATCATGAAATTTTCGCATATTCCGCAATGTATTTTCTTTTATTAAAGGGATATCTGCATATAAAATTAAAACATCTCCACTATGATTTTCAATTTCATTCCTGGCCTGCATAACAGCATGACCAGTGCCTAATTGCTCAGATTGAAGTTCGAAACTAACATCAGCTGTTATGTTTTCCTTAACATCATCAGCCTGATGTCCTACAATACAAATCACTTTAGAAGAAATTTTATCAGCAGTATCTATCACATGATTAACCATTTCTTTACCGGCAACTTTATGTAATACTTTATTAGTATCAGATTTCATTCGAGTGCCCTTACCAGCGGCTAACACCACTGTCAGTAACTCTGACATCATAAATCCCCCTTACAGGTTAATTGAATCGGTTTTTAACAATTTTCTATTCTCATCTTTAATTACATTATTAATTTCAAAATTGAAATTCAATTCCGGCATTTCATCATTTATAATAAAATGTCTTATTAAAATAGGATAAATTGTATCTTTCATACCATATTCCATCAATAGACTTAAATCATCATAAGCAGTAAACAAATCTACTACATCAAGTTTAAATAAATTAGTAACAACTTTATTTAATCCTGAGCTACCTACAATGTTAGAAAGATTACTCCACTGCATTAGATTCATCGTATCATCATAATAATAAAGTTCAGGAATATCCCTCATATAAGCATTCTCTAAAATACTAATATCAGAGTTGAAATTGTGACCTACTAATACTTCGGGGTTATGTTTATTAATAACTGACCTTAAATAATTAATACCTTCCTTTATACTAACGGAAGGAGCCAACTTATCATTAGTAAATATAAAGCCATTATCAACAATTTTAAGATCTTCCATAACGCTATATTGAATACAGTCTAATTCACTTTTTAAATATTCAGTATCAATTCCCATTATTTTAGACGCGCTAGGCTTTTTACTCCACCTTTGGTCTGGTTTGAATGTAACCATCTCATTAAATACATCATCGATGTTATCCAATTTAGATATAATTTCTGAATTTGAATCTTTAATACCAATAGTGTTTGCAATTTCATTCAGCCTTGCATTTTTAAATCTTTTTTCAGTAGGATATCTCCTTAATAACTTTTTTATCCTATTCCCATGACCTAATATTAAAGCAAGTTTAAATTTATACAAATCTTTATCACTAACATACGGAGTCATTAATATACCTCAAATCTAATTTAAATTGCCATGATTAACCGTAAGAAGTATAACAGAATAACTTAATTTTGTCAAGACTTTGCACCTTATCACATACTAAGAACAACAAACATTTTCCCTTGTTATTTTAACAAGTTATTTATCTGCCTGGATAAGGGTAATGCGACTAAACCTCCAATAATCATCTGAGCATAATCGATTCCTATTTCTGGAATAACAGCAGGCCAACTTATTAAAAATCCTTTAGTTATTGCATAACCAATAACCATAATATTACCACCTACAACTATAGCTAATATATTGCTCTTTAAATCTCCTTCTTTCGCAATCTTACCAACAAAGAAACCTTCTAAACCTTTAATGATTAAAGTAAAAGGGGCCCACAATGAATATCCTAAAAATATATCCATAAGAGCAGATCCTACTCCCCCAGCAATACCTCCTGCTTTACTACCAAATATCAGAGCAACAATGTAAATAGCCACTTCCCCTAAATTAAAATATGAAGAGCTTGGCCCAGGAATATGTAAATAAGTTCCAACAGCTACAAAAGCTGTGAACATCGCTAAAAATGATATGAGGCGAGTAGTAAGATTATTAAAAGAAAGATTTCTAATTTGATTTTTGATATCAACTCTCATAATGCAACCCCCCAACACTTAATATTTCATAAGATACTGATCAAGTTCCCAATCATGAACCCTTGTGTTGTATTCATGCCATTCTACTTCTTTGGCAACTACAAAGTGCTCATAAATATGTTGCCCTAAAGTGTTTTTGATTATTTCATCATTATTTAAAAAATCAACTGCTTTCATAATATCGCCTGGTAAACTTTCAATACCTCTTTTATTTCTTTCAATTGCATTCATATCAAAGATATTATCGGTTGTTTGTTCCCCAGGATCTATTTCATTTTTTATTCCTTCCAAACCAGCTTTTAAGGTAACCGCCATAGCTAAATAAGGATTAGCTGCTGGATCGGGGTTTCTCAATTCTAATCTAGTACCATCTTTCCTAGCCGAAGGTACTCTTACTAAAGCACTTCTGTTTTGAGTTGACCAAGTTATATATACTGGTGCTTCATATCCTGGTAATAATCTTTTATATGAATTAATAATAGGATTTGTAATTGCAGCAAATGCCTTTGAGTGTTTTAGTAGACCTCCTATATAATGATAAGCTATTTCACTTAACTGTAGTTCATCATCTGGATCGTAAAACGCATTTTCCCCATTTTTATATAGTGACTGATGAACATGCATACCAGAACCATTTTCTCCAAAAATAGGTTTGGGCATAAAAGTCGCATGAAGATCATGTTCCATTGCAATTCGCTTTGTAACAAACTTAAAAGTGGCTATATTATCAGCAGTTTTCAAAACTGGAGTATATTTAAAGTCAATTTCATGTTGGCCGGGTGCAACTTCATGGTGGGAAGCCTCAACCTCAAAATCCATTTCCTCTAAAGCCAACACAATATCTCGTCTTGCCTTTTCCCCTAAGTCAACAGGTGAAAGATCAAAATATCCTCCATTATCATTAGTAATTGTTGTGGGATTGCCTTCCTGGTCTTTTTCAAATAGAAAGAATTCTGGTTCAGGTCCAGCACACATTTCATAACCCATTTCTTCTGCTTCTTTTATAACTTTCTTCAATGTGTTGCGGGGACAACCTATAAATGGTTCACCATCCGGGGTATAAACATCACACATCAATCTTGCAATTGCACCTTCTTGTTTATGCCACGGGAATATTGCGAAAGTATCATAATCAGGTTTTAAATACATATCAGATTCATGAATCCTTGTGAAACCTTCAATTGAAGAACCATCAAACATGATTTTCCCTTCAAGCGCTGCTTCTAGTTGGTCAATTGTAATAGCAACATTTTTGATTATTCCTAAAATGTCTACAAACTGAAGTCGCACAAATTTTACATTTAATTCTTCAGCTTTTTTTAATACATCTCTTTTACTCATTTTACTCATTAACTACTCACTACTCCTTTATATAAATTTTTATAAAATAATTATGTGTCTATTATAACAAGTTAAAACCAAATATCAACTGTTTAGTTTAAGTTTTTAAATATTTTTCTCTCATCATCTTTAAATCGCTCGGTTTATCTACATCAAATCCTATTTCAGGATACTCTAATATAAGTGCTTTACAATCATGACCAATAATTTCAGAAATTCTATCTTCTACTGCTGAAATAGATAACCTCCTAAAAATAAATTTGATAATAAATTTAAATCCCAACATTTTACTCATTTTTAAAGGCTTCTTCCTGAGAGAAAGAATTTTATTATACCAATCAAGTGGACCTTGAATTATATTGGGACTTACCAAAACTAGGTTCCCACCTGTAAAAATCCCTTCATTAAGGTGGACATATGTCCTTTCAACTTCTGGATATCTTTTTAAATTAACCTCTCTAGATATCACAGGATAAAATAAATCATATCTCTTTTCTTTTTTACATCTATGTAAAAATTCTTTAATAATCTCCGGAGTTACTAATGGAATATCAGAAGTTATTATTAATATATGGTTTTGGTTATTAAGGGCTTCAATCCCACGCTTAATATTATTTATCATTCGCCCCTCTGGAATTATAATATTATAATCACCTTTCGAAATATCATTTATCTTTTCTGGTCCTACAATAACAATATTATTTATCTCCTCAACCTTTTTAACAGCATCAATTACATGCTCTACCATAGGTTTACCAGCAATTTCAATTAATGACTCATATTGCTTGTCCGAGATATTTTTTAAAGCCCCATCATTTTTGCCGCCAGCCACTACCAACGCGTCAAAATTCATTTCGGCCTCCCCCATTTCACTTATCCTGTCTTATATTTGTCAGATAGTTTCAGTGAGTATAATAAAGTCTTGGTCCCTTTGCCAATTTTTAACTAACTGTTTTGCAGCTTCTTCTCTATTTTTGCAAACTAACGAAAATACTGCCGGCCCACTACCAGTCATTAGCGTAAATTCAAAACCTTTATCCCGTAAAATGTTTTCTATTTCTCCAACTTCTTTAATTACATTTCTGGTAACAGGTTCTAATACATTCGCCCAACCATCTTTAATATTTAATCTTTTTTTCTTTTTTATATTTTTTAACAATTTCTTTACAGGTACTTCTATATTTTGATCCAAATCATCATACATTTCATATATCTTTTTAGTACTCACCATTACTGGAGGTTTAACTAATATAACTTTATATTTTTTTAATGCGGTTAGATATTCAAGTTTATCTCCTCTTCCGGTTGCATAAGCTGTTCCCGGATTTAAACAAAAAGGAACATCACTCCCAACCTTTAGAGCTATATCATGAATTGTATGGTCTTCTAAATCTAAATTAAATAAATTATTCATTCCCTTTATTACTGCTGCAGCATCTGTACTCCCACCTGCTAACCCAGCTGCTACAGGAATCTTTTTATCAATAAATATATTTACACCTCTTGAAAAATCAGACTCCTCAATAATCTTTTCCGCAGCTTTATATGCTAAATTATCAGATCCAATGGGAATTTCATTACTGTTAGTATCTATATTAATTCCTTTTTTCCGTGGTGTAATTATTATATTATCATGAAGCTCGATAGATTGCATTACCATTTCGAGTTCATGATATTCATCATTTCTTAAACCTGTTATATTTAAAAACAAATTAATTTTTGCATGAGCCTTTATACTTAATTGGTTCATTTAAACACCACCAAATTATAATCATTGCCATCACTATTATAACACCTGTAATTAAGAATTACAATTTATAACTACTAGGAGATTTCTTCTAAAAATGTTAAATATTCCTCTTTATTCTGAAATGGAGTCTTTAACTTTTTTAGTCGCTTTTTTGGCCCTAATAAAATATCAATTATAGTTTTTGTAAGGACTTTTGCAGGAGTAATAACTGCTTTATCATAATCAGTAGTTTTAAAGTTATTGCTATGTAGTCGTCCTTTCACACCTGAAAAAAACGGGTGTAAAACTGGAATCATATGAGATAGGTCTCCAGAATCAAAAAAACCTTCTAAAGTAATATTTTTAATCATTTTTTCTTTTGATATTATACCATCTAAATTATCAATAAGTATATCCATTAATCCTTCATAGTTTATTAAAGGAAGATATCCAGGGGTATCATTAATTTCTGCTCGAACCTCAATCGATTGTATTGCTTCTTTTATTCGCCTGTTAACTATTTTATTAACTGACATTAACTCCTTAACTGTATTTCCTTTTACATATGTTTCCATAATTACAGAGCACGATTTTTTTAATAATTCTTCATTATTTAAATATATTCTAGTGTTTTTTTTATCAACAATAGAACCCCGGTTAGTACTTAAACCATTGATAGCTAATACTGCAGCATCTAAAGCATTAATCTCTTGTTCAAATATTTTTTCACTTAGATTTTCATCACCTATAAATCTAACCTTTTTTCTAATAAAGCCTTCACTTTGGGGTCCAATAATAATATCTTTCATCTCACCTAAATCCATAGAATGAGGTATAATTGCCAAATCAATATCATCAAAATAACCTCGTCTAATCAGTTCTTGCTTACCACCAAAATATTTAATTTTACCTTGTTCTCTTAATTTCTCTTTATACTCCAATTCAATATACTCTTCAGCCGGAACAGCAAGAAAGTCTATTGAACCATTGAGTTTCGTTATCAAATTAGTTTTAACTAATGCATATGCTACTCCAAGCATAATTCCTATTTGATTATTATGTCCACAGGCATGAATAGCTCCCGTTTCACTATCAGCATCAGGATGTTCTTTACATTTTACTGCATCTAATTCTCCTAAAATAGCTAAATGAGGATTTTCACTATTACCTTTTGCTTGAGCTTTAATTCCCGTTATAGATATTTTGTTTTGAGTTTCCAGATTTAATTTTGCAAATTCTTTTTTAATAACTTCTGTCGTTTTATTTTCTTTATATCCTGTTTCAGGATTATCATATATCTTTTTTACTATTTTAAGAATATCATCACTATATTCATCTATTTTAGTACACGCCTCTTTTTTTAATTTTTTTCTATTCATCAGCAATGCTCCTCAAAATTATTATTAAATGATTTTTATTTAATCTGGTTATTTTATAAATAAAAGAGCACAGGAGAATTTTTATAACCTGTGCTTAAAGACATATTATTTATTTAATATATTTATAATTTAATCTATTATATTTAATTCTTTACCTACTTTTTTGAATTTATCTAAAGCAAAATCAAGATCATCTTTACTATGAACAGCAGAAATCATTACTCTAATTCTAGCTTTCCCTTTTGGGACAGTTGGAAAACCAATCGATTGAGCAAATACGTTCTCTTCAAAAAGCTTCTTTGAAAATTCAGACGCTGTTTTTGCTTTCCCAAGCATAACAGGGGTAATTGGGGTTTGACTATTACCCACATTAAAACCAATTTCTTTCATTTGCTCTTTGAAATAATCTCCATTGTCCCATAATTTTTGTACTAATGAATCATCTTCTTCAAGTATTTCAATCGATTTTAGGGTAGCAGCTACATCAGGTGGAGTAACAGCAGAACTAAATAAAAACGGTCTTGCCTTTTGTTTTAAATATTCTACTAACTTCTTACTTCCAGCTGCACAACCGCCTACTGTACCAATTGCTTTTGAAAATGTTCCGATTTCAATATCAACTTCATTATGCAAATTAAAATGATCTACAATTCCTCTTCCGTGAGTTCCTAAAACTCCTTCACCATGTGCATCGTCGACCATGGTTATTGCATTATATTTTTTAGCTAGCTCTACAATTTCTGGTAATTTAGCCACATCACCATCCATACTGAAAACACCGTCAGTCACGATCAAACCTTTGCCCTCTCTTTTTTCTTTAAGTATTTCTTCTAAAGAATCCATATCAGCATGTTTATATACTTTTACTTCAGCTCCTGATAGGCGGCAAGCATCAATTATACTTGCATGATTTAGTTCATCACTGTATATTACATCTCCTTTACCTACAATAGCAGGAATTACTGATAAATTAGAGTTATATCCGGATTGAAAGGTTAAAGCCGCTTCTACTTTTTTGAAATCTGCAAGTTTTTCTTCTAATTTGTTATGTAATTCCATAGTACCAGCTATAGTTCTAACTGCACCTGGACCTATTCCATAATTAACTAATGCTTTTTTAGCAGCCTGCACAGTTTCAGGATGGTTTGCCAAACCTAAATAGTTATTAGAACTAAAATTTAGTACTTCTTTTCCTTCTATTTCGACCCATGAGCCTTGTGGTCCTTCTAATGTTCTGATCGTATTATACAGACCTTCTTCTTTTAATTCTTCTAATTCTTTCTCCATGAAATCTTGAAAGTCATCATTCATAATATAAAACCTCCTAAGGTTTTAAAATTATCTTTCCACAATTTCCTTCCTCCATTAACTTCATGCCTTTTTCAAAATCTTTTAAGGGCATTTTATGCGTTATTACAGGCGAAAGATTAATTTTCTCATTTTTTAATAAGTTATTAGCAATATGCCAGGTACTAAACATTTTACGACCAGTTATACCTATTACTTTTATATTTTTAAAAATGATATCATTAGTCAAGTCTAAACTTATTTCATCATCAGGGAGTCCAAGCAATGAAACTATTCCTCCTGGAGTAACCGCCTTGATACCTTCTCTTATTGCATCAGGATGTCCAGACATTTCTGCGGTAAAATCAACACCTTTTTGACCAAATATATCTTGAACAGCTTCTAGTAAATTCTCCTCTATAGGATTTATTACATGATCTGCTCCCATCTCATATGAGAGATTACGACGATATTCATTTGGTTCACTAACTAAAATATTTGCTGCACCAAAAGTTCTCGCTACTGCTATCGCAATTAAACCCACAGGTCCTGCACCTGTTATTAATACGTCTTTTCCCGCTACTTCCCCTGGTAATATAGTATCAATAGCATTTCCTAAAGGTTCTTGTATAGAAGCAAGGTCTTTATCTATACTTGGGTCTGTCTTCCACACATCTACTTCTTCTAATACTGCATATTCAGCGAACACACCATCTTGGTGGACACCAAGTATTTTCATATTCCTGCAAATGTGTTCTTGTCCTGTTTCACATTGATAACAATGACCACAGGGTATATGCGTTTCACTAGACACAAAGTCTCCTTCTTTAACTTTTTGAACTCGAGAACCAATATCTAAAACCTCTCCTGCTACTTCATGTCCCATAATCTGAGGTGTTTTAATATTGTCTTGAGCCCATTTGTTCCATTTATATATATGAAAATCAGATCCACAAATAGAAGTACTCTTTACTTTTATTAAAATCTGCTCGGGACCTATCTCTGGTATTTCTACTTCTTTATAAACTGCTCCATACTCGGGTTTTTCTTTTACAACTGCGTGCATTTTATTTTTCATTATTAACCCCCTTAAATAGAATTGAAGGTCAACCATCACCTCCAAAACAATTTTATTCATCCACTTATAATATTTCATTGTTAACAAGAAATATCCTTCCTGTTAATAAAATTATTGCAATCTTATTTATTAGTTGTTATAATAAAATTCGTTAAAAAAAGTTATGTAAAGGAGACTTAATAATTTATGGAAAGTACATTTAAAACAAAGTATTTAATTTTAACTGGATTATTTGCAGCTCTAACAGCAATTGGAGCTTATATTCATATTCCTTTTCCCACCGTTCCCATCACCTTACAGATATTTTTTGCACTGATGGCGGGTGGTTTGTTGGGAAAAAAATATGGTTTTCTGTCACAAGTGATTTATGTTTTGATAGGAGCAATTGGACTACCTGTTTTTGCTGGAGGTACCGGGGGAATAGGAATCTTATTTGGCCCTACAGGCGGATACATATTTGGTTTCTTGGCTGCAGGATATATCGCAGGTATAGGCAAGCAAAAGTTTTTAAATAAGTCACTATACATGATTTTAGGTCTTGTTGCAATTTATGTATTAGGAGTTTCTGGTTTAATAATATTTGCAGGACTAGAATTTCTACCTGCTGTCACAACCGGGGTAACTCCATTTATAGTAGGCGACCTTATCAAAGTGTTCCTGGCCGCCTATCTTTCAGTAAAACTATCTAATTATGTTGAACTTTAATATTACCAACTGAGGTTGAAAGCTTTATTTTAATCTTGTTTTCAACCTCTCCATAATTCATTGACTGGTATATATCATCTTGTACCTTTATTAAACCGACCTCGTCAAAATTCATATTGTTTAATACTGTACTTGTTTCAATACGAAAAGCTGTCTCCTCTGGAATTACTAATTTAATATTACTGGCTCCAGCAGAAATTTCAGTCTCATTATTATAATCTGGGTATCTAATACTTATTTGCCCCAGTCCTGCATCTATATTCAAATCATCTACTTTTAAACCCTCTAGATCCAACATTAAGTCTCCCGCTCCAGCACTCACATTAATATCTATTGGTATTTTATTTGTTAAATTAACTTCCCATTTTTCAGAACCATTTCCTACATTAATTTTTTTGGCTTGTTCTACTCTTAGGTCGCCATTATTATTGGTTCTATTATAATATACAGTTGGTACTTCCCCCCTGTAATCTATATCAACATCATATAAATTATCTTCATTAATGATCTTACCTACTCTTAAACGATTTGCGCCATACTTTAAATTAACCTTAAGTTTATTTAGTTCATTATCAAATTCTCTATCTTCTTTGTATACTCCAGAACGCTCTTGGTCATTTAAATAAAAAGTAAATGAACCAGTGTCAAACCTACGAATCATAGGTTCAGGCATTACTATAGCGCCTATAAATATTACAAAAATTAAAATTGGTACTATCCACCATAATTTTGTCTTTTTTAGTATTATATTTAAACCAATCAAGATTAGAATTAATGGCCAAAATCTACTTAAAAGATACCAAATCCTAAAAGTTGCAATTCCTAGGGAGTTTAATAAAAACAATAATCCAATACCTATTAAAAACAACCCCATTATATAGGCAGACCTGTTTCTGTTTTCATTGCTCATTTATTAGTAGCCTCCCTATAAATTAATAAAGCACCCAAGCCTATCAAGACTACAGGCCAGAATCTTCTCCAATAGAAACCTGGAATCCAACTATCCATTATGAAAAATATTCCCAAAGCTACTAAAATTAATCCTAAGGCTCTTTTCCTTTGCTCTTTACTTTTTTTTTCCTCATGAGGAGAACTTTTTTCTTCAGCTTTATATTCGCCTTGTTCATCCTTATCATCAGAGTTTAATTCTACATCATAAACTTCTTCCTCGCTTTTAGTAGACTGTCCTTCTGGTCTTTCAGGTATTATAATCCAGGCAATTATATAAGCTATAATTCCTGCTCCTTCTATTAAAGCAAATAGTACAAAAGCTAGCCTAACAAGAGTTGGGTCAATTCCAAAGTACTCTGCAATCCCACCACAAACACCACCAATTATTTGATCTTTTTTAGAACGATATAATTTTTTGTTCATCGTTATTCCTCCTTGATTTTTATATGTTAATATTCTACTTAAATTTATTCTTTGGGATCAATATGAACAATTACTTCTCTAACTTGTTCACATTTTTTTAAAAGCTCTTCCCTAACCTTCATAGAAATATCATGGCCTTCTTTTACAGTTAGCTGTGCATTTACAACTATTCTCAGATCAACATAAAGGTCAACTCCGCTATAATGAGCTCGTAAATCCCTTAACTCTTCAACTCCATCAACCTCTTTTACTATCTTCCTTATTTCCTGATTATCTTCGTCCGAGGGAGCTTTAACCATTAAAGAATCAATGGCATCAACAATTATATTCCAGCCCACTCTAATAATTAATATAGCTACTATAATACCTGCTATAGGGTCTAATAAAGGATAACCCAGGTTAGCCCCTAATATTCCCAATGCGGCTGCTATAGAAGATATTGCATCACTTCTATGATGCCAAGCATCTGCAATTAAAGCCTGATTGTTTGTTTCCTCTCCAATCTTATAAGTGTATCTAAACATCACCTCTTTAATAATAATTGACAATATAGCTGCCCATAATCCATAAATCCCAGGAACTCCGTATTCTTGTTTCAATATTTCATTAATTATATTATAACCTAATGCAAAACCTGTAAGCAATAATAATATTCCTAGTATTTTTGCAGCTATCGATTCAGCCTGACCATGTCCATATTGATGTTCTTCATCGGGTGGTTTATTTGAAACATAAATTGCAATTAAAACAGCAATCGTGGAAGCTGTATCAGATACAGAATGAAACCCATCAGCTATTAGGCCTGCGCTCCCAACTAATATCCCGATAAATATTTTTATTATTGCAAGAAATATGTTTCCTATTATTGTAATATATGATATCTTTTTACCTTCTTTATATCTATCCATAAGAAATCAACTCCAAAAAATAAAAGGATTTTATATAAATATCTTGAATATATCTAATCAACAAATATATAATGAATTAGGTGATGAACTTGTCAATAACAACAATTATAATTTTATGTATAGTCGGTTTTGCTGCTTCATTTTTAGATTCTATAGCTGGCGGTGGTGGATTATTAACCGTACCAGCCCTCATGGCTGCTGGACTTCCCCCTCATCTAACTCTGGGGACAAATAAGTTTTCGGCTACCAATGCCTCTTTTACCAGCACCTTGACCTTTCTGAAATCAAAAAAGATACATATCCCTTTAATTAAATATATTCTCCCTTTTAGCTTTCTGGGAGCAGTCTTAGGGGTAACAGCCGTTTTACAAATCAACGAACAATATTTAAGAATCATTATATTAGTTCTTTTGATTTTTGTAGCCTTAAATACTCTTTTTAACAAGAATGTAGGAACCGAGAATGATTTCCAAGGAGTAACCACTAAAACCATAGTTATTGGTAGTATTGTTGCTTTTACAATTGGATTTTATGATGGCTTCTTCGGTCCCGGAACCGGTTCTATTTTACTTTATGCATTTATTAGATTTTTTAAATTTAACTTTACTATCGGTACTGCTAATGCAAGGATATTAAATTTTACTAGTAATATTACTTCTCTTATACTATTTGCATACCATGGAAGAATTGTTTATTCTGTTGGTATACCCATGGCTTTATCAATGATCTTAGGGGCTTTTATAGGTACTAGAATGGCTATTAAACATGGCGGTAAAATTATTAAGCCTATATTTGTAACCATGTCTCTGGCCATTGTTGTTAAATTATTTATAGATGCAATTTAATAAAATTACTCAAAATATAGGTCTTTATCTGCTCCATTAAATTGAGTTTTATAAAGCCTATTATAGACTCCATTAGATTTATTAATTAATTGTTGGTGAGTCCCTTTTTCAACAATTCCTTCTTCTGTTAAAACAACAATTTTATCAGCATTTTTAACCGTTGATAATCTATGTGCTATTACTAAAGTAGTCCTATCTTTTGAAAGTCTTTCTAAAGAAGATTGAATAATTTTTTCACTTTCACTATCTAAAGAAGATGTGGCTTCATCTAAAATTAATATTGGTGGGTTTTTTAAAAAAGATCTTGCTATAGATATACGTTGTTTCTGCCCACCTGAAAGTTTTACTCCTCTCTCACCAATTTTGGTATGGTATCCTTCACTTAATTCCATAATAAATTGATGAGCGTTTGCTTTTACAGCCGCCTCTTTTATTTGTTCTTCTGATGCCGAGTAATTTCCATAAGAGATATTATCTTTTATATTTCCATTAAAAAGAAAAACTTCCTGCTGAACTATCCCAATATTTTCTCTTAAAGACTCCAGTTCGATATTCTCTATATTTACTTCATCAATAAATATTACCCCACCATCTAGTTCATAAAAGCGTGGTAAAAGATTACAAAGTGTTGTTTTACCAACACCTGAAGGACCAACAAAAGCAATTGTTTCCCCAGGTTTTATATCTAAATTAATATCTTTTAATACTTTTTTATGATTATCGTATCCAAACGATACACTTCTATACTTGATTTCTCCTTTTACTTTATCTAGTTTTATAGCATTTTCTTTTTCATCAACTTCAGGATCTACATCTAAAAGTTCTAAAAACCTATTAAATCCCGCCATCCCCTTTTGAAATTGTTCATTAAAATTGACTAATCTTCGAATCGGGTTCATAAACATATTTACATAAAAAATAAATGCTACAAGCTCTCCTGTTGTTAAAGTATCATTGAAAATATAATATGCACCTGCTGATACAGTAAACAAAGTAATTAAGTTTGTAAAAAAATTCATGCCAGAATGAAAAACAGCCATGTTCTTCATTGCAAATTCACGAGACTGTCTAAATTGCTGATTACCATCATTAAATTTATCTTCTTCTAGATTTTCGTTAGTAAATGATTTTACTACCCTAATCCCGCTTAAGCTATCTTCAACAATTGAATTAACTTCTGCTATTTTTTCCCTGATATCTTTAAAAGAAATATACATCTTCTCTCCCAAAACTAGGGAAAAATAGAACATTACAGGTAAAATGGCAAATGTAAATAACGCCAATTCCCACTTCATAACTAATAGTATAATAAAAGAACCCAATAACATTACACCCGATATAAATAGATCTTCAGGACCATGGTGAGCCAATTCTGAGACATTATTTAAGTCATTTACTATTCTCGACATTAAATAACCGACTTTGGTATTATCATAGAATTTAAAAGATAGTTTTTGTAAATGGTTAAATAGTTCTTTTCGCATGTCAGTTTCCATTCTTATACCAACGACATGACCCCAATAATGAACAATATACTGGAAAATTAATCTCAAAACATATAAAATAAATAATATAATCAATAACCTAATAATCATATTGGCATTTTTATTTGGAAAGTATTTATCAAGTAACTGCTGCATAATTACAGGAAACAGTAAATCAAGGCTAGACATTAAAAATGCACTAACCATATCAACCAAAAATAATTTCCAGTGGTTTAAATAGTATTTAGAAAATTTCTTTATCATATTCTGCATTCCCTTCTATGAATTACTCTTTTAATATTCTATCATACTTTATTTGAAACTGCAAAACGTTTTTTTGAATATTTATTATATTTATATAAACTTTATTAATTTTTAATTAGTTATTTATGAATTTAATTTATTATTACTTTTATAAAATTAAAGAAAGGGGTTAAATAATTATGGAACTGTATCCTTTGAAATTTTTCCCGATTTACAAAAATAAAATATGGGGAGGAAATCGATTAAAAACTTTCCTTAATAGAGATATTGAGGAAGAAAATGTGGGGGAAAGTTGGGAGATTTCGACAAATAATGATAGTATAAGTATCGTGAAAAATGGAGGCTATAAAAACCAAAAGTTAACAGAACTTATTGAAGAGTTCCCAGAAGAACTACTAGGGGATAGGTATAATTCCGCTGGTCAATTCCCGCTTCTTTTAAAAATAATTGATGCTACCAAAAAATTATCTGTACAGGTTCATCCTAATGATAAATTGGCGAAAGAATTAGAAAATGGCAATGGAAAATCAGAAATGTGGTATGTACTTAGTGCTACAAAAAATGCAAAATTATATATTGGACTTAATGATATTAAAGGGAAAAACCATCTTAGAGAAGTAATAGAACAAGGAAAATTACAAAATTATTTGAATGCTATTAATGTACAGCGAGGGGATTTCTTTTATATACCAGCTGGTACTGTACATGCAATTGGAAGCGGTCTAATGCTTGTAGAAATACAGCAGAACTCTGATACTACCTACCGACTATATGATTGGAATAGAATCGATGAAAATGGTAAGTCAAGGGATTTACATCTTGGGAAAGGTATTAAGGCTACTGACTTAAATTCTAATATTGAACGTTATGAATCAATCTATAAAAAAGAAACTCCGGAATATAAAAGAAAGGTATTAACTATTTCAAATCACTTTGTTTCAGAAAAAGTCACAGTTAAGAATTATTTTAAATTAGACCATAATGACTTTGCTTTAATAACCTGCATAGAAAATAATGGTTTGATAAAATATGGTGAAGATAATGTTGAAACTTTAAAAGAAGGAGAATCAGCCATGATCCCCGCCAATTTAAAAGATGTTGAAGTGGAAGGCAAACTGGAATTTCTTTATATTTATATTCCAGATGATATCAACTATTACATTCAGAAATTAAAAAGTAAAGGTTTTACTTCTTTTAACCTTTAAATGTTTTATTTTAAAAAAAGATAAAAATGATGATGTTTAAATATAAAATTGATTATAAAAAGGCATTTACACCTTTTTATAATCAATTTCTTTTTTTATAAATAATTATTCCTGATTTCTACTAAACTTTAATCTTAATACAATTGCAATTAAATTAATTATTAATACTAATGCTAATAATACTAAAGCAGTACCATAAGCAATAGGAACCTGTTTTGCGGGAAAAGTACCTGCTGTAACTAAGGCATATATGTTATAGGGTAAAGCCATAACCTCATCAAAAGCAGATGAAGGCAATTTCATACTGAAGAAAGTTGCTGCCGTGAATATTATTGGTGCTGTTTCACCAGCAACTCTACCGATACCAAGAATAACCCCTGTTAAAATTCCCGGCATTGCTGAAGGAAGGACTACATTTTTAACCGTCTGCCAATTAGTCGCTCCCATTGCAAAAGAAGCGTGTCTATATTCATCTGGTACAGCCATAAGTGCTTCTTCCGAAGCTCTAATAATAGTAGGTAGTATAACTATAGCTAAAGTTAATGAACCAGATAAAACAGAAACCCCAAATCCTAGAAACTTAACAAATATTCCTAAACCAAAAAGTCCAAATACAACCGATGGAACTCCAGCAAGATTATTAACCCCTACTCGAATAGCTGTTATAATCTTTCCTTTATGAGCATATTCAGTCATATAAATTGCTGCAAAAACACCTAAGGGTGTAGCAAAGATAATTGCTCCCAATACTAATAACGACGTACCAACAATAGAGGGAAAAATTCCGCCTTCTGTCATCCCGTTTTGGGGCATAGCAGTAAGAAATTCCCAACTAATTACCCCTATGCCTCTAACAAAAATGAAATAAATAATTGTAGCCAAAATAGCTAAAACTAATAAAAGAGTAACCCCTAGTATTGCAAAAACAATTTTCTGTTTCCTATGACGAGATTTGAGATTCCCATCCATCATTGTCCACTCACCTTCTTTTTGAATCTTCTGCTAGCTAAATCAGCTAAAATATTAAAAGATAATGTTATTATAAATAATATGATAGCAATTCCAAATAGTGCTTGATAATGTTCGCTTCCGACGGGAGCTTCACCCATTTCAGCTGCTATTGTAGCAGTCATAGGTCTCACAGGTTTTAAAAAACTACTCGGCATTGCTGCCGCTCCTCCTGCAACCATAAGTACGGTCATTGTTTCACCAATTGCTCGCCCCATACCTAAAATTACAGCAGTAACTATACCAGAACTGGCTGTCGGCAATATAACCTTACTAATAGTTTCCCATCTAGTGCCTCCTAACGCTAATGAAGCGTCCCTGTATCTTTTAGGAATGGAAGTAATTGCATCTTCAGATAAGCTAATAATTGTTGGTAAAGCCATTATTCCCAACATAATTGAAGCAGTCAGAGCTGTTAACCCAGTTGGTAATCCAAATACATTTTTTAAAAAAGGACCTAATATTTTCATTCCAAATAAACCATATATAACAGACGGAATCCCAGCTAATAATTCAATGGTTGGTTTCACAAAAGTCTTAAGTTTCTTAGGTAAAATATATGATATAAATACAGAAGATGCTAAACCAATTGGAACAGAAAACACCATGGCACCAAAGGTTACTAATAATGAACCCATTATTAATGATAAAATACCATAGGATGATGGGTCATATGTAGGATACCATTCTTTGCCAAATATAAAATCAATAATACCTATTTTGTTAAAAATTGGTAACCCTTCTCTAAATAAAACTATTACAATCCCTGTAAGAAAAAAGATTGATGATAAAGCAAAAAATAATAATATATATTTAATAATTTTTTCTTTCGTTTTCCAGTCCATTAAACCACCTCTATAATAAATTAAAATATGTAAATAAAGGGAGGATATATAATCCCCCCTCAGTAATCATAGTTAAATTTTATAAATGATTAGAATAAGGGAACAAATCCTTGTTCTTCAATTATTTTTTGTCCTTCTGCACTTTTAACAAAGTTAATGAATCTGAGTGTTAAACCTTCTGGCCATCTATCGGTAAACATGAATAATGGTCTAGCTATTGGAAACTCACCACTTGCAACTGTATTATTTGTTGGAGCAACTCCATTTACTTTTACAGCTTTTAAGGTGTCATCTAAATAACCTAAACCCACATAACCAATAGCGCCTTCTGTATCTGAAACAACACTTTTTATAGCACCATTAGAAGCCTGTAGTAAAGCATTAGGAGTAACTCTTTTGCCTCCTACAGCGATTTCATTAAATACTTCAAATGTTCCTGAAGAAGAGTCTCTAGAAACAACAACTATTTCTTTATCTGCTCCACCAAGTTCGCTCCAGTTTGTAATTTCGCCAGTATAAATCTGTTGAAGTTGATCTAAAGTAAGGTTTTCAACTGGATTTGAAGGATTGATTACAACAGCAATTCCATCCATAGCTACACGATGTGGAACAGGATAGTAACCATTGTCTACTGCATTTTTAACTTCGCTTTCTTTAATAAATCTTGATGCGTCAGCAATATCTGTAGTTCCATCAATAAGGGCAGCTATACCATTACCAGATCCGCCACCTCTGACAGAAATATTCACATCATATTTTTCCATATATACCTCAGCAGTCTTTTGAGCAATAGGTAATACAGTAGAAGAACCCTGGATAGTTAAATTATTATCTTGAGCACCAACAACGCCTGTAGCTAATGTCAAAACCAATAAAGCAGATAACACGATAAGTAAGCTCTTTCTCATTCATTAATTCCTCCTTAGAATAATTATTATCTTTTTTGGACTACATTTATATCATAACAGGTAATTGTTACGAACAAATGAATAAAAGTTTACAAATAAGTTAATAATTTGTTAAAAGAGATTTTTTAATGAGAAAGTTAAGTACAGCATAATTTCTTTTAAAAGAACTAAGATTATAAAAAAACACATTTGAATATTAAATAATAAATTTTTGCCAGTTTATATCTCCTACTCTTTATTGTATTTATATAAATTTTTCAAATTTTTTATTAGAAAACATAAAAATTAAGTAGTTCAAATTCTTTGTTTGTTAAATCAACACCTATACCTTTATTTTTCACTATATAAAAAAAGTCACCTTAATTAATATGAAACATTCCAGTCACCAGTTGCCATATATATAACTCTTTCACATATATTAGTAGCATGATCACCAATTCTTTCTAAAAATCTACTAATAAATATCAAAGACATAGCTTGTCTTATCGTCTTAGGATCCTCAATCATAAAAGTAAGTAATTCTCTCAAAATCTGTTCATCTAATACATCCACTTCTTCGTCTTCTTTAGCAATTTCATGAGCTAATTCAACATCAAGATTAACAAATGCCTCTAAGCTCTTTTTTATTCTTCTTGTTACGATATCTGTCATTCTTGGAATATCAATTAAAGGTTTAATAAGCGGTTCGTCACCTATTTTGATTACCATGTTGGCAATATTAGAAGCATGATCTCCAATTCTTTCTAAGTCAGTTGCTAATTTAGAAATCACAATGATAGTTCTTAAATCTTTAGCAACCGGCTGCTGAGTAGCAATTAATCTTGTACACATTTCTTCTAACTCTAGTTCATATTCATCAATTTGGTCGTCATCTTCCATTACTTCTTCTGCAAGTTCAACATCTTGTTCATTTAATGCTTCTATACTTTTTTCAATTGCTTCTTCAACTTGACTACCCATTAAAAGCATTTCATTTTTTAACTTTTCTATATTTTCATCTAGACCTTTTCGTAGCATTTTATCTCACCTTTCCTTATTAACCAAAACGGCCTGTAATATAATCTTCTGTTCTTTGATCATCTGGATTCTCAAAAATCTTGCCAGTATCACCGAATTCGATTAATTCTCCCATTAAGAAAAAGCCAGTCTCATCTGAAACTCTAGCAGCCTGCTGCATACTATGAGTCACTATAACAATTGTATAGTTCTTTTCTAAATCCGACATTAATTCCTCAATTTTAGCGGTAGCTACTGGATCTAGAGCTGAAGCGGGTTCATCCATTAGTAATATATCTGGTTTAACTGCTAAAGCTCTAGCAATACAAAGTCTCTGTTGTTGACCACCGGAAAGTTCTAAAGCCGGTTCATCTAATCTATCTTTTACTTCACTCCATAAAGCTGCCCCTTTTAAACTACTTTCAACGAGTTCATCTAATTCATTCTTATCTTTTAAACCATGAATACGTGGACCATATGCTACATTATCATAAACTGATTTTGGAAATGGATTTGGATGTTGAAAAACCATACCTACTTTTTTTCTCAATTGAACCACATCAACATCAGAACTGTAGAGATTTTTACCATCTAATAATACTTCTCCTTGAACTGTAGTACCATCTATCAGGTCATTCATCCGATTTATAACACGCAAAAATGTAGATTTACCACAACCCGAAGGTCCAATTAAGGCAGTTATAGTATTCTCTTTAATTTTCATATTTATATCAGTTAATGCTTCAAAATCATCATAAAAGAAATTTAAATTTTTTATTTCAATTTTTATATTGGAGGACATTAAATTTGAACTCCTTTCTTCTAAATAAATTGTTATTTTACATTTATAAATTTAACATATAAAAATAGAATTATAAATAAAATAGATGTTAATTTAATGTTACATTTATGTTAACAATATTTTTAGTTGGCAATGTTTAAATAGAATTTAAAGTTTGTACCTTGGTCTTCTACAGTTTTTACCTCTATTTCACTGTTATGACCTTTGATAATGTGTTTAACAATAGAAAGACCAATTCCAGTCCCACCAATATCTTTTGACCTAGCTTTATCAACTCTATAAAATCTTTCAAAAATCCTATCTTGGTCTTCTTCTGGAATGCCCATACCGTTATCTTCAATCTCCATATATACTTTCCTATTCTTTTTATAGGCACGTATAAGTATTTTGCCTCCAACTTCATTGTATTTAATTGCATTATCAATTAAATTAATAAGAAGATTTTCAATTTGTGATCTGTTCATTTTTACTAGGGGTAAATTATCATCAAACTGTTTTATAATTTCAATATCCTTTTTTTCTGCTTCACTTTGTAATATTCTGAGCGGCTTATCCAATATATTATCTAACTCTTCTGGCTTCAATTCAAAGTAACCTGATTCTAATTTTGATAAGTCTAATAAATCATTAATTAATAAATTCAACCTTGTAGCTTCTTTACTTATAACACCTACAAATCTTTTTATTGTATCATAATCTTGTATTTCATTTTCTACTATAGTATCAGCATAACCCCTGATAGAAGTTAAAGGGGTTTTTAATTCATGTGATACATTCGCTACAAAATCTTTTCTCATCTCCTCTAATTCCCTCAATCTTGTAACATCAATTAGAACAATTACAGCCCCAATTATTTGGTCATTATAATCTGTTATAGTTTGAAAGTTGCATTCCAAATATAACTTATTAGGATTTTTAAAAGTAATTTCCATACTATAATTATCTTCTTTTTCTAATACTTTATTTAAGTACTCATCAAATCTGTGATCTCTAATTTGAGTTAAGAAGTTCTTGCCTTCAATACCATCACAAGTAACATTTAAAATTTCACAAGCCGTGGGATTCATCATTAATATCTTCTTTTTTTCATCAGTAGCAATTACACCTTCAGTCATACTATTTAGGATAGCTGTTAGTTTATTTTTTTCTTCCATAATTCGATCTATTTTACTATCTAATTCCTGTCCTAATCTATTATATTCCTGAACTAAACTACCTAATTCACTATTTGAATACTTTACATCTTCTATCTTATTACTTTTACCTGTAGCTATCTCTTTAGCCATTTTCTTGATCCTCTTCAGAGGCCTAATAATAGATTTAGAATAATACCATATTATTAGGTTACTTAAAAATAGTAGACCTAGCAAAAACAAAAGATACCTATAAATATTTCCGCGTATAATTTGATTGATGTTTTCTAAGGATTTAGCTAATCTAATTACCACTCTGTCACCATTTAAATTTTGATAGGAAGCTACATAATACATGTCCTGGTTTAAAGTTGAACTTTTACGTGCTGATATTCCATATTCTGTACCTTCTATAACTTCTTTAATTTCTGGTCTATTGCTATGATTCTCCATTATATAAGGGTTATATCTCGAATCTGCTAATACTTTCCCGGCTACATCAATAATTGTAATTCTCGTTTCAATAGAACTGCCCACTTCTTTTATTATTTCATCAAGTTGATCAATATTGTTAATATTATTTTTAATAGAGCCATCATTTTTAATTAACTTTATATTGTTTTTTAAATTTTCTTTAACTTGTTCTAGATAAAAATCACGATAATTTATAGTAACAAAATAAAATATTAAACTAAATAAGAGAATTTGGGTTAATCCAAAAACTATTATAACCTGTGTTCTTAAACTATATTCATTCCACTTTTTCAAATTTATAGCCCACTCCCCTCACCGTTTTTATTAAGTCCTTATCAATCTTCTTTCTTAGTCTTCTTATATGAACATCAACAGTTCTAGTATCGCCAGAAAATTCATATCCCCAAATTTTACTTAAAAGTTTATCCCTAGAGAATACTTGATCATCATTTCTAATTAAAAAAACTAATAAATCAAATTCTTTTGGGGTCATTGGTATTTCTTTTTCATTCTCTTTTACAGTATGGTTTTTAATATTAATAATTAGATCCTTAACTTTTATTATCTTTTTACTTTCATTTTCATAATCTTGACTCATTGAAATTCTTCTTAATAATGCTTTTATCCTCGCAATCAATTCCCTTGTATTAAATGGCTTAGTTACATAGTCATCTGCACCTAATTCAAGGCCTATTATTCTATCAATATCTTCACTTTTAGCAGTCAACATTATAATTGGTAAATTACCTATTTTTTCGTCATTTCTTATTTGTTTACATACATTTAAGCCATCAATCTTTGGCAACATAAGATCAAGGACCATTAGATCAATATTTTCTTGAACTTTATCAAGAGCTTCCTGACCATCCTTGGCTTCAATTGTTTCATAACCTTCATTTTCAAGATTGAACTTTAATAAATCTCTTATATTTTTCTCATCATCAACTAATAAAATGCGCTTTCCCATATTTTCCCTCCTATCATATATAAAAGGCCCCATTTTAAGGGGCCCTTTAAAATTTTAGCTAATTCTATTTTGTTTACGTTCAATAACACTATAAGCAATATCAGCAAACTGATCACTTATATGTTCAAGATCTTCTAATACTTCCAGATAAGCTATTCCGGCCGAAGGAATACAAACCCCCTTATTTAAGCGCTTGAGGTGCTCTTCTCTATATTGAAGTAATATATCATCCATTTCTTCTTCGCCGGCAAACAATTTCTCAGCAATTTCTTCATTTCCTGTTTTTATAATCTCTCTTGAATCTCCCAAATAACTTGTTACAATATCATAAGCGTTTTCTATTGATTTTTTTGCTTCTTCAGAAAATTCTAGATCATTCTCAATAACATACTCCGCTAAATCAGCAATACTATCACCATCATCTCCAATACTTTCCACATCATCAACAATAGCAAAAAAGCTATCTAATGTTTTAATATCTTCATCAGAAAGAGAGGCCTGAGGAATATTTGTTAAAAAAACCAATAACTCTTCTTCAATCTCATTTATAATTTCTTCTTTATGTCTAATTTGTTTAATCATCTCAGTATCTTTTTCAATAACTGCCTTTTTAGATTCAATAATCATTTCCTCAACAATACTGTGCATTCTTGTAACTTCCTTATGAACTTGTGTTAAAGCTGCCTGAGGTGTATTTAACATCCTTTCATCAAGGTGAACAAGCCCCCTCTCAATTGAAACATCTTCACCGGGTATTATTTTATTCACCAGATGAACCATAAACCCTACAAATGGCATCCAAATTAATGTGTTTGTCACATTAAACAGTGTATGTGTATTAGCTAATAAACGTTCTGAACTAATTGTATTATTAGTTACTTGGCTTATACCTCTTAATAATTCTTTGAGGTGACCTGTAAAACCAGGTACAACGTATATCAATAAGATCATTATGCTGGTACCTAAAATATTAAAAATAAAGTGAGCTGCTGCTGATTTTTTAGCAGTTTTACTTGCGCCAATAGCTGATAAGATAGCTGTTACAGTAGTACCAATATTACTACCTAACAAAATAGGAACTCCAGAATTGAAATCAATAACACCAACTGAAACCAATCCTACTAAAATACCAAAAGTAGCACTACTACTCTGGACTACAACTGTAATAGTCATCCCAGCTAATACGCCTAAAATTGGATACCTACCAAAATTTTTCATTAGTTCAACTATGTACTGTGAATCTCTTAATGGGTTCATCGTTTCACTCATAATATTAAGTCCTAAAAAGAGAATACCAAAACCTAATATAACCTGGCCAATATACTGATATTTCTTTTTATTTGCAAATAAATATGCTATTGCACCTAAAGTAATAGCGTGGAAAGCATAGTCACCCAGATCAAAGGAAATTAACTGGGCAGTTACTGTAGTACCTATATTTGCTCCCATTATTACCCCAATAGACTGGGTTAAAGTCATTAAACCTGCATTAACAAAACCTACTACCATAACAGTAGTAGCACTACTACTTTGCACAATAGAAGTTACACCTGTTCCAACTAATACCCCTGAAAAGGTATTGTTAGTTAAAAAGGCTAAAATGTGTCTTAGTCTTTTACCAGCTGTTTTCTGTAAGCCTTCACTCATCTGTTTCATACCATAAATAAATAAGCCCAACCCTCCGGTTAGGCCAACAATCATATCAAATGACAAGTTTAATTGCCCCCCTAAATATTTAATTTTATTTTTTTATTCATTTAGGGGCCTGAATTTCCTAAATTACCCCTATTCTTTCTTTATCCTCTTTTAATTTGAGTTCTACAGAATCTGTTAAAAGATCGGCATATGAAAAAGATAGATGCCTTTCTTCCCCATTGTCAACTACTTTTACTATAAAAATATTATCGTAAGTCTTGTCTAAAATTCCTTCTTTATTTATTGACCTTCTTCGCCCACGGTCTGCCTTAATAATAACCTCTTTCCCAATATATTGAGAAATATTTTTTTTGATCTCACTCAAAGTATTCTTTGACATAAGAGAACCCCCCCCGGCTTTCTCTTGCTAACAGCTAATTATTTGTTAAAAATAACAAATAAGAATCTTTGCATTAGTGGATTATATAAAAAATATCAATGACTGTCAAGTTCTAGGGAGATCACTTAGTATACTTATCAGCTACATTAGAAGCCGCATAGGAGTCAGGTTTTATTAGAGCATCATAACCACTACCTACAACCATACCTACAACTTCCTTAATTATCTCACTACTAGGACCGTTTTCTCCCACATCAATATGAATTTCAATGTCATCCAAACCCAATGAAGAGTCTTCTAAGGAAATATAATCAGTAATTTTACTGGCCACCTTCAAACTTCTTGATACTTCATGATAAATTCTCTTTTTAAATCCACTCTTCATCCTTACATTTTTTTTGTGGTAAAAATACCTACCACCATGGCCAACTCTATATATAACAATAGCAGTGACAAATACTGATTCCCTAAACCCCGGATGAGAATCGGTACCAATAATCAATTTATATTGTTGTTCTGGTTTATCCTTTATGAAAGATAAAATACTATTATAAGTATCTTGTATACTCATTTTACCTTCGGTAGGGCTGATAAACTTCATTTTTATCCCTCTTTTTAGTTTTTTAATTCCCAAAACTTATTACTCAGTGAGACCATTTCTTGAATTGATAAATTTTCTCCTCTAATTCTCTTATCTATATTAGATTCTTTTAATCCTTCTAAAATTATATCTTTATCTAATTTTAGATGAGGAGATAATGTAAGACTATTTTTTATATTTTTTCTTCTTAGATTAAAGATGGCTCTCACAACATCAAAAAAGAAATCTTTGTTTTGAACTGCATAAGGGATCTCATCATAAGGTGTAAGTTTAATTACTGCAGAATGTACTGCTGGACGAGGTATAAAAGATTCTGGCTTCACTTCAAATTTAATTTCTGTTTTATAGTGAAATTGGATAAAAACACTCAAGCTACCATAATCTTTATTACCCGGAGAAGCATCTAACCTCTTGGCAACTTCCCTTTGCATCATAAATACCATCTCGGTAATCTTTAAAGGGGAGAAAAGAAGATTTTCAATTATTGGAGTTGTAATATAATAAGGAAGGTTTGCTATTATTTTTACTTCTTCATTTTCTAATTCATATTTTCCCATAAATTTTTCCCAGTGAATTTGTAGAATATCTTCTTTTAAAATTTCTAAATTATTATAATCATCAAACAAGTCTTTTAAAATTTTAATAAATCTAGAATCCTTTTCTATTGCTACTACTTTACCCTGTTTGACTTCTTCTAATAAATACTGGGTTAAAGATCCTATACCAGAGCCGATTTCTATAACTTTTTCTTCGCCTTTTAAATCTGATGCCTCTATTATTTTCCTCATTATATTATTATCTATCAAAAAGTGTTGTCCTAATTTTTTATTCAATCTTACGTTGTATTGGTTTAATATATCTTTAGTGTTTGTAAAAGATGCAATATTTTTATCCATATAACTCTCCTTACATTTATATATTGTCATATTTATTCTATCATATTATCAATCCTATTGTAAAACATAATAAAAATTAACCCTTTTTAAACATCAATTTTATTCTAACTTTACAATCCCTTTCTTTAAACATTTTATCAATGCTTGTGTGCGATCATTTACTGAAAGTTTCTTTAATATACTACTAACATGATTTTTAACAGTTCTTTCACTGATGACTAGTTCTTCTGATATTGCTCGATTTGTAAACCCCTTAGAAATCAATTTCATAACATCCATCTCTCTTTTCGTAAGGTTATGAAACTTAAATTCAGTATTATTTTCTTTTATATTTTCATTACTGCTTGTATTTATATACTTAGTAATCATACTATATAAATATTTGTGATCTTTAGTAACAGATACTTTTAAATCAATATATCTTTCTGTCCTTGTATTTAAAATAGTTTCTTTATTTTTTAAAAGAAATATATTTATTTTGTTATCAATAGTTTTGACATTCTTTACTAACTTTTCAAGTTCTTTTTTTGTAACATTTAAATTATTGATCAAAATTAAATCGGGAAAAAACTTTTCTACTACTGGTATAACATGTTCATACTGGGAAATTGAAAATACAGATTTTATTTTTTCTTTGTCTTTTAGTAAATGTGAAATAGCATCCTTATATAATTTGTTTTTGTCAAAAATTAGAACTTTAATTTTATTCATGATTTCACCTTTTTGTATTTTGATTTTATTATATCATGTATAAAAAATAAAAAAAGGCTAATCCCTTTAAGAATCAGCCTGATAATTTATAAATTGTTAATAAAGTCTTTTGTTATCTATATAATAATGCACGTACCGGAGAAGCTTCAGCCCCCTTTATTTTAAGAGGGAGAGCAATCATTTTATAATTTCCGGGGGGTATTTCTTTAAGATTAATTCCTTCCAACACAATTACATTATTTTCTAATAGCAATTTATGCACATTAAATTCTTGCGTATCTATACTCTCAATAGTTAAATAATCAATTCCTATAAAATTAATCCCTGATTCAATTAAATACTTTGCTCCTTTTTGATTTAAATATACAAAATCATTATTAAAATTTTTATCTGATATCATGTTACTATTCTGAGTTTTAAAAAGAATTTTATCGCTATGAAATTCTACATTTTCTAATTCTTTTATACTTATCTCTTTATCATCTTTAATCTCAACTACCTGGACCTCCCCTAAAAATCTTTCAGGTAAAAGTTCATTAATAGTTTTACCATTCTTGATAAAATGAGATGGAGCATCTACATGTGTACCCACATGAACACTTACCATCATATTACTCAGATTATAATTATCAACCTCTATTTCCTTTATTTTATTAAATTCCGGAATAGTATCACCGGGAAAACTAAGCATTCCTTCTTCAATATTTAGAGAAATATCGTAAAACTCACTATTTTGATTCATCTGCTTTTCGCTCCTCTCATACAATTCTATTTACAGGATCTTTACCCTCTATAGCGGCTAGTATATCATTAGCCACCATCTTTGCCATTTCGTTTCTTGCATATGTGGTAGCGGAACCAGTATGAGGAGTTAAAATTACATTATCTAATTCCAATAATTCAGGATTAACTTTGGGCTCCTCTTCATATACATCCAACCCTGCTCCAAATATCTTATTTTGTTGAAGTGCTTTTACCAAAGCTTTTTCATTTACTATAGGGCCTCGACCTGTATTAACAATGATAGCATTATCCTTCATCTTCTCAAATTCTTTTTCATCTATAAGATGATAAGTAGAGTCATTTAAAGAAGCATTAATTGTAATAAAATCTGACTCTTTCAGTAATTTATCTAATTCTGCAAACCTAGCACCTAGTTTAGATTCCTCATCTTGAGCAAGAGGAGTCCTTTTATTATATAGAACTTCCATATTAAAACCATGTGCTCTCTTAGCTACAGCTTGTCCAATTCTACCGAAGCCAATTATTCCCAAGGTTTTACCATAAGTTTTTCGACCTAATAATAATTCTGGTCCCCAACCATCAAATTTTAAATCCCTTACATATTTATCAGACTCTACTATTCTTCTAGCAGTAGCTAAGAGCAGAGTCCAAGTGAGATCAGCCGTAGCTTCAGTTAAAACACCGGGAGTATTTGTTATAATTATATTATTTTCCTGAGCTACCTTAAGGTCAATATTGTCATACCCGACTGCATAATTAGCAATAATTTTTAAGTGATTACATTTATTTATTACTTCTTCATCAATTTGATCACTTAATAAAGAAATAATCGCATCTGCATTTTGAGCATTCTTTATTAATTGTTGCTTATTTGGATTTTTTTGATCAGAAAAAATACTTACCTCATGTTTTTGTTTTAGTAGTTCTATACCAATATCAGGTATTTTGCGGGTTAAAAATACTTTAGCCATATAACACCCTCCATTTATATTTGAAAAATATCAACATCTATCTTCCCATCCTCATATTTTAAGTATTCCTCTTCATTTCTAAGTATTCTTAAAGCTCCTTGTGCTAAATTTTCCATTTCTTCAGCTCCTGGATAAACAAACACTTCCGCTATATATTCAACCTTTTTTATAATTCTATTAGTAATATATTTAGATTTAGCCAAACCTCCAGTAATAAATATCGCATCTACATCTCCATTTAATACTGTAGCCATCGCCCCAATTTCTTTTGCGATCTGATAAATCATACCTTCATAGGCTAATTTTGCTTTTTCATCTCCACTTTCTATTCTTTTTTCAATTTTCAGACCATCATTTGTGCCTAAATAAGCTGTTAATCCTCCATTACCTAGAAGTTTCTTAATGAATTTATTCTTGTCGGGATTATTATCATAAATATATTTTACTAAATCTAGACTAGGTAATGTACCAACACGTTCAGGAGAATAAGGTCCCCCTTGGTTAGCATTATTAACATCAACAATTTTTCCTTTTTTCATTGGAGCGATAGAAATACCCCCGCCCAAATGAACTCCTATTAAATTACAATCTCCAAAAGATTTATCAATATACCCCGCTGTTTTTCTCCCAATTGACTTTAAGTTCAAAGCATGTGATTGGCATTTACGCGGGATTTCTGGTAACCCTGACAATCTTGCTACATCCTCAAATTCGTCAACAGATATAGGATCTACAGTATACGCAGGGATATGGTATTCTTCCCCAATATTATATGCAATAATACCTGCTAAATTAGAAGCGTGTGAGGAATTTTTTGCTATTTTTAAATCATTAACCATATTTTCATCTATTAAATAAGTTCCCCCTACTATAGGGTCTAACGCAACTCCACCTCTAGCTACTACGGCGTCCAATTCATTAATATCATGATTTGAACTTGAAATTTCTTTTTTTACAAGTGATTCTCTCCAGCCTAATTGATCAATTATTTTTTCAAACTGTTTTATATCATCACTTGCATGTTTAATGTTTTTATTCCAAACTTCACTTTCATCTTCAAAAATGGATAATTTAGTAGAAGTTGAGCCTGGATTTATTATTAATAACTTAAACATTATATCTCTCCCCTTTATTTATTAGCGTTATATTTATTATTTCATTAATAAAGGGCTAAATCCTCTTTTTAAAACTTACCTCTTCAAAAGTCAAAAAACCATATTTGAATGCTTTTACTATCATTTCGACTGTAGAATGGGCTTTAAACAGGAGAAATAATTTTTTCTTATGATATTGTATTGTACTGTTACTTAAGTGTAATTCTCTTGCTAAAGCTTTATCAGTCAAACCTATAGCTAGTTTTTTCAAAATGAAATACTGCTTTTCACTCAGCTCTTTTCTGTTTTTATTTATTGGATACAGTTTCTTATCAGTAATTTTTTGTTCAATATTTTCCACCAGTAGATTGTTCAAACAAATTATTTCATTACGGATTAAATCTTTATGTATTAAGTTTATAAATCCATAAATACTTTCACCTTTCATTATTGGCGTGGCAACACTATACCACCCATTTAAAGGCCTACAAAAATGGTGTCCTGGTAAAATATGTACGGGCTTTTTTAACTTTCCTGCCAAAAAAACAGCATTGGTTCCAGAAAACTCTTCTGAAAAAGAAAAGCCTCTTTGAATCCCATCATTTTTTAATTTATTACTTTCCAAAAAACCAGCTGCAATTTCCTCAATTATAAACTTATTATTGATTAAGAAAAAACTATAATTGTGGTCCAATCTTTGATTAATATTTTCAACTTTTTTCAAGAAATATTTTTTAATATATTCATCCATATAATATATATTTTTTTCTTCATTTATGGCAGTTTCAGGATTTATATAACGACTTTTTTTATGTTTTAAACACCTAGTCCAAGATGAAGTAACTTCCTCTTTAATTAAATTATAATCAAAATACATTTGCTCAATATCCAATCAAAACACCCCTATTGTGTTAGTTTATAAAATCTATTTTTTCTAATACATAGTATAGGATTTTCCTTTTGTCCGCTACTATAGAAGCTTTTGTAATCATACCATTCTTATAATTCACATCTATTATATTTGCACCTTTACTTAAATAATTAGTAATGCTAGCCTTTATTTTGTACACATGATTTTTATCATTAACTCTAGTGGCAACTGAATTTATTTTTAAAATCCTACCTTCAGCAACTCCGAATTCCTTGTAAGGATAAGATGAAATTCTATAACGTACTTTATCATTTTTTTCTATTCTTAATATATCTTTGTTTTTGATCAATAATTCTACATAATAATTTTGTTTTTTATTAGGAATTATTTTCAAAATTTTATTTCCAGGTGGAATATAATCCCCTTTATTAAAGTTTTTTAAAAATTGTACTTTCCCACTTATAGGAGCTGATATTTTATAATTTGAAAGTTTAGTTCTAATATTCACTATTTCTATTTTATTAGTTAAGTTATTATCTTTTAATTTATTGATTTTTTTCTCAATCTCTAGAATTTTTTTAACTTTATAATTTTTGTGTTTGTATTTTAAATCTCTAAGTCTTCTCTTTTCTTTTTTATATTCACTTTCAGATATACTTGTAGGCATAAATTTTTTCATTATATTAAGTTCGTTTTCTTTAAAGTGAATGTTTGCATTTAAGTTATTCACCTTGTTTTTTATGTTCTTATATTCATTATGCAATGTTTTTAATTGTTCTTCTGAATAATTATTTTTATTCTTTAAATAATTTCTTATAAATTTCAAATCTGCTATTTTATTTTTATTGTCGCTAATTTTATTGCTTAAGTATTCCTTTCTTTTAATCAACGCACTGCTTTCAATATTAAATAATATATCTCCTTTTGTTACTTGTGTTTTGTTCTCTGAAATTATATGGCTTAATATACCACCTTCAATACTATAGACAGTACTTATATTATCCTGATATTTTATCACTCCACTCGTCTCGATTATAACATCGATTTCTCCAAAAAACATCCAAATTAATGCAATTATGATTACAATTAAGACAGCTAGGATAGTTAATTTTAGAAAAAGTTTATCCTTAGAGTTTTTTTGATATTTCTTCTTGGTTAAGTTATTAATATCTAAATATTTATATTTCAATTAATATACCCTCATTTTTAATTAGAATATTTCTGATCATTCCATAAGTTATAATATTCACCTTTTTGAGCAAGTAATTTTTCATGAGTTCCTCTTTCAGTAATTTTTCCTTTCTTCATATAGAAAATTTTATCAACATTTTCAATGGTCTTTAAACGATGAGCTATTATTATAACAGTCTTATTAGAAGAAAATCTATTTATTATTTTTAATATATTATTCTCTGTAGAATAATCCAGGTTATTAGTCGCTTCATCGAAAATTATTAAATCTGGATTCTTGAAAAAGGCTCTTGCAATAGCTATTCTTTGTTTTTCACCACCGGAAAGATTCTTTCCTTTTTCTGTAATTTCTGTTTGATATCTTTCAGGTAATTGATTAATATGACTGTGTATTTTTGCTTTTTGAGCCGCTTTAACAACTTCATTAAGGTTATCTTTACACCCATTTAGATCTATATTGTCTTTTATTGTTTTATTAAATAAAAATATATCTTGAGGAACATATCCGAGCTTTGTCCTGAAATTTTTTGTATTAATATCTTCTATATTTTTACCGTCTAAATAAATGTTCCCTTTGCTTACAGAATAGAATTTCATTAGTAACTTAATTATTGATGTTTTTCCAGAACCGCTTTCACCCACGAAAGCGACTGTTTCTCCCGCTTTGATACTAAAGGAAATATCTTTTAGAACTCTATTTTTCATATTATAAATGAAATTGACATTTTTATATACAATATTTCCCTCTATTTGTTTTAATTCAATTGTTTCTTTAGTATGTTTAGTATTATCCAATACCATAATTTCTTTTAATCTATCTAAAGCTACTAAGGCCTCTTGAATTTTGGGCTGCAATTTTATTAAATTCTGCAGCGGATCATAAAAATATACTAATAAAGCATTAAATGTAATCAATTGCCCAACAGTTAAATTACCTTCAATCACCTGATAACCTCCTGCCCATAACAAGATTATTTCTCCTATTGCAGCTAACAAGTTATCAATTGAATTTTGTATATTTTGTAACACTCCTGCGGAAAAAATCTCTTCCATGAAACTTAAAAACTTTTTTTCATTATTAATATAACTCTTTCTCTCATTATTATGAGCTTTTATAGTTTTTATACCTTCAATAGTTTCCACCAAAGTAGATTGTAATTCTGCTCCCTTTTCCATCTCCTTTTTTCTCACTATATTATGTTTTTTAGCAAAAGATAATACTAATAATATATAAAAGGGGATTAAAATAGCAGCAATTTTAAAAAGATATCTACTTTGCAGATATAAAATTGCCCCACCCCCAATAATTAAAGAAGAATCTATCATTATTGAAATCGCAGCACTAGATAAAGCATCTCTTATTTTACCAGAATCATGAACTCTTGAAATTAATTCTCCGATCTCTCTTTTTTCATAAAAAGATATTGGTAGTTCTAAAATATGTTCAATATAATCCATAATTAAACTAATATCAATTTGTTGACTTAAAAATAATGTAAGATGATTTCTAAAAGCATCCATCATAACTTTAAGTATTGAAATTAAAAGTATTCCTGACGAAACTATATGGAGAGTTTTAATTAGACCATTAACTAAAATACTATCAATCATATATTTAAAATAAAAAGAACCAGCTATACCTAAGACGGTATAAAGTAATGAAGCTATAAAAATATATATCAATAATTTTTTATGTGTTAATAGGTGTTTTCTTATAAAAGAAGACTTCCCAAACTTCTTCTGATAATTATTCTTTTCTAATTTTTTAGGAGAAAATAGTATTAATATGTTAGTCCATTTGACTACAAATTCTGACCTATCAATTAATTTTAATCCAACCCCTGGATCAAAAATAAAAATCTTATCCCTTTTAATCTTTAATATTACAACATAATGAGTAAAATCATCATTTACTAAATGTGCAATCATTGGCAATTTTATCTCTTTAGTTAGATCTTTTTTTTGAGCCTTAACTCCTTGAGCCGCAAATCCAATATCCTCCGCTGTTTTTATTAACCCATATGCAGATGTACCCTTTTGATCCGTTCCGGCTGCTTCTCTGATTTTACTAGTAGGATAATTTACACCATTTAAATTAGCTATAGTAGCTAGGCAAGCAGCACCACAATCAGTTTTATCTTTTTGTTTAATAAGTTTATTTAGTGTAGATATTTTTAAATGTAATAAATTTATTCTATTTAAAATATTTCTCATGATTTATCAATACTTATTGAAGTAAGTGGTATATTACCTGTCCAATTAAAAATCCCACTATTACACCTGCAGCTGTAGTAAAAAATAAACCCAAAACAAAATTATGCCCTGATATGGGCCCTTTAAGTAATGTATATAAAGTCATTTTTTTATTCTCCTTTTTGTTCATTATATTTGCCTCCTTAAAAAGCAGGGAATGTCTTATTGATCTAAAAGACATCCCCTATCTTCTTTATTTTGCTGCCTTATTGTAGCCAACATAAGCCCCTAAGGCTATTCCCCCAAAACCAGCGGCTAGATATATTACTGTAGCAGTTGTACTGCTTACTAAAAATCCACCATTAATTTGCAATAATTCATTCTGATTTAATTCTTTAATGAGGTCACCTCCTCAAATCTAATGAGTTGAATAATAATAAGCTGCTCCCACAGCTAATCCAATTGCTATTCCTGCAGAAGCTACTCCAAAAGCTCCTAACACAAGTGAAGTACTTGTTATCGGTCCCCCACCATTAATTTTCATTAAATCTTGTTTGTTTAATGAATTAAAATTATTATTGGTTAATTCCATCTAACCCCCCCTAATATATATTTCCCGGGAATTCTATTTACAATTATAACTTATTTTGACATTATTTACCACTACTAATCTTTGTAGTTGTTCCCCTCTAAAAACTACTAATAAACAATTACTTATTAACCTATCTTAGTTATTTTTTAAATTTTTTGGGATATTATAAAAGTTTATCGCATAAAAAAATGCTATATGAAATCTCTTTCATATAGCAATCTAATTATTTATTATCTTTTAAAAAAACAAACCCGGCTAATGCCGGGGTTTTTATATCTATTCTTCTTCATTATATGGTAATATTTTAATATCATCTTCATCTATTTCTTCTATATCTATATCATGATCTTTCAAAAAATGGTAAGTAGCTTGTCCCGGAGCATGTGCTTCAACAATTTCTTCTAGTCCTTCTTTTTCATATGTCACTTTATATTTCATTAGTAATCCCTCCTGATTTTACTTTATAATAATTAAATCATATACTTAATAAAAATAAAGTTAAATTGAATACATTATTTTATATTAAAAAATCTCTCTGTATTTTCTTTAGTAATCTCCGCTACACTTTCCAAATTAGTATTCTTTAATGATGCTATAAATTTAGCAACTTCTTTCACATAGAGAGGTTCATTCCTTTTCCCTCTATGAGGCTCTGGAGCTAAATAAGGAGAATCAGTTTCTAATAAAATATGGGTTAAAGGAGTTCTTTGTATTATGTTTTTTAACTCTGAAGCACTATTGAAGGTAACAATTCCTCCAGCTCCAAAATAAAAGCCCATATCTAATGCTTTTTCTGCTAACTCTTTTCCTCCCGTATAACTGTGTAGTAATACATTATGATTACTCATTTTTTCTTCTTTTAGTATCTTAATGGTATCATCATCTGCTTCCCTACTATGAACAACCACTGGTAAATTTACCTCTTTAGCAAGTCTAAGTTGCTTTCTAAATGCATCCCTTTGTATATCTCGAGGTGAGTTATCATAATGGAAATCTAAACCTATTTCACCAATTCCTATAACCTTATCAGCTTTTGAAAGATCTTTAAGTACTTTCAAAGCATTTTTATCAAGATGTTTAGCTTCATGTGGGTGAATGCCCACCACTGCATATATCATCTCATATTTTTGACTCAGTTGTAAAGAACGATGACTTGAAGCTAAATTCGAACCAACATTAACAATATTTACAATACCATTATTTTTTGCTCTTTCAATCACTTCATCTCTATCTTTATTAAACTTATCAAAATCTAAATGAGCATGTGAATCAATTAATTCAACCATATCTAATTACTCCTTTAATTATATATTAATAACTACCAACTATTTTTCTGTTTAATGCTTTAAGACAGGCCTTTCCAACCGCTAACGGAAGGTCCTGATTTATATATGAAGATCCTAATAATCTTTCTTCCATACCATGTTCATTAAATAAGGTAACTTGGACAAGAACAATTTCGTCTCTCAATCCTGTTTTGAATACATTTTCTACTCTTAATTTACCGGGAAGTTTTATGTACTTTTCTAACATTTTTGCCATTCCGCTAGCAGCTTTATACATTAATGGTTCATCAGGATAATCAGAACTTTGTCCTTCAAAAATATTGTCGTTTATTTTAAGTCTGTAGTGGCAAATCGGATTATTGTTTTCTTTAAATATTGAAATTATTTCTAATCTATCAATATCGTGTTTTTCTTCATTATGTTCAAACTGTGCAATACTAATTTTTTTATGATCAATATCTTTATCTTGATTTACTAAAATAATAGTCTCTACATCTCTTACAATTCTTTTGGGATTACGCTTTTTGTCAGCTATAATATGCACCTCGTCAATATCATCATTACCCGTTATCTTACAAGAAATTATCCCATCTAATTTATTAATTTTTCCCACTAACTCTTCGAACATACTCTCTACCCCCATTTAACATGATAATTACATTTAAATATTTTTATTTTCAAAGCTCCCATCAAGCTCTCCATTCTTAATAAGTTCAATTAATTCATCAACTAATTCAGGATCAAACTGTTTCCCTGCACATCTCTTGAATTCTCTAATTGTCTCCTCTTTATTGAGAGCTTTTTTATAACTGCGACCGGTAGTCATTACATCAAATGAATCACATATATTTAATATTCTGGAACCTAAGGGAATTTCCTTTTCTTTAATTCCTTCAGGATAACCATTCCCATTATAAAATTCATGGTGATGGAGGATTATTTCAAGATCATCATTTAACATATCAATATCTTTTAAAAGTTCATACCCATATTCACTATGTTTTTTCATTTCTTTGAATTCTTCATCACTTAAAAGATCATCACTTTTTAAAATCTCATCATCCACATATATTTTGCCAATATCATGTATTTTTGCCATGTTAATAATTTTTTCTTTTTTACTTGGATTTATATTAATCTTATTACAAACTTTTTTAGTATAATTTCCAACTCTTTCACAATGTCCTTCTGTATAATGATCCTTTGAATCAATAACTTTCAAGAAACTCTCTATTATTTGAGTAAAAGTATTTAAAACTTGAATCCTTGAAAAGAAAAAATCTCTGGTAATATATATTAAAACTATTACTAATAAGAAAAACACCTTGCCAAATTGAGTATAACTAAAGTAAAGTACTAAACCTAAAAAATAGGAAATGAAAATACTTTTTACAAGTTCTTGTAAAAAAACATTATATGATATTTTTTGTTTTTCGCCAGATAAATATATTATAGCATATACCATACCAATATTTATTATAAAATATGTAATTGAAGCAAAAAATAATGATATAATTATATTAGGACTTATAAATGATAATGAAAGGTCATAAACTATAGCTGCCAATCCGGCTGCTATACCAAACATACATCTATTAAATAAAAATTTAAACCATGGTATATTATTTTTCTTGATACTCAGTTCACTAGTACCAACAAATGCAATAATGGTAATCCAAAAAGGATTGAGCATTGTCATTGCTGGAATTAAAACAGGTAAACTAATTGATGTTGAAGTGCTACTTTGAAAATTTAAAAATAAACTTAAATTACTTAATATTAATAAAGTAATAGTAAAAAAAATAATATCTATTTTAAAAGAGAATATATTATATAATTTTGATTCAGCAATAACTAATAAAATAAAAATGATGGATTCAATGGCTAAAAATAATTTGACTTCTCTATTCATCTCTTTTATCCTCCTGAATTATAAAAATATCTGATGGCATATATTATATTATTTATGTCCAGTGAACTGATTCCGCTAATGCGGCAATTGTGGACGCAAAAGTCATAATACCTGTTAATATAGCTACATACCACTTCTTCATGATTATAGCCTCCCTTCGTCATTAAGTATTTTTAATGACTAAGCTATGTCACAACAAACGAAGGTCGGCTAAG
>CAJXKY010000023.1 GCA_913055675.1 uncultured Halanaerobiales bacterium
GCTTATTGTATACCCTTTATCATTCATAGCCTTAGTAAAACTTTGGATTTTCATTAATGATTGAGCTATTTTAGGTTTAAATACAATTGAACCTTTGCCTCGTTCTCTTTTTACCACTCCCTGTTTTACAAGTTCTTCTACTGCATTCCGGGCTGTCATTCTTGAAATATCAAAATAACTACTTAATTCATTTTCAGAAGGTAATCTATCCCCATTTTCAATAATACCCCTATCAATCAAATTATGTAATTGTTCTTTAATTTGATGGTAGATTGGAATAACAGATTCTTTATTAAGTGTTATTCTTTCTAAAACTTCATCCATACATTCCCCTCCACACACAACTAGTTGTCTATACAACTAAATATTATCAAAGGATATAATACTTGTCAATAGTATATTTAATAATTATCTTTATTTTCTGAATTTTTATAAATAAAAAAATTCCGGGTTTATTCTTACTATTATCACTTTTAAAATGACTTGAATTAAAAATAGGCTCCTTTTTGAATATATATAAGATACATAATTACTAATTTATACTTAATGCTAATCTCTTATTCATACCCTATATACCTCTATAATAATCATTTAATTTTTTTATATTAAATTAAAAAAAGAGTCCCTAAAAAGGGGCTCTCTGATAGTTATGTATTTGTTATTTTACATTATATTTTCCCATTTTATACTATTGAAAACTATGGGCTTTGCTGAGATTTTGCTGAGATTTCTTTATATGATAGTAATATATTAAAATAAAAAAGCCTTGTCATCCCTGTTATAACAATGAATATAATGGCGTGCCCGGAAGGACTTGAACCCTCAGCCTACTGATCCGTAGTCAGTCGCTCTATCCAATTGAGCTACGGGCACGTTTAATAACTTAAGATATTATTTTTTAAAAATAGTGTTTAATACTTATATATATTGTTGCTTATCATATTAAACTGCACACACTATTATACATACTCAAAATACCATTGTCAAGGTCAAATAGACAACTGTTTTTCTGTTTTAAATTAAGTTATAACCATTTATATTATATATTAGAGATCCAACTACTACCTATCCTAGTTGTTCGGATTGAACCATTATTTCTTCTAACATGGCTGATATTTCTTCAGAGTTCGAAGCTTGTTCTTGGATACCAGAATTAAATTCTTTATTTTTACCTTCAATTTCATCTATAACAATATCAATTTCTCTGCTAATTTCCATATTACCATCAAATATATCTCCTACTTCTTCCATACTGCTGAAAACCTCTTCTATCTGTGCAGATACCTCTTCAGAATTTGCAGATATCTCTTCAATATTAGCACTAGATTCTTCAGTATCTGAGGCTTGATTTCCTGCTAATTCTAACATATTTTCCATTGAATAATGAACTTTTTCAGCATTATCTGTTAATTGATTAAAAATAGTATTAATATTATTATTTTCATTTGAATTGTTATCAATATAATTTTTTACGTTTATAACATCTTTTTTTATTTCATCTAAAATATTTTGTATATTTACTGTTGACTTATTGCTCTTTTCCGCCAATTCTCTTATTTCATCTGCAACCACACTAAATCCACGCCCTGCTTCACCAGCACGGGCTGCTTCGATTGCTGCATTTAAAGCTAATAAATTAGTCTGACTAGATATTTCTAGAATAGTCTCGGTTATTTCGTCGACTTTATCAACATTTACAATTAAAACATTCATTGCTTTAATAGTTTCTTTAAGAATCTTATTCCCAAGGTTTATTAACTGATTTGTCTCCTTCATTTCATCCACACTTTTCTTTGCTTCATTTTTAACAGTTTCAGCATTACCAGAAAGTGATTCAATTACTGTTGTAATTTCTTCTATTGCATGGGCAATTTCTTCAACTGCTCTAGATGAATCATCCATAGTTCTAATCACTTCTTTAATTGAAGAATTTCCTTCTTCATTTGTTTTGTTTATTTCTCTAATACTTGCAAATGTTTCATCAACCTGTTCATTTAACTCTTCACTTACACCGGCCATTTCTTGGGTAGCTGAAGCAGTTTCATTAGCTGCGGTCTGACAATTTTGGTTTGCCTCTTTTATTTCATTCAACCTATGATTTACCTGATTATTTAAAAGTCTAATTATCAAAATACTAAAACCTACAGATATTAAAGTAACTACTAGCGGTATTGCCATTTGCATATTACTTACTCTTGTAGACCAAATATTATAAATTGAATATCCACTAATTAATAAGTTAATCAACAACATTATTAAAAGACTATATCTAATTTGTTTTTTAAGTACTAGTTTGTCAATTCTAAATTTCATTTAATAGCTCCTCTCAAATTAAACCTGCTTTATATCTTTTTTATATTTATTTGTTAAAATTTCACCTCTCATTAAAATATTTATAAATCATCTCTTTTATATGTTCAAGATAAATTCAAATATACCTTCCTAATTATTCTTTTAATATATATTTTTTCTTTAATTGGTATTTTTTTACTTATTAAATATAGAAAAACTCCCACCCTAATCTTAGAATGGAAGGCTTTTTTATTAATATATAATAATTTACCTTTGGATATTAATCATAACTAGAGCAATTATTGTTAAAACTATAGCCACTTTTTCTTTTCTATTTAAGGTCTCTCCGTATATAAAGTACCCGGCTACACTAATTACTACAATACTACCAGCACTAAATATAGGAAATACGACTGCAGTTTTGAGTTGATCAAGTGCATTTATTAAGAAAAATGAAGAAAATAAATTAGGGATACCAACTGCAATTCCTATCATAAACTCTTTATATCTCAAACTATAATCTTTTATCATTACATAAATAGCACTAATAATAAAAGCAGTAGTAAACACAAAAAATAAAAATAAGTTCTTTTCATAAATTCTACCATAGTATTGAAAAAACTTATTTGTGAATTCTGCTAATCCCCCAAAAATAAATAATGAAATTAAAGTCCACTTAACAGCTTCTTTCCAGTCTCTGTTAAAAGGAAAATTAACTATTACTATTGCTATTAATGCTAATATAATACCAAACCATTGGATAGTTGCTGGGATTTCATTCCAAAAAAATATTGCCAAAATCATGGGAATCAATATACCTAGTTTAGCAAAGGTTCCTGCTAAACCAACTCCATCTTTTTTAACACTTTTTTGATAGAAGATAAAAGCTAAAAAGAAAAATATACCTCCAATAATCCCAATAAAAACTGCCCAAGCATTACTTGCCTCAACTGTAAATTTCAGTTGTTGATTTGAAAAAACAAGACTGAATTCCTGAAAAAAGCCTTTAAAATCCAAAAATGTTGGCCAAACTATTTTTTCCGATGACATAACTAGAAACAAACTGATTAATGAAGCCACCAAATAATTTGAAGATGTTATTAAATATCGATTTGAATTTTGACTTTCACTGTATCTAAATATTAATGCTATTGATGAACTACATAAGATTGCAAATAATAAGGATAACAAAATACCAACTCCTATATATACAAATTCAATTTATATACTAACATATTTTACGGTAAATAAAAAGAAAAAACCGGGCTTTTACACCCGGCTTTATGGTTGTTTTTTTATTTAATTTTATTATTGTTCATCAGACTCAGGTTCTAATGATTCTTCTAATCTCTTATATGCTGTATATCTATCTTTAGCATCTTTTTCAGCCTGATCGAATAATCTTTCAGCAACTTCAGGAAATTCTTGTTTTAGTTTAGCATAACGTACCTCACTAAGTAAGAATTCTTCGAAGTTTCCTTTAGGTTCTTTAGAATCAAGGGAGAATGGATTTTTACCCTCTTCTTCTAATTCAGGATTATATCTATATAGATGCCAGTATCCTGCCTCAACGGCTCTATCCTCTTCATCAACACTACAGTTCATTCCATTCTTTAAACCGTGTGCGATACATGGAGCATAAGCAATAATCAAGGATGGTCCAGGATATGCTTCGGCTTCTTTAATAGCCTTTACAGTCTGGTTCATATCGGCACCAAGTGCAATTTGAGCAACATATACATAACCATATGTCATTGCCATTCTTCCTAAGTCTTTCTTCTTAGTTCTCTTACCGGCTGCATCAAATTTGGCTGCTGCAGCAGTCGGAGTAGCTTTAGAAGATTGACCTCCTGTATTTGAATAAACCTCTGTATCAAATACTAATACATTTACATCATCGCCCTGTGCTAATACATGGTCTAAACCGCCATAACCAATATCATATGCCCAGCCGTCTCCACCAAAGATCCATTGTGATTTCTTAACTAAGAATTCTTTGTTTTCTAAAATGAAGTCTACTAGTTCATTACCTTTTTCCTCTTTTAATAGAGGCATCATTTTTTCTTTGGCTTCTTTAGAAGCTTCAGCATCATCTTTACCTTCTATCCAATCATTAAATGCATCTTTTAGTTCATCAGAAATATCAGTTTCAAGAGCTTGTTCCATCTTCATTTTTAACTGATCTCTAAACTGTTCCATACCAAGATACATTCCGTAACCATATTCTGCATTATCTTCGAATAAGGAGTTAGCCCATGCAGGACCATGTCCGTCTTCATTTGTACTATAAACAGCAGTTGGTGCTGTACCGCCCCAGATTGAAGAACAACCAGTTGCATTTGCAATGATCATTCTTTCTCCAAATAACTGAGTAACTAATTTTGCATAAGCGGTTTCACCACAACCTCCACAAGCTCCGTGGAACTCAAGTAATGGTTGTGAGAACTGACTGCCTTTAACAGAGAACTTATTAGCTTCGTCTTCTTTATAAGTTACGTTTTCAGACATATACTCCCAATTATCTTTTTGAGCTTCAAGCTGTTCTTCAAATGGTTTCATGACTAAGGCTTTTTCAGGAGCTGGACAAACTTCAGCACAAACTCCACAGCCTGTACAATCTAAAGGACTTACCTGTAATCTGTATTCTAAACCTTCCATACCTTTACCCATTGGTTTAAGTGTTTTTAAACCTTCAGGTGCATTAGCTTTTTCTTCTTCATTCATTAAGAAAGGTCTAATTACAGCATGTGGACAGGATATTGCGCACTGATTACACTGTATACAGTTATCAGGTTGCCATTCAGGTACATTAACAGCTATACCACGTTTTTCATATTGTGACATTCCTGGTGGAAAGTGTCCATCTTCTCTACCTACAAAGGTACTTACTGGAAGAGAATCTCCTTCCTGTTTCTGAACAACATTTTGGATGTTTTTCACAAATTCAGGAACATCTTCTTCTTCAGTTTCTTTACTTTCAGCATTTGCCCATTCAGCAGGGATATCCACTTTTTCTAAAGCATCCATCGCTCTATCTACTGCTTTTTTGTTCATGTTAACTATCATTTCACCTTTATGACCATAAGTATCTTCTATTGCATCTTTTAGATATTCGATCGCTTCATCAACAGGTAAGATTTCTGCTAACTTAAAGAAGGCGGTCTGCATTACCATATTAATTCTATTACCTAAACCTACTTCTTGAGCAATATCAACAGCATTGATAGTATAGAAGTCAATATCGTTTTCAGCAAGATAACGTTTCATCTCGGCAGGTAATCTATTTTCTAATTCTTCTTCAGTCCAATTGGTATTTAAGACAAAAGTACCATTTGGCTTAAGATCAGATAACATATCAAATCTTTCTACATAAGAATCTTTATGACAAGCTACATAATCAGCTTCATCAATAAGATAAGTTGATTTAATAGGCTGTTCTCCAAAACGTAGGTGTGATACGGTTACTCCACCTGATTTTTTAGAGTCATAAGAGAAATAGGCCTGTGCATATTTATCTGTATTGTCACCTATGATTTTAATTGCATTCTTATTAGCTCCTACTGTACCATCAGATCCAAAGCCCCAGAATTTACATCTTACTGTACCTTCTGGTGTTGAATCTATTTTTTCTTCTGGTTCTAATGATTTATATGTAACATCATCTTTAATGGATATTGTAAAATCGTTTTTAGGTTCATCTTTCTTGAGATTATCAAATACAGCCTTAATATCTGTTGGAGTAGTATCTTTAGAACTTAGGCCATAACGTCCACCAACAATTTCTGGTTTCTCATCTTTATCATAGAATAGGGAACGAACATCTTCATAAAGTGGTTCTCCTACAGACCCCGGTTCTTTTGTTCTATCTAATGTAGCAATCTTTTCTACTGAGTCAGGTAAAACATTCATAAAGTATTTTTCAGAAAATGGTCTATATAAGTGAACTTTAATTACACCTACTTTTTCGCCTTGATCCATTAAATAATCAATTGTTTCTTCAATAGTATCAGTAACAGAACCCATTGCTACAACTACATGTTTAGCGTCTTCTGCACCATAATAATTAAATGGTTGGTATTCTCTACCGGTTATCTTTGAAATTTTCTTCATATAGTCTGCAACTATGTCAGGAATTTTATCATAATAACGATTAACAGATTCTCTAGCCTGAAAGAAAATATCAGGATTCATTGCAGTACCCTTAGTTACGGGGTGTTCAGGATTTAATCCTCTGTGTCTGAACTCTTGAATTGCATCGTGGTTAACCAAGTCAGCTAAATCATCATAGTCCATAACATCAATTTTTTGATATTCATGAGAAGTACGGAAACCATCAAAGAAATGTACAAAAGGTAAACTTGAATCGATTGCAGATAAATGTGCTACCCCTGCAAGATCCATTACTTCTTGAACACTACCAGATGCCAACATTGCAAATCCTGATTGCCTTGTTGCCATTACATCTGAATGATCACCAAATATTGATAAAGCATGTGTCGCAATACTACGGGAACTTACGTGAAATACTCCGGGTAAAAGTTCCCCTGCTATCTTATACATGTTAGGAAGCATCAATAGTAAACCTTGTGAAGCAGTAAAGGTAGTTGTTAAAGCACCTGCTGCTAAAGATCCGTGAACCGCTCCTGAAGCTCCCCCTTCAGATTGCAGTTCAGATAATTTTACTTCTTGTCCGAAAATATTTTTCCGTCCGTGCGCACTCCATTCATCTACTAATTCTGCCATTGGGGATGAAGGAGTAATTGGATAGATAGCAGCTACATCTGTAAAAGCATAACCAACATGGGCCGCTGCAGTGTTTCCATCCATCGTCTTCATCTTATTTGCCATCTTCTTTCCCCCTTTATATTAGTTAAGTGAAATATATACTTATTCTAATTCTATTTTAGTATATTATACTAAATTTGCTGTGTCAAATTTTATAAAATTATTACAACCAACTAGCAATTATGGCATACTTTTGCTCTATATTTGGACTTGATTTTATTATTATGCTATACTATTATATAAATGATACTAAAGTATTAATAAAAAGGAGAGTACATATATGATATACAACAATTTTGGAGAACAGGATTGGCAAACTTCCATTTTAGGTTTAGGATGTATGCGGTTACCAGTTATTGATGGTGATAGCGAAAATATCAATGAAGAAAAAGCTATTGAACTTATAAGATACGCTATAGACAATGGAATCAATTATATTGATACAGCCTGGCCCTATCATGGAGGAAATAGTGAAGAACTTGTAGGTAAAGCATTGAGTGATGGGTATAGAGAAAAAGTTAAATTGGCTACAAAACTTTTTACTCCTGGCGTAGAAAGTATTGAAGACTGTGAATATTATTTAAACAAACAATTAGAACGACTTCAAACTGACCATATCGACTTATATCTTCTTCATGCTTTAAATAGAAAATACTGGGCTAATTATAAAAGTGTAAATATAATTGATTGGCTAGAAGAAAAAAAGAAAGAAGGTAAAATCAAAAATATTGGTTTTTCTTTCCATGATAGCTATGATTTATTTGAAGAGATCATTGACTATTATGACTGGGATTTCTGTCAGATTCAATATAACTATCTTGATACTGAATTCCAGGCTGGAAAAAAGGGACTTAAATATGCAAAGGATAAAGATATTGCTGTTGTAATAATGGAACCTTTACGCGGTGGAACTCTTGCCCAAACACCTCCAACTGAAGTTAAAAATATTTTAGATGAAAGTAATAATGATAGAAATGCTGTTGAGTGGTCTCTACAATGGCTTTGGAATCAAGATGAAGTAGATGTAGTACTCAGTGGGATGAGTAACATGAGGCAGTTAAAAGAAAATATTAAATTAGCGAGTCAAGCAGATCAAAATAAATTAAACGACAAAGAAATGAATTTAATTAAAAAAGCACGCCGGAAGTTTTTAGATATCTTCCCAGTAGCATGTACGGGTTGTAATTACTGTATCCCCTGTCCTGTTGGCGTTGCAATTCCAAATATATTTTCACTTTACAATGAAGCACAAATTTATGATAAATATGAAAAAAACAAAAAGCAATATTTAAACATGGATGAAAATTCAAGAGCTGATAACTGTATAGAATGTGGACAATGTGAAGAAGCTTGTCCTCAAAACTTAAATATTATTAATGATCTAAAGGATGTAACAGCATATTTTGCTGAATAAATTTTTTCACATTTATATAATATAATGTAGGAAAAGAGAAGCCAAAGCTCTGGCTTCTCTTTTTTATTTCTTATAGAAATATATATTCTTAGCAGTTATTTATTTTAATTCTACTTTAGCATTGAAATTTACATTTATATTAACATCTTGAGGCGAAATATTAGGTACTGGTAAAGATTCTTGAGTACCCATTGTATTACTGCGCAGCATACTATAGCTATAATTATAGACACTATAATTATCATTTACATCTAACTTCATTATCCTATAACTCACCTTATCTAGACTTTCTTTTATAATATCAGCTTTTTCTTTTATTTGTTCTATCCCTTTTTGAATTACTTTGTTTTTAGCCTCTTCAGGATTTTTCAGACCATAACTTATCCCCTTAATATTAGTACCTCCAACCGCTACTACTCTTTCAATAACATTTCCCAGCTGTTTTAAATTATCTATTTCAATTTTAATCATCGTTGAAACTTCATAATATTTAACTCTTTCTTTATTTTCTTCAAGAAATCTCTGATTTACACTAAATGTGGTAGTGGTATAAGTTAAATTCTCAAATTCTTTTAAAGCTTCTATTGTAGAATTCATGCGATTAGTGGTATCACTATAGGCATCTTCTAACTCCCTTTTTTGTGACCAAACTTCAATATTAATATTGGCAGTCTCTGGCTTAAATGTTTCTTCTATCCGGTGGCTAATATTTACCTCTGTGGTCTCAGTCTGTGCATTTACGTTAACAGCCTGTGAAAATGTTATGAACGCTATCAAAAAAAATATTAGTAAAACATAATTATTATTTTTTTTCATTTTATTTATTCCTCCCTCTAATGATTTCCGCAAACTCATCAGGTAACTCACTATTGTTTATATCTTGAGCTATCTTTTCATAATCGTATCTGACACTCCTTATTTCCGTATTAACACTGTCTTTTTCAATGTTTAAAATTATATATTTTGGTTCAGTACTAAATAGCTTTTGACTCTTATGATAAGGTTTTTGTTTGCCTACACTTCCATCATTAATAACAATTTTATCATCTATTTTTTTAACATATGGAAGATGGGTATGTCCGGTCACCATTATATCGGCTTCATATTGTTCCAACATTTTTTTGATACTACTATCTGGATGGTTAAAGAATAAATACTGATTAATTTTACGTGGACTACCATGAACTAATAAGACCTTTTTACCTTCAACTTCAAACTTAATATTTTCTTTCAAAGATTTTAGAAATTCTTTGTTTTCATCAGTAACTTCCTCTTTAGTCCATTTAAGTGATTTATCTCCTAAAGCTTCTTTTTCTTCAGTCTTATATGCACAACCACAGTCATCAAGATTAAAACCTACTCCTTTATCATAATTCCCCATTACTGTTTCAATTTCTTTTTCTTTAATTAACTCAATTACTTCATTTGGATAAGGTCCATAACCTACTAAATCTCCTAAGCAATACATCTTATCAATATCTTCATTTTCTAGATCTTCCATCACTGCCTCTAGAGCAGAAATATTGCCATGTATGTCAGAAAAAATTGCTACTTTCATTATATTTACCCCTCCAATTTTTACGACTTCTTTAATAATAATAATACATTATATAACTAGTATTATTCAAGTTAATTTAAATAATTTGAGATGAATTTATAAAATATTAGAGGACAACGACATTTTATATTTAAGTTATAATAAGTATAATAAAAATTTTGGAGTGTTAATAATGAATAATAAAGAAAACACATACTCTTTTAAATATTTTTTTAATAATTACAGGAGCCGATATCTTTTAGGTATAGTCTGGTTAGTTTTAGTTGATGCTCTACAGTTAGTTATCCCCTGGCTTTTAGGGGACTTCACAGACCGGCTGCAGCTTAGAACAATTCAAATGAGGGGCATTATATACTATGCCCTTATTATTATTGGTGTGGCTATCTTAACAGCCATATTTAGATATCTTTGGCGCCTATATATAGTAGGAACCTCTCAATTATTAGAAAAACAAATCCGCGAGAATTTTTATGATCATCTTTTGAAATTGTCTACAAATTATTTTAACGAACAAAAAACCGGAGATTTAATGGCTCATGCTACAAACGATATAAAAGCCGTTCGTCAGGCTATGGGTCCTGGCGTGGTTATGTTTTTCGATGCATTATTTTTAACTGTTGCAACCATTACTATTTTACTTTTTAAAATTGATATTAGGTTAACACTTATAGCATTAATACCTCTACCCTTTTTAGCAATAATTTCTACATATTTTAGTAAAACTATCCACGAAAAATTTACTGCTGTTCAAGAAGCATTTTCTAATTTAACAGATAAAGTACAGGAAAACTTCTCCGGAATCAGAGTTATTAAAGCCTTTACTCAAGAAGATAAAGAAATTGAAAAGTTCGCTAGCGCAAATAAATTAAACTTTGAAAAAAATATCGACTTAATCAAAACATGGGGTCTTTTTCATCCCATGATTCAGTTCATTACAGCCTTAAGCTTTTTAATTGTCATTTGGTATGGCGGAACACTTGTAATTCAAGGTGTTATATCACTGGGAGATTTTGTTGCCTTTAATAGTTATTTAGGGCTATTAACATGGCCAATGATGGCAGTCGGATTTGTAATAAACTTACTCCAACGCGGTACTGCATCTCTTAAACGATTAAATAAAATATTTGCAGAAGAGGAAGAAATATATGACAAAGATGTTTTAGATATTGATAGTATTAATGGTGAAATAGAATTTAAGGACCTTTCTTTTAAATACAATGAAGATGAAGATTATGTTCTAAAAAATATCAATTTGGATCTTAACCACGGTGAAACTACTGGAATTTTAGGCAGAACCGGATCCGGTAAAACAACTATTGTAAACCTATTATTAAGATTATTTAATGTTAATAATAATGAAATTTTTATTGATGGACATGATATTAACTCACTAGCTATAAAACTTCTCAGAAAAGAAATTGGAATTGTACCACAGGATAATTTCTTGTTTTCCTCTACTATTGCTGATAATATTGCTTTTTTTGACCCCCTAAATACAGGGCGGGAAGAAATTGAAAAAGCAGCTAAAATAACTGAAATATATGATGATATCATGGAATTCCCAAATGGTTTCGATACTATTTTAGGAGAAAGAGGTGTTACTCTTTCCGGGGGCCAAAAACAGAGAATATCAATGGCAAGAGCATTAATCAAAAAACCAAAGATCCTGATCCTAGATGATAGTTTCTCTGCAGTCGATACACAAACAGAAGAAAAAATATTGAATAATCTAGAACCCGTAATGAAAAACAGGACTGTTATCCTAATTTCACATCGTATATCCACTCTAAAAAATACAGATAAAATATTTGTTTTAGAAGAAGGACAAATTCTTGAGAGAGGTACTCATCAAGAACTAATTGAAAACGAACAACTTTATTATGATATTTATCAAAAACAACAACTGGAAGAAAAAATAGCTAACATAAATTAATTTGAGGATGATAAGTTATGCCAGACGATTTTAGAGAAGAAGAAAAAATCATGGGTAAAGCCTATGACTCCCGTCTAATGAAAAGGCTTTTAGAATATGCCTATCCCTACTGGAAAATTTTAGTAGTATGTATACTATTGCTTTTAATAGTAACCGGTATTGAATTAGCCCGTCCATATTTAATTAAAATTGCAATTGATGATCATATAAATGCAATTGATAAACCAATGGTTGCCTTCCAGGTAGATGAATTTGAAAACAAAGGAGCAATATATAATAACCGTAGGTTTATCCGATTAGACAATTTAAACAATAATTATCCAAACCGGCAGAATTATCAATTATATGAATTAGAAGGCAATTATTATCTCGTGGATGGACTAATTAATGAGAACGAAAAAACTACAATTGATAAGAATGGGCAAATACTTCAAATTCAAAATGGTGAAAATAGTTATGATGCTCAATTGCTACCAGAAGAAGTTTTGGATGATTTTAGAGAACAGGATTATTATGCACTCCAAAGAATAGCCTTAATATATTTATCAATAATTGTATTAGGATTTGGAATCAACTATTTACAGATTTATCTCTTAAATAAAACCACTCAAAAAATCATCTATAATATGCGGCAGGAAATTTTTACCCATCTTCAAAAAATGTCATTAAGTTATTTTGATAAAAATCCGGTCGGAAGGCTGGTTACCAGAGTAACTAACGATACTGAAACACTCAATGAAATGTATACAAATGTCTTAGTAAACTTATTTAAAGATATTTTTATCATTTTAGGAATAGTAATAATTATGTTTAGGCTTAATGTCCAATTAACATTAGTATCTTTAGCAATTGTACCTTTTGTAATAGCAGCAGCTTTTATTTTTCGTGATTACGCCCGTGATGCATACCGTATGGTACGTATAAAATTGGCCAAGATCAATTCTGCTCTTTCGGAAAATATCTCCGGAATGGAAATTGTGCAGATTTTCAACCAAGAAAAAAGAAAACTACAAGAGTTTATTAGCATAAATGATGATTATTACGATGCTAGTATGCGGCAAATAAAAATATTTGCAGTTTTTAGACCTTCAATGGACCTTCTCTATTCTTTAGCATTAGCCATTTTGATTTGGTATGGTGGTGGCCGTGTATACAGTCAGGTATTACAGTTTGGGGTTTTATACGCCTTTATAAACTATATACAAAAATTCTTTAGACCAATTAATGATTTAAGTGAGAAATATAATATGTTGCAGTCAGCAATGGCTTCTTCGGAAAGAATTTTTAAAATACTCGACACAGAAATTGATATAAAAGAACCTAAAGATCCAGTTCAATTACCTGAAAATATAGAAGGTAAAGTTGAATTTAAAGATGTGTGGTTTGCTTACGAAGATAAAGAATGGGTTTTAAAAGATATTAATTTCGAAATAAAGTCTGGAGAAACAGTTGCCTTGGTAGGAGCCACCGGAGCTGGCAAAACTTCTATAATAAATTTGATAAGTCGATTTTATGATATTCAATATGGAAAAATCTTAATAGATAACACTAATATCAAAGAAATTGAAAAAAACAGTTTAAGAGAAAAAATTGGAGTAGTCTTGCAGGATGTATTTTTATTTACCGGCAATATAGGAAGCAACATTTCCTTAAATGTTGATCTGGACAAAAGTAGAATAAAAGAAACAGCCCAATATGTCAATGCAGATAAATTCATCTCTAAACTATCTAATAAATATGAACATGAAGTAAAAGAAAGAGGTTCTACTTTATCTGCAGGCCAAAAACAATTATTAGCATTTGCAAGGGCTTTAGCCTTTAATCCTGATATATTGGTATTAGATGAAGCAACTGCTAATATAGATACAGAAACCGAAATGTTAATCCAGGATGCACTGGAAAAACTTACGGCTGAAAGAACCACTATTGTTATTGCTCATCGTTTATCAACAATACAACATGCTGATAAAATTTTGGTAATGCATAAAGGAAAAATTAAAGAAAGAGGTACTCATCAAGAACTCTTATCTGAGAAGGGACTCTATTATAATTTATATCAACTTCAATACAAAGAACAAATGACCCAATAATGAAATTTTTAATAAAGTTGCAGGAATCATAATTGTTTTAACGAATTATATATATACTAGGAGGCGATCCTATGGAATTAAACCCGCCTGAAAAAGATGGTTATTATGCCCTGTTACTTTCGATTCTCAAGGGTTATTCTGCCAGTAAAGCATTATCTTATATTAAAAATGGTCAATCCAGAGCTTAAAATTTAAATTATAAGTACTTAATTTAATCAAATAGATCATCCAATTGTATAAACTTACTTATAATTATATATTTATTAACTAGTTATCCACAAACTGTGTATAACTGATAACAATTACTATTTAAATTATAGTTTTCAACTCAACTTTCATAATGATTAAAAAAAGGCCCCTTAATTTTACGGGGCCTTTTTTAATATATTTTAGAAACAAAAACCTCTATTTGTTCCTCTCATTCCGCCTCGGAAACTGTTGGAATTAGAGTTAACTTGCATATGTCCTGTCCCAAATCCAAACATTGGTTTCCTATTATATGAAAAACTGCGAGCTCCTGGCCCGAAAGATCTATTACCTAATCCTAAACGATAATCTTCTTCCATAATCATATTTAACTGTTCTTTATTTAAACCTTCTCTCATATTATTTAAATATTCTTTTTGAGCCTCATCGATTTTTGCCTGAATATTATCAATTTCATTTTCTAAAGTGGTTATTGTTTCATCAGATTCATCTTTTAAAATTTCAGATCTTAGTTCAACTCTTTTATTTCTTAAACTTTCAGTCAACTCTTCCCTTTGATAAAAATATTCTTCCTGTAAATTTGCTAATTTTTCGGCCTGTTCATCTTCTAATTCTAAACTATTCACATTATTTTGCTGATAAGTAGGACTCTGACTAATATTATTGTTCACATTTCCCTGAGCTAATCCTCCACCGTGGGCCCCTACTGATAAAGCTCCAAAACCTAAAACAATAAGTGATAAAATTAATGTTGTTGCAATAATTTTCTTCATATTGATCTCTCCTTTTTATTTACTGTAATTTAATTATAGAGATTAAATATGAAGGAAATATGAATTTATAATAAATTTCATTACGAACCTTTGTTTTAGTTATGCACAATCTGTGGATAAGTTGTGAACAAATATTCGTATTAGCTAATATTTTATATCAAAAAGTCCATATAACCAGTCAATGATCTTATCTCTGTATATAAATCCTATTGCAAAGAAAAGCCCTGCAATGATAGCAATCAGCAATGCCATTTTATACTTTTGATTACCAATATTTGCTCCTAAATAGGCTGAAAAAATAATTGCAGGCAAACGGGCGAACATCGTAATTAAGATGAATTTGAAATATCCGACCGGAGTTAGCCCAGCAAAATAAGCTAAAGCATCTTTAGGGGTCCCTGGGATAGAATATAGCAAAAAGAGTACAGTCCCGCCCCTTTTCTCTTCATTTATAAATACATTCCATCTACTAAACATTTGTTTAGGTACGACTCTTTTAACAAAGTCATATCCTAAAAACCTGGCAATAAAAAAACTAATAAATGACCCTATCGCTATCCCAATAATAGAATATATTGAACCCAAAGTAGTACCAAACAGATAACCTGCCACTATTTCAACTACTTCACCTGGAATTATAAATATTATAACCTGAATAATTTGAACTAAGATAAACATTAGAATATGGTAAGTGCCAAAATCTGAGATCCATTCTTTTAACTTAGCTGGATCTTTTAATAGGGTATAAATATCTTCTCCTAAAAAATATGCTAATATAAATATACCTATAAAAAATATTATTAGAAAAAACATCTTTATTTTAATATGATAAGGAGTATTCTTCATTATTATCCCCCAAAGTTCCAAAATTAATCAATTTCAATTTAATAATAACATAATCTATATAATAAAAAAATACCATCTCAAAGCTTTTTTTGAAATGGTATAAATATAATTAACTTAATTCGTCAAACTATTTTCAACAGCTTTTAAAATCACATTACTACTAGCTGTCGCATTAGAAATAGTATCTACTTCTAAACTTTGCTTTTCTATAATGTCCGACAAAATAGACTCAGCAGGTTTACCACGCCAATTATCATGTTTTATCAACTTAATATCATTAATTCTATTACCTTTAACCTCTGTTTCAACTTCTACAGTAATTAATCCTGCTTGAGCAGCCCCACTGTATATTCCATCTTCAATCTCGCTAAGATTAACATTTGTAATTTTTATTGAATCTATTTCCTCATCCATTCCAGAGAAGACAATTGCAAAATAAACAAAAAACCCAATTACTAACACCAAAAACACTATTCCAATCTTTTTAAACATCTTTACCTTCCTTTCAGTCAGATAATATATAATCTATATATTTTTCTGTTCTTAAGTATAAATCATTTTTGCTTAACTCATCTTTCCTTGAAAAATAAATAGAAAGCAAACCATTTATTGAATTAGTTAACAATTCTCCAGAAATTCTTTTCTTATTATTATCTATCAAACCTTCCTCTACACACCTTTGCATAATTTCTTGTTGCAAGTTAAACAAAATAGGCTCGGGTTTTTCTATTTGAATATTAGAATCAGATATATCCAGTTGTTCGTAAAATATAAATTGATATATATTCTCGTTTTCCAAATAATAATCAATATATTTTATGTAAGTTAGTCTTAACAATTCACTGCAATTTTTGTTTTGTTTGATTTCATTATAATATTCTTCTAAAATTTGTGCCAATTCGTTTAATACTTTAAAACCAATACTCCACATCAATTCTTCAGCATTATCAAAATAATTATAAATTGTGGCATAAGAATAACCTGCCCGTTTAGCAATATTTCTGACAGTTAAACGTTCTATTCCCTCTTCTTTTAAAATCTCATAACCGGCTTTTATAAAATGATTTTCCATACGTTTATTTTGAACGTTTTTATTGATCAACTTTTATATCCCCCTGAATATCTAATGCCAATCTTTCAATATTATCTTCTAAAATATTAGATAAATTAGTTTTGCCTTTTACCACCAGTTTAATTAATGCCTTCTCTATTAAATTCATTTTGTTTTTATTATATTCAAAACCAAAATATTGATTAGTTATAGAATGGTTTAATAATTTTTTTGGAAAAGATTGTTCTAACTGTTTTTTATAGTTTTCCTCCATCCCACAACATAAAAATAAACCTATTTTTTTCGTTAAAAGCAAATCAAGATTTTTTTCTACAAAATTTTGGATTTCTTTTTGTATATTACCTGCATAGATCGAACCACCCAAAATTACAGTTCCGTAATTTTCAAGATTAGGATGCTCTTCTACCCTAATATTTATAATGCTTTTTTCGCCTTCTATTTTATTATATAACAACTTAGCAGCCTTTTCAGTGCTACCATTTTTACTTGCATATATAATTAAAGTATTCAATGGTTCACCTCCTAAATTAACATCGTTAATAATATTAACAATGTTAATTATATATCTATAGAGGTCACTTGTCAATATAATTTCTTACTAATAGATAATAAATAAAAAAAGCTTGCCCAAAAAAGGCAAGCGCATAGTCTATTGTTTATTAAATTATTAATTATTATTTACGACTTGTATCTATCACTTAATTCAGCTTCAATTTGATCTAGATTAACATCTTTTTCTACTAATAAAACCATAAGATGGTATATTAAATCTGCAGTTTCATATACTAATTCTTTTTGAGGTTCGTTTTTAGCTGCAATAATTACCTCTGAAGACTCTTCACCTATTTTTTTAAGTATCTTATCAATACCTTCTTCAAAAAGATATGTTGTATAGGAATCTTCAGGGAGCTCATTTTTTCTACTTTTAATTAATTTATATAACATATTAATGATTTCATCTTTCTCATATCTTTCTTTATTATCTTTATTTTCTGCCATTTTTCTATAAAAACAAGATACTTTACCGGTATGACAGGCTGGTCCCGCTGGTTCTACTAAAATTAAAAGAGTATCTTGGTCACAATCATAATAGATTTCTTCAACTTGCTGGGTATTCCCTGAAGTCTCACCCTTATGCCAAAGTTCCTGACGGCTTCTGCTATAAAATACAGTCTCGCCAATTTCAAGTGTTTCCTTTAAAGAATCTTCATTCATATATGCCACCATCAAAACTTCTTTTGTATTGGCATCCTGAACAACTGCAGGAATTAATCCCTTATCATTAAACTTAAGTTCAATATCTTGCTCTAATAATTTTAAGTTCTTACTCATTTTTATCACTACTTTCTTCAATTCTTACTGGTATATTATTCTCTGCTAAAGTGTTTTTTAAATCACTCATTGCAACTTCACCGAAGTGGAATATCGAAGCTGCCAGTGCTGCATCGGTATCAGTTTTAGTAAACACCTCAACAAAATCCTCAATCTTACCGGCTCCACCGGAAGCAATGACCGGAATATTTACTACATTCGTAACAGCTCTTAACATTTCAATATCAAAACCGATTTTTGTACCATCTCTATTCATACTGGTCAACAGAATTTCTCCTGCGCCTAATTCTTCTAATTCTTGAACCCATTCTACTAAATCACGAGAGGTTTTTTTACTACCCCCATTTATATAAACATCCCAACCAGATTCATCGTCTTTTAAAGAAGCATCAACTGCCCCTACTATACACTGAGAACCAAATATTTTTGCTCCTTCTTTAACTAAAGAGGGATTTCTAACTGCAGCAGAATTAACCGAAATCTTATCTGCTCCTGCTCTAAGAATATATTGCATATCAGAAATCGACTTTATCCCCCCACCAACAGTCAAAGGAATAAAAACTTCCTTAGCAACCTTTTCTACTAAATCAGTCAATGTTTTTCTTTTTTCTTTGGTGGCAGTTATATCTAGAAAAACAAGTTCATCTGCCCCCATCTCATTATAACGTCTTGCTGAAGCAACTGGATCACCGGCATCAACAAGGTCCAAAAAATTTATACCCTTAACTACTCTTCCATCTTTAATATCCAGACAAGGAATAATTCTTTTTTTAAGAATCTTGATCACCCACCTTTTTAATTGCTGCTTTCAGGTCTATTTTATTTTTGTATATTGCTTGACCTGTTATTACTCCATAAAAATTTAAATCATTAAGCTTTTCAATCTCATTTATGGAACTAATTCCTCCGGAAGCAATTATTTTTAATTCTGTATTTTGTTTTAGTTCTTTAAGCCCTTTAAAGTCAGGCCCAACTAACATCCCATCTCTTTTTATATCTGTATATAGTATATATTTGACTCCTTTTTGTTCTAACATTTTTGCAAATTCAAGGACCTTAAGATTACTTGTTTCTTTCCAGCCCGAAGTAGCAACTTTACCATCATGGGCATCAATACTTACTAGTATTTTATCACTGCCAAATTTTTCTATAATATCTGATAAGATTTCAGGATTTTTTACTGCAAGAGTACCTAATATTACTCTATCAATTCCGGCCTCTATCAGCTTTTCTACATCATTAATACTTCTGATTCCACCACCGGTCTGGATAGAAAGACCAGTTTTATTTCTGATCTTTTTTATTATATCAAAATTACGACTTTCTCCTTCGGAAGCTCCATCAAGATCCACAATATGAAGCCAGCTTGCCCCTTTGTTTTCAAACTGAAGAGCTGTTTTGATAGGATCACTACTATAGACAGTTTCCTTATTAAAATCCCCCTGTTCTAAACGAACCACTTTTCCTTCTTTTAAATCAATAGCAGGTAATATTATCATCTAAATCAGCTCTCCAAAATTCTCTAGTAACTTCAATCCGTTATCCCCACTTTTTTCCGGATGAAATTGGAATCCTATAACATTATCTTTTCTAACAACGGCCGGTATTTTAACTCCATAATCAGTTGCAGCAATAACTTCATCAGTTATCTCTTTTAATTTATAAGAATGAACAAAATAATAATGAGGATTATCCGGTAAATCCTTAAATAAGTTATCATCTTTTATAATCTCTAATTCATTCCAACCCATGTGAGGTATTTTTAAACTGCTGTCCATTTTTACTACTTCTCCAGGTAAGAGATCAAGCCCTTTTGTTTTGGTATCTTCATACCCCCACTCAAAGAGAAGCTGCATACCAAGACATACACCCAACATCGGTTTGCCAGTTTTTACATATTCTTTTATGAATTGGTCTAGATTGTTTTCTTTTAATCTAGACATCGCACCTGGAAAGGCACCAACCCCTGGTAATACTAATGCATCATATTTCTCATGACGCGTTTCTTTTTCAACTATTTCAGTGTCAAAACCGATATGTTCAAAAGCCTTACAAATACTATTTAAATTCCCGGCTCCGTAATCTATAATACCTATCATTTTATATTTTCCCTTTTGTAGAAGGCATTTTATCAGATACTACTTCTACAGCGTCTTTTAAAGCTAAAGCTAGGGATTTGAAAACAGCTTCTATCTGGTGGTGACAGTTATCACCGCGAATTAAATCTATATGCAAAGTAAGTCCAGCATGATTTGTAAATGCTCTTAAGAATTCCTCTACCATTTCAGCTGGTAGGTCTCCTACCATTTCTCTACTAAAATCTAGACCAGAATATAAAAATGGTCTACCACTTATATCAACCACGGTTCTTACTAGTGTTTCATCTAGAGGTGTTAGATTATTGGCAAACCTAGCTATCCCCTTTTTATCTCCCAGGGCTTCCACAAAGGCATCTCCTAAGCTTATACCTATATCTTCCACAGTATGGTGTTCATCTATTTCTAAATCTCCATTAGCTTCTACTACTAAGTCAAAACCGCTGTGTTTGGTTAGTTGTGCTAACATATGATCGAAAAACTTTAGCCCGGAATCAATACTACCTTTTCCTTCTCCGTCTAAATCTAATTCAATTTTTACACTTGTTTCATAGGTTTCTCTTTTTTTAACAGCTTTACGATTTTCACTCATTTTTGTTAGCCTCCTTAAACTCCTCAAATATTTGGGCCACTTTCCTATTTTGCTCCGGCTTACCAATTGTGATCCTTATTGCAGGTGGCTTTCGGTCAAAGGATCTTATTTTTATACCATTTTCGTTTAACATTTTTTTGAACTCCATTGTATCTTCGCCTTCAATATAGACAAAATTAGCTGATGAATTAAATACAGTCCAATTATCATATTCAGAATAGATCTTTAACATCTTATCTCTTTCTAACTTTATTTTCTCAACCCTATTTTCTATCAGCTGTTCTTCTCTTAAAATTATTTTCCCAATTAAAGAAGTTATGGAATTTATGTTATATGGTTTAAGAACCTTTCTAACCTGATTGACCAGCTCTTTACTCCCCAATAAATATCCAAGTCTAATTCCTGCTAAACCGTATGCTTTTGAAAAGGTCCTGGTTACAGCTAAATTAGTATGATCATTAACATGGCTTAATAATGTTTCCTCTGCAAATTCTGCATAAGCCTCATCAATAACTAAAATACCCGAATAGATATCAGCTAACTGTAAAATAATATCTTTGGATAATTGATGTCCGGTTGGATTATTAGGGGAACATAAAAATATCATCTTTGGTTCTAAATCATCAATGATTTTTTTCATATTATCTAAAGTGAATTCAGTCTCTGCTAATGAAAAATAATCATATTTCCCGCCGGCTATTTCAGTAAAAAACCTGTACATCGAAAATGTGGGAGCCGCAGCTAATACTCTATCACCTGGATTAATAAAGGTGTTAATCATCATATCCAAAACATCATCAGAACCATTACCAACCATAACTTGATCACAATCAACATCTATATCTAAATATTCTGCGATGCTGCATCGAAGTGATTTGGAATATAATTTTGGGTAATAATTCAAAGGGTTTTCCATGATTTTATCTGTAATTTCTTTTTTTATATCGATTGGTAAATCATAAGGAGATTCATTACCCGAAAGATCTAAACTATAATCTCTGGTCTCTTTTTCACCTTTATATGGTTTAATTTTAGAAACTTCGGGTCTCACTAACTCTTCTATATTAATTTGCATTATCCTCACCTTCTAACTTTTCTTTCCTTACTTTAATTGAATTAGCATGTGCAGTTAATCCTTCACCTTCAGCTAAGGTAATTACATCATCAGAAGCTTCCAAAAGAGCCTCTTCACTATAATATATGAAACTTGAAAACTTAACAAAGTCTCTCACAGAAAGCGGAGAAAAGAATCTTGCTGTTCCTTCGGTTGGAAGAACATGATTAGGACCTGCATAATAATCACCTAAAGGCTCAGGAGTGTTTTCTCCCATGAAAATAGAACCCGCATTTTTAACTTCAGGTAATAAATCAAAAGGTTTATCGACTGCTAACTCTAAATGTTCAGGTGCTATTTGATTAATGACCTCTAAGCCATCTTTTAACTTTTGAACTTCTATAAGTAAACCATAGTTATTTAACGATTCTTTTATTATCTCTTTTTTACTTAAACCCTCAATCTGGTTTTCTATTTCTTCTATTACTTTTTCACCTAGTTCTTCTGAATCCGTGACTAAAATTGAAGAAGCTAGGGGATCATGCTCAGCCTGGCTCATTAGATCAGCTGCTATATAACGGGGATTACTATCTTGGTCCGCTAATATTAGAACCTCACTGGGACCTGCTGTCATATCAATTTTAACCTCCCCAAAAACTAATTCTTTTGCCATAGTAACATATATATTTCCTGGTCCCACAATAATATCTACAAAAGGAATGGTTTCAGTTCCATACGCTAAGGCACCTATTGCCTGTGCTCCACCAACTTTATATATACTATCAACTCCAGCGACTTCAGCTGCTGCCAAAATTTCAGGGCTCAACTTTTTGTTTTCACCTGGTGGAGTAACCATTACAATATTTTCCACACCTGCTACTTTTGCAGGAATTGCTGTCATTAAAACTGAAGACGGATAAGAAGCTCTTCCGCCCGGGACATATATACCTGCTGTTTCTAACGCACGACAAATTTGCCCACTTATCCTACCAGGTGAATCTTGTTTCTGCCATGAACGATCCTTTTGTTCTTCATGAAACTTTTTTATATTATCAGCAGCATTTTCTAAGGCCTTCAGAAATTTTTGATCTACCTTTTCTTTGGCTTTTTCAATTTCTTGTTTACTAACTTTAACTGTTTCTTTATTGAGATCTACCTGATCAAAACGAGAGGTATATTCATATAATGCTTTATCTCCTCGCTTTTGGATGTCTTGAAGGATACTTCTAGCAGTTTCTCTATATTGATTTAGATCTTTTTGGGAACGATCATTTAAAATTTCTTTTATTTGCTCAATCTTACTACCGCGTAAATCTATTTTTTTGAGCATTATATTACTTTAACCTCCTTCTATCACTTTCTCTAAGGCATCTATTATCTTTGTGATTTCACTTTGGTTTATTTTCATACTTACTTTATTAACTACCAATCTTGCACTCAATTTTCTGATATTTTCATATACTACTAGACCATTTTCGTCTAAAGTACGTCCGGTTTGAACAATATCTAATATAGTATCTGCCAAACCAGTTAAGGGAGCCAATTCAATAGAACCATTTAACTTAATTATTTCAACTGGTTCTCCCTTCTTTTTAAATAATCTTCGAGTGAAATCGGGATATTTAGTAGCTACTTTCCTTTGTAATAAGGATTCTTTCCTATCTGGTAAACCTGCTAAAGCAAATCTACATTTTCCAAACTTTAAATCTAATACTTCATAAAGGTCTCTATTTTCTTCAAGTAAAGTATCCTTGCCTACAATACCAACATCTGCAGTTCCATATTCTACATATATTGGTACATCAGCTGGCTTTACTAATATAATTTCCAAATTTTCTTCTGGAAGTGAAAAGATTAATTTCCTTGAATCTAACATATCTTCCGGAAGATCTATTCCAGCCTCGCGAAAAAGTTTTACTGCCTGTTTGGCTAATCGCCCCTTCGCCATGGCTATACAAATATTATCCATTATCTTACCTCCTCGAACTTCTCTAACATTATTGAATCTAATTGTTTATCTATATTCTTTCTATTAATTAAAACTTCTTTGTTGGTTTTAGTACTTTTTATTTTAATCTCATCCTCAGTAAAGCTGAGCTGAAAATCTATACCTTGAAACTCAATATATTCATTCTTTTTGTTTTTTTCAAAAATCTCAACTATATAATCTTTAGCACGCAGCTTTTCAGCTAACTGATAAGCGGTACTAAAATTATCCTCATTATTATAATTAATAATGATTCTCTCATTTTGAGCTTCAAAATCATAATGAGTTTTATTTAAATACTCTAAAATATTTTCTATTTCTAGAGCAAATCCTACTGCGGGTTCACCTTGACCAAATTTTTCAGTTAAATTATCATATCTACCTCCAATTGCAAGTAGAGCATTATGGCTGCCAGCATATCCCTTAAATATAATACCTGTATAATATCCGTGTCTCGAAATCAACATTGGGTCAAATGTAATATTTTCTAGTAAATCTAATTCCTCTAATTTATTAAATAATTTTTCCAGTTTAAGTACTTCTTGATGAGCCTCACTGGAAAGTGGTAGACTCTTTAGTGTTGGTATCACCTCATCTGGAGATCCAAATAAAGTGGATAACTCTAATAAAATTTCTTTGCTTTCTTCATCTATTTCAATACTTTGAAGATATCTTTTTATCTCAACCTTGTTTTTAGCTGATAGAAGAGATAAAAGTTGCTCTTTATCTTCGGCTTTCAATTCCATTTCACAGAAGATTTCATTGATTAAATCAGCATGTCCAATATCTATTAATGGATTTTCAATGTGAACTGCTTGCATAGTTTTAATAAGTAAAGCAATCATCTCTATGTCTGCAAACAGTTTATCACTACCGATCATTTCAACTCCAGCCTGGGTCTTTTCTTTCAAACTCAAGCTCTGACTATTTTTAGACTGATAGGCAGTAGTTAAATAAGAAAACTTTAAAGGACGTGGTGTGTCCTGAAACCTTGTGGCAGCCAATCTAGCAATTGGCATTGTTACATCCGGCCTTAAAACCAATATTTGCCCATTTTCATCGACAACTTTGAACATTTCGCTTTTATCTATTACTCCTTCAATCCCTGTATACAATTCTAAAGATTCCAAAGTTGGAGTAATTACTTCCCTAAAATCAGCATTTTCAAACACCTTTCTTATCCTTTTATATATAGCTCTTCTCCGTCTTAACTCCGCTGGTAATATATCTCTAACACCTTCTACAAATGCATTCATTGAAAATCCTCCTAATTTTTATTTGAAATTATTCTTATTATCTTATATATTAAGCTTAAAATCAAGTTATTCATCAACAATTATCTAGAGATTAAAAAGCTTGTGTTTTAGTCATCCATATATAATTATACATTAATTTTATTAGAGAATCATTATTATTTCAAATATTAATGATTTAATGTTATAATAATAGAGTATATTTAAGTAATAATTTAAGCTATAGGAGTTGATAAAATGTTGTTTGATTACCATTTGCATTCAAAGTTTTCGGCTGATTCAACCATGACAATAGAAGATATATGTGAAACAGCTATCGAAAAAGGTCTTGAAGAAATAGCAATCACAGACCATCATGATATAGATTATCAAGATGATGCAATTGAATTTTTATTACAAAAAGATAATTATTTAAATGAATTAGAAAAGTATCAAGAAAAATATGAGGGTAAACTGACAATAAAGAAAGGAATTGAAATGGGGTTACAAACCCATATCCTAAAGGAAAGCCATGATTATTTAAAGAATGATTTTGACTTTATCATTGGTTCTTTTCATACCGCAGAAAAAAAGGATCTCTATAATGGAGACTTCTTTAAAAATTATTCTCAGTGGGAATCTTATATTCGCTATTTAAAATCTATTTTAGAAGTAGTAAAAAATTATGATAACTTCTCAGTTATCGGACATCTCGATCTCGTTAGACGATACGACTATTATGATACTTCTCCAGATTTAATGGACAATAAAGAAGCAAAAGAAATAATAAGATCCATTTTGAAAATACTTATTGAAAATAATAAGGGAATTGAAGTAAATACTACAGGCTATTATATTGGAGACGGTAAAAATCCTTTGCCTTCTGTAAAAATTCTAAAATCATATAAGGAATTAGGGGGAGAAATCATAACTCTTGGTTCGGACAGCCATTCTACTGATCAGATTGCCTATAAATTCTCGGAAACCATTTCTTTATTAAAGGAAATAGGATTTAATAAGCTAACTACTTTTAAAAATATGAAACCCAATTTTCATCAAATTTAAAAAGTAAGATAAAATATGGCATTTATAAAGTAAGCCTTCCTTAAACGGAGGGCTTTTCTTTTGCAATTATTAATCTAATAGAAATTGTAATACGTTTTTATCAAATTCTTTCGGCTTTGTCATGTTTGACGGATCAGAAGAACCTTCAATGATTTTCAACTTTGAATTTGGTAAATTGCAAGCAATTTTTTGAGCAGGCTTGATTAATATTTTATCTCCTGCCATAACTAGAACAGATTTGTTTAATTGTTTAAGTTCTTCTAATAAATCGACTTTATTTATCGCTTTTCTACTTAAAACTAATTGCCCAAAATCAGCATCTTTAGTAACTTTTTTAAAATATTCATAAACCTCAGGTGAATAATCCTTATAAGCTGAAGCTATTATCTTTGCTCGTAATGTTTTTGGTAGTATCCTAAATAATGTGAAACCGACCACCTGAGAATATGCAGCTAATTTCTCAGTAAAACTATTAATTTCAGCAAAAGTATCGGATAGGATCAGTTTGTCCACTTTTTCAGGATATTCAACAGCAAATTTTTGAGCAATCACACCACCCATACTTACTCCCAAAATATTTGCGGATTCTAAACCAAGTTGATACATTAAATCATTAATATCTTCTACCCAATCCACAAGTTCTAAACTTTTAACTTTTGATGATCTACCATGTCCCCGCATATCAGGTGTTATTAAATATATACCTTTGTCTTTATATTTCTCAATCTGTTTTTTAAACATATTATGATCAAGGCCCTGTCCGTGAATAAGTATTAAAGGAAGGCCCTCTCTATCTCCAAATGTTTCATAATATATTTTCACTTCATTGTCCTTTGTAAGAAACAACATAATCTCTCCTCAAGAAAATCTTTTTTGGAATTATATATTCATCTTACTTTACTCTAATTTGACCTTCTTTCTTCGATCATTTTACCGGCTTCATCGACCCAGTCACCTTTAATATATTTTCTTCCAACCCAAAGTGCTCTTACAATAAAGTCTATTACAAGTCCGATTAATATCCCTAGTAAACCGAGGTTAAATATAATACTAAGTAGATAACTTAAACCAAGTTTAAAAGTTGTTTGACTAATTAAATTACCAAATAAAGCAGTCTTAGTATTTCCAGCTCCGTTTAGCATGCCTGCAAAAACTGCATATATTGTTAAGATTGGAGCACCTATGCTAAGGGCTTTTAAAAATCTTATTCCAAATGAAATGGTTTCGGAATCATCTGTGAAAATTCTTATTAGAAAAGGTGCTGAAAAAAACATGACAACTGCAAAACCACCAATTGTAAAGAGTGTTAACCAAAGCATTCCTCTAGTAACTTTTTTACTTTCTTTAGGATCTCCTTCTCCTAACTTCTGTCCGCCTAATATCGTAGTAACTGTATAATAGGAACGGTGAAGTGGGGCAATCAATTGTTGATGAATCCGGCGTGAAATATGATAAGCAGCTGCCGCTTCTGTTCCAAAAACTAAGACTAAAGAATTAAAGGGAAAAGTTATCACACTTTGGTAGACCCCCTGTAAAATTTTGGGCATACTCACAGAAAACAACTGTCTAATAATTGTATAATCCCAATCCTTAGAAGGCATCTGTAAATCAAATTGACTTTTTGAACTCATGAATATAAATATATAAATAAGTGCTGATACAACTTTAGCTGTGAAAGTTCCGATTCCAACTCCTAATACTCCATAATTGGGAAAAGGGCCAATTCCAAGGGCTAAAACTACTGAAAGTAATATGTTTATTATATTTCCTATTACTTCAACAACCATAGGTGTCTTGGTGTCTCCTGTACCCTGCATAGCTCTAGCTGCAATAATAGAGATTATTCGAAAAGGTGCAGCAGAAAAAATTATAAGCAAATACTGGGCTCCTAATTCAACAACCTCTGGTGCAGCTCCTAAAACTCCTATTAATTTATCAGGAATTACCCAGCCTATAATAATAAAAGGAATTCCAATCAATATACTTGCAAAAATAACTTGACTCAATATCTCATCAGAGTTTTCTTTTGCTTTTTTTGTATTAGTTCCGGTTTCCTGAGAAATGAGTGATATACTACCGGTACCTAGACCTAAGGCAATTCTTAAAATTATCCTTTCCCAAACATCACCTAGGCCAACCGCAGTTACTGCTGCTGGTCCAAATAACCCCATTAGAATCATATCAGTTGTTCTCATAGCAGTTGTAAATATATGGTTTAAAATAACCGGCCAGGCTAATATATAAGCCTCTTTCCAAACCGGGAAATATGTCATAAATAATACCATTTGTTAACCATCCTTTATACAAATCTAAAACTCATTATATCATAGAATAACAAATAACCGCAAAAATTACTTGTGATAAGAAATATATCTAATTAATCTTTAAAATGTGTTCTCTTGTTTTTTATAAATATACATCAAAAGAAATATATTATAATTCTTCCGACTTAGAAATAAAAAAACCAGTATTGTTCGAGAATCTTAGGTAATATAAATTCTCAAAAATACTGGTTTATTAAATATATTTTAATTTATGAATCATTTGTACTATACAGTAGCCTGAAATGCTTCAGACAGAAGTGGTACTATCTGATGTAAATCTCCTACTATACCGTAATCACAAACTTCAAAAATCGGTGCTTCAGAATCAGTATTTATAGCTATAATAATATCTGAGTTTTCCATACCTGCTCGATGCTGGATAGCACCTGAAATTCCACAAGCTATATATACTTTTGGTTTAACAGTTTTCCCGGTCTGTCCTACCTGATGACCTTTTTCAATCCATCCCTCATCAACAACAGCACGTGATGCACCTACTTCACCATTTAAAGCTGAAGCTAATTCTTTAATCGTGCTGAATCCATCTGGTTTTCCAACACCTCTGCCACCTGAAACAATGATATCGGCTTTTTCAAGATTAACACTTTTATTAGCCTGCTTAACTATTTCTTTTATTTCAGTATACAGATCTAATTCAGATGAATCAGGAGCAAGATTTATAATTTTTGACTTTTTAACTATTTCAGAATCAATTTCATCACTATCTAAATCAAACTTACACTCTTTAATACCACCAGTCCTGCTATAATCTGGCTCAGATTTTTCCATAACACCTGGTCTTACTGTAGACATTTGTGGTCGGTGATCAGGACAGACAATAGTAGCCATCAAATTACCACCAAAAGCTGGCCTAGTTTGTAATAAAATGCCTCTTTTTTCTTCAATTGCTAATTCAGTACAATCGGCTGTTAAACCTGTATTAATTCTAGCTGAAATTCTCGGTCCTAAATCACGACCATTGTGGGTAGCTCCTAAAAGAACAATTTCAGGTTTAAATTTATTTATAATGTTTGTAATAATGCTTGTATACGGTCCGGTTCTATAATTTTTTAATTTCTCATCTTCTACTAAATATACTTGATTAGCACCATGAGCAATTAGTTCATTAGCAGTATCTTTAATATCAGAACCTAGCACTACCGCAGATAGTTTTACGTCTAATTGATCTGCAAGTTTCCTTCCTTCACTAACTAATTCAAGTGAAACATCCATAAGCACATTATCCCTTTGTTCTGCTATTACACAGACCCCACTATAATTTGAATTATCCTTTTTAGATTGTGAACTTTCTTCATTAAGTTCTAAAGCATCATATTCACAGCTTTTAACACAAAGTCCACACATTGTACAACTATTGTAATCAACAACTGCTATATTGTTTTTCATTTCTAAAGCATCAAAAGGACACTTATCTATACAAACTGCACAGCCAGTACACTTTTTTTCAATAACATTTAACATTTAGTTAACCTCCTTTAAGCAAAACTTAAACTACTTTTTCCTCTTTTAATTTTTTAATTAACTTCTCAACTTTTTCTTCAACGTCACCTTCCAGTATTTCGGGTTCATGGTCTCTGGTCGGAACAAAAGTATCATAAACCTGAGTTGGAGAAGCATCAAGGCCTAGTTTATCTTTATCTACTTCAAAGTCCTCGACAGTCCAGGTCTGAATTGTATCTTCTTTATTATAAGCATCAATAATCCTTTTTATTGATGGATAACGAGGTTCATTTAATCCATCAATTACTGTCAATAAAGCCGGAAGCTTTGTTTTTATCACACTGTAACCGTCTTCAAGCTGTCTTTTAGCAATAATCTCATCGTCTTCGATGTCTACCCCTTTTACATAAGTTATCTGTGGTATAGAAAGATTCTCGGCTACCTGAGGCCCAACTTGAGCTGTATCACCATCAATTGCTTGCCGTCCACAGAAAATGAGGTCAAATTGACCTGTTTCTTTAATTGCTTGTGACAAAGTATAGGCAGTAGCCCAGGTATCCGAACCTGCAAATGCTTTGTCTGAAAGTAAAATAGCCTTATCTGCCCCCATTGCATAAGCTTCAACTAATGCATCTTTAGCTTGAGGTGGACCCATACTTATCACTGTAACTTCACCACCGAACTCTTCTTTTAATCTTACTGCTTCTTCAATAGCAATTTTATCTTCAGGATTTATTATACTAGGCACACCTTCTCTTATTAAGGTACCTTTCTTTTCATCAATTTTAACTTCATTTGTATCTGGAACCTGTTTAACACAAACTACAATCTTCATCATTATGCCTCCTTTATTTCGACTTCAAATATATTTATAATTTCATAGTTTTAATCATTAAAGTTTAATTTAATAATGAACCAGCTATTACCATTTTTTGAACTTCTGTAGTTCCTTCATAAATTTCAGTTATCTTGGCATCTCTCATAAGCCTTTCCACAGGATAATCTTTTATATAACCATATCCACCATGTAGTTGCACGGCTTTGTTGGCAACTTCAGAAGCTATTTCTGAAGCATAATATTTAGCCATTGCTGCTTCTTTAGAAAATCTCTTTCCTTCATCTTTTGTCTTAGCTGCTTTATATACAAGATTTCGGGCTGCTTCAACTTTAGTAGCCATTTCAGCTATTTCCCATTGAAGCCCTTGAAATTTAGCAATCGGACGTCCGAATTGTTCCCGTTCTTGAGTATATTGTACGGTTTCATCTAAAGCTCTTTGTGCTATACCTAAAGCTTGAGCGGCAATTCCAATTCTACCACCATCAAGCGTACCCATTGCAATCTTAAAGCCCATTCCTTCTTTTCCTAAAAGATTTTCGGCAGGGATTTTACAATTCTGGAAAATTAGTTCTCTGGTATCTGAGGCATTAATCCCCATTTTATTTTCTTTTTTACCAAGAGAAAACCCTGGAGTATCTGCTTCTACTATAAAAGAACTTATCCCCCTTGTTCCCTTGCTTTTATCTGTCATTGCATGAATAATAAAAATATCTGCTGCACCTGCATTGGTAATAAATATCTTATTACCATTTAAAATATATTGACCATCTTTAAGAACAGCGGTTGTTTTGATCCCGGCTGCATCTGTACCTGCATTTGGTTCGGTCAAAGCAAAAGCACCCAGCTTTTCTCCAGTTGCTAATGGTTTAAGATATTTTTCTTTCTGCTCTTCTGTACCATATTTATAAATCGGATCCGCTCCTAAAGAAGTATGAGCTGAAAGAATTACACCATGAGTTGCACATGACTTTGATAATTCTTCGATAGCAAATACATAATTTAAAGTATCTGAGCCTGCTCCCCCATATTTTTGCGGAAACGGAATACCTAACATATCAGCTTTAGCCATCTTTTTTATATTTTCATACGGAAATTCACAGTTTTCATCAATTTCAGATGCGATAGGTTCAACTTCTTTTTCAGCAAAATCACGATACACTTTTTTGCACATTTCATGTTCTTTACTTATGTTAAAATCCATAATAGATACCTCCGTTAGTTAAAATATTCACATTATCAATTAAAAAATTTACTCTTCAACTCTAGGCATTAGAACTGCTTTACCTTTGATTACAGTATCATCCTTTTGATTTATACATTCAGTTTCTAATTCTACCCTGTTTTTTTCAACATTTTTGTTAATCACCTTTACTTTTGCGGTAATTGTATCACCGAAATGAACAGGTGCGGTAAATTTAAGATCTTGTGATACATATATACAGCCTGGTCCCGGTAGTTTAGTTCCCAATACTGTTGAGATAAACCCAGCCGAAAGCATTCCATGTGCTATTCTACCACCAAACATTGTCTTTTTAGCAAAACTTTCATTTATATGGGCCGGGTTAAAGTCCCCTGTCACACCTGCATAGTTATATACATCAGCTTCACTTACTGTTTTTGTAAAACTAGCCTCTTCTCCAATTTCAATTTCATTAATCGTTTTTCCAGTATTCATCGTATATTCCCCCACTTTTTTATTAATTAAGTAATTTAAAATCATTAATTTAACTCCTTGTTAATAATATCACAAACAAGTTTATCCTGCAACCTTCTTTCTTAAATACTACAATAACAATCACATGTATATTGATGAAATTATATAATCATAAACCCTTTTCCCTGTTATTCTAATTAATTTAATCTAACTACTTTTTACAAATGAATAGATCTATTTGATTTTCTTATCTATATTGATATACTTATATCAAAGTTTGCTTATTAAAATTATTCATACCATTATAAAGTGGAGGAATATTAAAATGATGAAAAACAATTTTTCTTCTCAAAATAAATTGACTAAAAGTGAGCTTGATTTAATTCATGAAAATACAGTATCTATATTAGAAAACGAAGGTATACTAATAGATAATAAGAAAGCTCTAGAAGTTTTTAAAAACAATGGAATAAAAACAAAAAATAAAAAGGTTTATATAAGTAGACAAAGGCTTGAAAAAACCATTTCTAAAATTACTCAATCCTTTGAACTAAAAGCAAGAAATCCAAAACATAATATTGAAATAGGTAACGATACTTCCATTATGGGTCCCCCTCTAGGTCCACCATTTATTTATGAAAATGATGATAGAAGATATGGCACTTATGACGACTATATAAAACTAATAAAGTTTTGCCATTCCAATCCCTATATAGATATAGTGGGCGGGGATATAATAGCTCCTACAGATATAGATAAAGACAATAGACATAAAAAAATGTTTTATGCTACAGTTAAATATTCTGATAAAGCTCTTATTGGAACTGGTTCAGGAGAGGAAGAAATTCAAGATATACTTAATATGAGCGAAATATTATTTGGAAAAGACAAATTAAAGAATAATCATTACATACTAAAAATGATAGGTGCTTCAAGTCCACTTTCATATAATAATACAGCACTTAATACACTCATCAATCTTGCTAACTATTCACAACCAATAGCACTTTATTCTCAAATTTTGGCGGGGATGACCGGACCTTTAACTATAGCAGGTTTATTAACTCAACAAAATGCAGAAATTTTATCGGGAGCAGTATTAACTCATTTAATCAATTCTAATACCCCTGTAATTTATAGTACTACCTCATCAGTTACTGATATGAAATCTGGTAATATAACAGTAGGAAATGGGCAATACGCCAAAATTATTGCCGCTGTCGCTCAAATTGCAGATTATTATGACCTTCCTTCCTTAGTAGCAGGTGGAATTACAGATGCAACAACTAATAATAATCAAGCTGGATTCGAAACAATGCTAAATATGTACACTTCTTTAGAGAGTGGTGTTGATATAATTGTATATTCTATGGGAAGTATTTCTGAGTATCTAGGTGTATCATATGATAAATTGCGAAACGATATAGCCCTCTTAAAAACCTTAGATAATTTCCAAAAACATATTGATGTTAATAAAGAAACTATTGCACGTGGAACAATAAAAGAAGTTGGTGCTGATAATAATTTCATGACCCATTCTCATACAATGGAAAGACTTGAAAATAGACTCGGAGAAAAAATCAATCCTAATATCAAACTCAGTGAAATCTATGAAAAGCCCAAACTTAATGAAAAAATCGACCTAAAATTAAAAAATGTTTAACTGTTTTAATATGATATATAAATCTCCGTAAACATTTTATCAAAAATTAATAGCTTTAAAATATTAAAGGCTTGAATTCGACATCGGATTCAAGCCTTTTAAATTATTTTATTAAGTTTATAATAAAATCTGGATTATACTCATTTACATCCCAGGATTCATTATAATATAAATTTATTTTTTCCTTATAAAAATTGCTATTATAATTCATATCCAAATTGCTATAAAGCAAATATAGTACTTTATAATATTTCAATTTATTATTTTCAACCTTATCTACTACCTTTTCTGTTTCTATTATTGCTTTTTTAAAATCTTCTTTTTTAATAAAAGAAATTACCTTTGTTTGTTGTGCTTGTATATATAACTCCTTTTTATCAAAGTTAATATCATTTAATATATTTAAGACTAAATCACTTTGGTCTTGTTCTAAATAGGCTCTTGCTCTATATAATAGTATCTGTTTATCATTTTCAAATCTTTTCATAGCAATATTAGACCAGTCAAGCATCTCTTCATATTTGCTTTGTTTTTCTAAAGAATTTAACAAACCTAAATAAGCATCTTTATAATTGGGAGATATAAATATGGCACTTTTGAAATCTCTACTAGCTAGTTCATTTTTCCCCATCGCTAAATAAGTATAAGCAACACCTACGTATGCATCAGCATTCTTTTTGTTATTATCTATATATTTCCAATAATAAAAAACAGCATCTTTTGCATTCCCTTGAACCCTCTCGCTAAGAGCCTTTAATAATAGATTATCATAAGTCATAGGATAAGTTTCCATGATTGATTTGGCTTTTTGTCGTTCACCCATTCTTAAATATATTTTTATTAAATTACTTATTGATTCTGGGTTTTTGGGTTCTTGTTGTAAATATTTAATATAATATAAACTCGCTTCTTCTAAATTACCATCATAAAATAATGTGTCTGCAATATGTTTGTCAATATTTAAACCTTCACTTAATAATCTCTGGGTTTCTGAAACTTCATTTTTGTTATTTTCCTTATAATAATCTGATAAAATCAAGCGTGCTTTGTTGTCTTCGGGATATTTTCTTAACCATTTTTTAACCTCGTCTATTTGAGCAGAAATATTCCATAATCTATAACGTGCTAAGGAATAGTCAGGAGATAGCTCTATAGCTTTTTCATATTGTAACTTAGCTTTTTCCTCCCTGCTTTTTTCATAATAAACATCTCCCAGTAGGATATAACTATCAGGATTCATTTGTTGAGTTTCATTAAATTTAACAGCATAATTTTCGGCTTTATCTAATTCATTATTTATTATATATGATCTGCTTAACCAATAATAAATTGTTTCTGGATAGTCATCATTATTTTCCATATATTTATTTATAGTACTTATAGCTTCTTTTGATTTATCTTGATTCAATAATATCTGTACTTTTTTTATAATTGCATTGTTATTTTCTGAGGTATTATAACACTCCAATGCTTCATCATATAAATCCATTTCATACAATAAATTTCCCATTTCATAATTATTTAAGCAATCATCTGCTTTTATTTGTGGAGATAATAATATTAAAAACATCAATAATATTATTAATTTACTTTTCATATTATCAGCCCTTTTTTTATACTTTAGTCAATTATATATTGATCCCATACTCTTATCCAAATTTAATTTTAAAAAATCCCAAATTCAGAAACCTAATTCTATAAATTTGGGATCTTTTAATAAAACAAACTGCATATGATTTTTTGAATTTAAATAACCCTTTTGGTTTCAATAATTTTATTATGGATTAATATTCAACACTTTTTATCAAATTTCAGTTGATTTGAAAGATTTTAATTATCTTTTATCATATAATCTTCTATTTTTTACTATTTATAGGGTTTGATGAATTTAAAGTTCTGTTCATCAGAGCGCTTATCATCAAAACTGTAGCCCTCAAAATTGATTTCCTTAATCTGGTCTAAAGTACTAACCTGCTTTTTGATTAGTTGGTCAAGTAATTTACCTCTGTTATGCTTGACATAATACCCCATAGATTTAAGACTGCCATCTTCTTTTTCTTCTTTAAAATAAAAGTCAATTATTTTACCCTGATAATTACTTTCTACTACTTTACTATACTCATTTGAAGCCAAATTGATAATTAAATCAACATCAGCAAAATAATCTTCCATTGTTTCTTGCCAATATTCATAAAGATTGATTCCATTGGGTTTTAGCCTCATTTCAAGTCTATAAGGCCAAATTTCCATATCTGAACTTAAAGGTCCATACATCGGAGAAATAATAACAAAGTTTTCCTGCATATATGAAAACTCGTCCTCACTATAATTTTCCAGATCAATTTGTTTAAATGATGACCCATTATAACATTCAATGGCAGGAATGGTCTCATCTTTAAAACTATGCTCTTGATAAAGTTCATATGTCCTATCTAATAAATTCCCTTGTATATCAAGTTCTGTCTTCAATTCATTTTTTGATAGTGATTTAAGATAATTAAATAATTCTTTAGTCTTATCTTCATATAAAATTTCTCTACCTTTTTCTTGGCGCTCTCTTTCATGATTCTGAGTTTTAGTGGGTGAAAATATTATTTTCATATTTTTACATTCCTTTCTGTATAACATTATATTTTTTCTTATTTTAATTATTCAAGATAAGAAATGTTATACCTTTTAACTTTAAATAAGTATTAATTTAACATTTTACATTCAGGAAATAAAAATTTTTTTATCTTTTTTACAAAGTTTTCTTGCTAAATTTCTTCCATCCAATGCTGCTGTTGGTATTCCTCCACCTGGTTCAGTCCATTGACCTATCATATTAAAGTTATCTAAACCTTTAATTTCTTTAGGAAATTTGCTAGTTAATGATTTAGGAGTCGGTGCAAATCCTTCATAACTACCATGCCAATTATTTGTATATCTTTTTACAGTATATGGTGTTGAAACATCGATTGTTTCTACTTTTTCTTTAAAACCCGGTATTTTATTATTGATGAGATCTATAACTTTCTCTGCTAAATCATTTTTTGTCTTTCTATATAATTGAGGATCTCTTTTCTTTAAATCTGTCCAATAATCATCTTCCCATGTATTTATTAATACTGTAACAGTAGTTTTACCTTCTGGAGCTAGAGTAGGGTCAAAATTATATATATTTAGGCTAATTCGATCATGCTTTGACTCATCTGTTAAAATCAGATCTTCTGACAAATGCATCACTAATGCATGAGGATAATTAGATAGATCCATATTTACACCAAATCCTAAGTATAAGGAAGAAGGAAACAAAGAATAGTTTTCATATGCATCTTTTAATTTTTTGGTAAGATATTTACCTTTTAGCATTTTAAATATTGTAAAATAACCATCAGCTGCCGAGATTATTTCATCTGCATAAACTTTATTACCATTTTCTAATTCAATACCTATTGCTTTATCATTTTGAACTATAATTTCTTTAACCTTACTTTTATAATTTATCTTTCCACCTAATTTTAAATATTCTCTTTCAATATTCTTAGCAAACGGTAATGAACCACCTACAGGATATCCAGCTGCTTTTACATGTTGAAAAGCCATACCAAATATTAATGATAATACTGACCAAGATGATGGAATAATACTAGAGAATATTTCTTTCAACTTTTCATTTTCCCATTTATTTTTAAAATCTTGCATTGTTAACTTACTATATTTTATTACACTAATAAATGGTCTAATATTCTTTATTGTAAATGAAATTCTATCCATAATACTCCAATTTTCTGTAGCTACTGGAGTTTTAAACTTTGATAATGCTTTTAAGTCTTTGATAAATGTATTTATCTTTTTTTCTTCTTCAGGTGCAATTCTTAAAAATTCTTCTTTAAGTTTATTAAGATTACTATATAGTCTAACTATATCTCCATCTTTTAGTTCAATTCTTGTAAACTCATTAAAATTAATGATTGGAGTTTTTTCACCTTTTTTATTTTCTAAAGCTTTTAATTCATCCCAAAGAA
>CAJXKY010000024.1 GCA_913055675.1 uncultured Halanaerobiales bacterium
ACCCTTGGAAACTCTCTGCGCAGGATACTACTTTCTTCTTTACCTGGTGCAGCAATTACTTCTGTTAAAATTGAAGGTGTTCGTCATGAATTTTCTTCAATAGATGGTGTAAAAGAAGATGTAACAGAAATAATTCTGAACTTAAAAGAAGTTGTATTAAGATATAAAGGTGAAGAAAGACAGACTATGAATCTTAATGTAGAAGGCAAAGGAGAAGTAACTGCTGGTGACTTCAGAACTTCGGGAGAAGTTGAAATTATTAACACTGACCATCATATAGCTGCTCTTTCTGAAGATGGACAAATCATGATGGAAGTTACAGTAGAAAGTGGACGAGGGTATGTCGTGGCTGAAGAAAATAAAAAGCACTTTGATAATATTATTGGCTTAATACCAATTGATTCTTCCTTTAGTCCAATTGAACGAGCTAATTTCAGAGTTGAAAATACAAGAGTTGGACAGGTAACTGACTATGACCGTCTTGTTATGGAAGTAGAAACAAACGGTAGTGTTACCCCCGATGATGCCATCAGTTTGGCAGCTAAAATCATGGTAGAACATCTTGAATTATTTATTAACTTAACAGATGAAATAGAAGATGTTGAAATCATGGTCGAACAGGAAGAAGAAGAACAAAATAAAGTACTAGATACTACTATTGAAGAACTCGAGTTATCTGTTCGTTCTTCCAACTGTTTAAAAAGAGCAGGAATCAATACTGTAGGAGAGCTTGTTGAAAAAACTGAAGACGATTTAATGAATGTTAGAAATTTAGGAAAAAAATCATTACAAGAGATTAAAGATAAATTAGATGAATTAGACCTTAGCTTGAAAGAACCAGAGGTTTAAAGGAGGGTGATTTAAATGGGAAAGCGTAGACTAGGCATTAAAAGTTCTCATAGAAAAGCTAATTTTAAAAATCAATTAATTAGTTTATATAAAAACGAACAAATAAAAACTACTTTAGCTAAAGCAAAAGAATTAAGTCCCATTGCTGAAAAATTAATAACAAAAGCTAAAGACAATAGTGTAAATAAACGCAGACAAGCTATGTCAGTTTTAAATGATAAAGAGGCAGTAACAAAACTATTTGATGTAATAGGCCCACGTTATAGTGAAAGACCGGGCGGTTATACAAGAATCATCAAACTCTATCCCAGAGAGGGAGATGCTGCTGAGATGGCTTTAATTAAATTGGTGGAAGAAGAGTAATTATCTTTAAAATTTAGTAGGTGTATTAAATGAGTTTATTAGAATTAGAAAATGTAGAATTTAAATATCATGGACAAACCGAACCTGCTTTAAAAGATATAAATTTAACTGTTGATAAAGGTGAGTTTGTTGCAATCATTGGAGCAAATGGTTCTGGAAAATCTACTTTAGCTAAACTATTAAATGTGCTACTTAGGCCTGATAAAGGTGATATATTAGTAGAAAATATAAATACAAAAAACAAAAAACAAATATGGGAAATCAGAAAAAATGTTGGTATGGTCTTTCAGAATCCCGACAATCAAATTGTAGCAACCATGGTAGAAGATGATGTAGCTTTTGGATTAGAAAACATTGCAGTACCTTCTGAAGAAATAAGGGAGAGGGTAGACCATGCACTTGAACTTGTAGGCTTAACAGGATATGAAACTCATGAAACCCATAAATTATCTGGTGGACAAAAGCAAAGATTAGCTATTGCAGGAATTATTGCTATGGAACCAAGTTGTATTGTTCTTGATGAACCTACAGCTATGCTTGATCCCCAGGGTAGAAAAGAAGTTATTGAAACTATTGATTTCCTAAATAAAGAAAAAGATATAACTATTATTCTAATAACTCATTTTATGGAAGAGGCCAGTATAGCTGACAAAGTATATGTCATGAATAAAGGTAAAATTGAATCACAGGGCCCACCTGCTGAAGTTTTTGAAGAAATTGATTATTTAAGAAGCATAAATCTTGATGTTCCTGCTGTTATGGAGGTTGCAAATGGTTTAAAGAGTAAGGGTATGAAAATACCTGAGATTCTAACAATTGATGGGTTGGTGGATGCTTTATGTTAATTGAATTAAAAAATGTAACCCATATATATGACCAGGAACAAAAAATAAAAGCATTAGATGATATTAATTTAGAAATAGGAGAACATGAATTTATTGGTATAGTAGGTCATACGGGTTCAGGAAAAACCACATTGGTACAAATGTTTAATAGTTTAATTAAACCAACTTCAGGTGATATTTATGTGGATGGAATTAAGACTACTGGTAAGAAACCTGATTTAAATCATGTTAGACAAACCGTAGGGTTGGTATTTCAATATCCTGAACATCAATTGTTTGAAGAAACAATTTATGACGATGTGGCTTTCGGACCAAGAAATTTAAATTTAGATCAAGAAGAAGTGGATAAAAGGGTGAAAGTTGCTCTAGATTTAGTTGGACTAGAGTATGAAGATTTCAAAGACAGATCTCCTTTTAACCTATCAGGAGGGCAACAACGTCGAGTTGCTATTGCAGGTGTTTTAGCAATGCGACCTCGCGTATTGATTTTAGATGAACCTTCTGCTGGTCTAGATCCACAGGGACGTGAAAAACTTAAAGGTCTTTTAAAAAGACTACATCAATCATATAATATTACAATTATATTAATATCACATAGAATGGAAGAAATAACTCAGTTATCCAGTAGAGTCATTGTAATGGACCATGGTAAAATTGTTTTGAACGGTTCACCTAAAGAAGTATTCAGCCATAAAGATAAGTTGGAAAAACTTTCTTTAGAATTACCAGAAATTACAGAAATCCTTTACAGATTAAAAGAAAGAGGTTGTGATATTAGAACCGATATTTTTACAGTAGAAGAAGCAGTTGATGAAATAATCAATGTAGTTGGGAGCCAAAACTATGTTAACTGATATCACAATTGGTCAATATGTACACGGTGATTCTGTGGTACATGTTTTAGACCCACGGATAAAGATAATAATCACAATTATTTTGATAACCAGTTTGTTTTTGATAGGTAATTTTTGGGGGTTTGCAATCTTTCTGTCTTTTAATCTAGTGGTAATAAAAATATCAAATTTACCATTCAAAAAAGTTTTAAAGGGTTTAAAACCAATCGTATTTTTAGTTTTATTAACTGTTATTTTACACATTTTTATGACTCGTGGTGGAGAAGTGTTATTTCAATGGAAGTTTATAAGAATTGAAAGTGAAGGGCTATATACCGGGACATTTATGGCCAGTAGAATATTATTATTAATTATGTTCACTTCTCTTTTGACGCTAACTACCTCACCACTGCAACTCACTGATGGAATTGAATATATATTAAAACCACTGAAAAAAATTGGAGTTCCAGCTAGTGAAATATCAATGATGATGACTATTGCATTAAGGTTTATTCCAACCTTGATGGAAGAGGCAGAAAAGATTATGAAAGCTCAAAAAGCTAGAGGTGCTGATTTTGAAAGTGGGAATCTAATTCAAAGAGCTAAAAACTTGATACCTCTTTTAGTTCCGCTTTTTATAAGTGCTTTTAGAAGAGCTGATGAGCTAGCCTTGGCTATGGAATCAAGATGTTATCAAGGTGGTAAAAAGAGAACAAGACTTCATATTATGAATATTAATAGAAGAGATATAACAGCTTTAATATTGGCAATAGCCCTGGCTGTAGTTGTAAGTTTCTTTTAGGAGAATTAAAATGAGTTTTTATAAGATTATTCTGGAATATGACGGTACTAACTATAGTGGTTGGCAGCGTCAAAAAAACACTAGAGACACCATACAACAAGTATTAGAAAAGAAATTAAGTATTATTAATAAAAGTTACGTTCGGGCTATTTCTGCTGGGCGTACAGATGCTGGTGTTCATGCAAAAGAACAGGTTGTCAATTTCAAGCTAGATGTTGATATACCTATTGAAAGACTACCGTTTGCTTTAAATAGTCTTTTACCTAAAGATATAACATGTAAGGATGCAAAAGAAGCTGATTCTGAGTTTCATGCCCGTTATGATACTCGGGGAAAATTATATCGATATAGACTAAGTAACTGTAAAATTCCTTCGGTTTTTAAGCGCAATTATGTTTATAATATTAGGAGTAACATTGATTTTGGGAAGATCAAAAAAACAGCCCCGTTACTGGTTGGTACCCACGATTTTGCTTCTTTTCAAAATAGTGGTAGTGATATAGTAGATACGGTAAGGACTATTGAAAGAATTGACATAACTGAAGTTGATGATGAATATCATTTTTCAATTGAAGGCAACGGTTTCTTATATAAAATGGTCCGTATAATTATAGGGACATTTATAGAAATTGGATTAAATAAAATTGAATTAAGCGAAATGAGTAATATAATAAAGTCTAAAGATCGACGGAAAGCTGGTTATACAGCTCCAGCTAAAGGACTTACTTTAATGAAAGTATATTATTAGTTTCTTGACAAGGGTCTAAAATTATAATAGAATTAACGTGGATATAATTTCATGACTTTTAATAAATATTAATATAGATAACAAGGGGGGATAAAGATGACAACATATATGGCAAAACCTGATGAAGTGGATAAGAATTGGTATGTCGTTGATGCTAAAGATAAAACTTTAGGTAGAATGGCCTCCAGAATAGCTACAATATTAAGAGGGAAGCACAAACCTGAATATACACCACATGTTGATACAGGAGATTTTGTAATCGTTGTTAATGCCGATAAAATTAAACTAACTGGAAATAAATGGGAGCAAAAGGTTCATTATAAGCACAGTCGCTATCCCGGTGGTTTGAAGACAATGACTTATGGTGACCTTAAAAAGAAAAATCCTGAAGAAATTGTTAAACATGCTGTTAAAGGTATGGTTCCAACAAATACACTAGGCGAAAAAATGATGAAAAAACTTAAAATATATGCTGGGCCAGATCATCCGCATCAGGCTCAACAACCGGAAGAACTTGAAGTTTAAATTTTATTCAAGAAAGGAGGAATTTAAATGGCCGCAGAAGTTCAATACTGGGGAACCGGCAGGAGAAAAACTGCTGTTGCAAGAGTAAGATTAGTTCCTGGTAATGGTAACATAATTATAAATGACAGAGATGTACAGGATTATTTTAATCGTAAATCTTTAATTCAAGATTTAATGTCTCCATTGGAGGTTACAAATACAACTGATAACTTAGATGTTTTAGTTAATGTAAATGGAGGTGGACTTTCTGGTCAAGCCGGAGCAGTTAGACATGGTATTGCCCGTGCTCTTCTAGAAGTAGATGGTGATTACAGAAAGCCACTTAAAGACGCTGGTTATCTAACCAGAGACTCAAGAATGAAGGAAAGAAGAAAATATGGGCACAAGAAAGCTCGTAAATCTCCACAATTTTCAAAAAGATAAACAAAGATACCATATATATACGTATTCAAAAGGGAGGATTATCCTCTCTTTTTTTTATTGTCAAGAGTTTTAAAAGAGGATTATTATTTTCTTCATTGAAATTTATATACAGATATGTTTATATTAAAGATAATAAGGGGGGATTACAGTGAGTCTTTTAATGGCAGGATATTCACCTCACCCACCATTAGCAATACCTGATATTGGTAAAGACAATCTGAATGAAATTTCTGACACTGTATCTAGTTTGGAAGAACTGGCCAGAGAAGTTGTTGAAAGTGACCCTGAATTGTTAATCACAATTAGTCCTCATGGAACTGTGATGAGAGAATCTATTTCAATTATTGATAAAGAAAAAGCAATGGGAAATTTTAGACAGTTTGGTTATAGTAATATTGGTTTTGAAATGAAAATTAATACTCATTTTATCAAACAGCTAAAAAAGAATGCTAATCAAGAAAGTTTTCATACTATCAGTCTAAAAGATAGAGAAGGGTCAAGACTGGACCATGGTGTGATGGTTCCACTATATTATCTTAAAGAAGCTGGACTAAAAGATATACCAATTGTGCCTATCAATATGGCTTTTTGGGATTATAGTCAATTATATAATTTTGGGAAGGTCATTAAAAAAACGATAGAAAAGTTAGATGTTAATGCAGTAGTTATCGCTAGTGGAGATCTTTCCCATAAATTAAAACCTGGAGCACCTGCTGGATTCGATGAAAATGCTGAAAAATTTGACCAAAAATTTACTGAGCTTATTCAAAATAATGAATTAGATAAAATAAAGGATATTGATAAAGGTCTAATTCAAAGAGCTGGTGAGTGTGGCCATAGACCTATGGTTATCTTAACTGGAATCTTATCTGAATATAAAGTTGAAAGTGATCTTAAGTCTTATGAAGGGCCTTTCGGTGTAGGGTATGCTGTAGCCAGTTTTAAAATTCTTTCAGGGGGTAATACTTAATGAAAGATGAATACGGATATGTAAAGTTGGCTAAAAAAGCGATAGAAAACTATATCAAAAAGAAAACTAGAATTGATCCACCTAATGACGAAGGCTTTAAAAAAAGGGCCGGAACTTTTGTTTCCATCAAAAAGGATGGACAACTAAGGGGATGTATTGGTACCATTGAACCCACCAAGGACTCCTTAGGTGAAGAAATCATTGAAAATGCAATTAATGCTTCTACCCGTGATCCACGTTTTAATCAGATCACTGAAGAAGAATTAGATGAGATCAATATTTCTGTTGATGTATTAGGGTCTAAAGAAGAAGTAAATGACGTATCTCAATTAGATCCGGATAAATATGGAGTTATTGTAAAGAAAAATTCAAGAGTTGGCCTTTTGCTGCCAAATTTAGAAGGGGTAGATACTGTAGACCGCCAAATTGAAATTGCAAGAAAAAAAGCGGGGATTTATCCAGAAGAAGATTATAAGATAAAAAGATTTAAGGTAGACCGCTATGAAAAAAAATAAAAAGGAAGCAATGTTTTATGAGAAACAAGAAGGGGATATTGTTCAATGTCATCTTTGTCCTCATAATTGTGTGATTAAAGAAAACCAAAGTGGTGTCTGCAGGGTTAGAGTAAATCAGGATGGTATTTTGTATAGTGAAAACTATGGGGAGATAAGTTCAATGGGAGTAGACCCTATTGAAAAGAAACCCCTTTATCATTTTTATCCTTCAAAAGGCATATTATCACTGGGAACATTTGGTTGTAACTTCATGTGTAAATTCTGTCAGAATTTCAGGATTAGTCAACAGGCACCTAAAACAACTTTCCAGACCCCAGATGAAATTATAGAGCAGGCTAAAAAGAGAAATATAATGGGCATAGCCTATACTTATTCAGAACCAATGGTTTGGTATGAATTTGTATATGAAACAGCTAAAAAGGCCCATGAAGAGGGTTTGAAGAATGTATTGGTAACCAATGGCTTTATAAACCAAAATCCTCTTAAACAGTTAACAAAATATATTGATGCTGCCAATATCGATTTAAAGTCATTCCATAATGATTTTTATAAAAATTTATGTGGAGGTCGTTTGGAACCAGTTTTAGAGACTATTAAATATTTAGAAGGGAAAACCCATCTTGAATTAACTACTTTAATTGTGACAGGTCATAATGATGATCATAAGGAGTTAGAAGAACTGTTCAAATGGATAGGTGATTTAAATTCTGATATCCCCTTACACTTATCAAGATATTTTCCAAATTATAAGATGGAGGACCCACCGACTCCTGAAAAAACTATGGAAAAGGCTTATAAACTGGCTAAAAAACACCTGAACTATGTATATATTGGGAATATGCGATCACAAGCGGGTCAAAATACTTATTGTCCAAAATGCCAAACAGAAGTTATAACAAGACAGTATTTTAAAGCTGAGAGTCATCTGGAAAATGGTAAATGTCCAGAGTGTGGTGAGAAGATACTAGATAATTATTCTAAATAAAATTCCAACCATAAATATAAAATGTAAATATTAAATAAAAACCCGCTCCGAAAAAAGAAGGTATTAATATTGATTTGTTTGCTCTTTCAAAAAGGATTACAGAGATTAGAGCAAAAAAGAAATAGATTATAATTTTGTCGGGTTGAAGTTGATAAATTAAAAAAGAGAAAAATAGTGCAGAAAAAATTTTTGATATAAATTTAGGTAACCTAGATTTAAAAATCTCATAAACAAACAAATTCAGCATGAATTGTTCACTTAATGCAATTATAAAAAATAAAGGAAACAATATTAAAATTGGAAATACACTTTGTACAAAAACCTGAATTTGTTTTACTTTATACAGTGGTTTGAAATTGCTAGAAAAATCATTTAGAGTTAAAGGAATATTTACAAAGACTAAAACAAGGGCTAATAGTATCATTAGATAAATAATAATTGGAAATATTTTTTTCATAAGTGACCTAAAGGAGATTCCTAAATCTTTAAATGATAAATCATAAAGGAAAATAAAATATAAGAAAATTAGACTTAAAAATATTAGTCGAGCTGCAAAAACAAACAAGAAATTGAAAAAATCACTCAAATTAGGAACTTGCATAAATGAGGTCAAATCAAAAAAACGGTTGAATAAAAGAGTAAAAAACCAGAGAGTATATATAATAATAACATCTTTGTAATTAATTCTATTGATCCATTTAATTTTGCTAGTCATATTGTAATCACCTCTTTTTACTTTCTTTATAAATATTTAAATTCCTGCTTTATAAATCACTCTATAAGTTATATAATTAATTAAAGGTAAAAGATTTAATTTCTGAAGGGGTGGATTAAAGTTGGTATGGACAATAATAACACATACATTAGACCTTTTAATTGTTGGTATTATAATATACTTCCTACTTAATTTAATCCAGGGGACAAGAGCTGTTCAGCTTATAAAAGGTCTTGTCTTAATATTTATTGCATCTGTGATTAGTCAGTTATTAAATTTAAATACTGTCCACTGGTTTTTACAAAGTGTTTTAACAATGCTTATTGTTGCCCTACCAATTGTATTCCACCCAGAGTTGAGAAGAGCCTTAGAGCAGTTAGGGCGGGGTGGCTTCTTTACTAGCCAGTTAGTCCACAAATGGTCAGCAAAGGATATCAATGAAGTGATTATGGCTGCTGATGAACTTGCTGAAAATAAAGTGGGTGCTTTGATAGTATTTGAAAATCAGGTAGGATTAAAAAATTATATTGAAACTGGAATTAAAATAAATGGACAAATTAGTAAAGAACTAATTGAGAATATTTTCTATAAATCAGCTCCTTTACATGATGGTGCAGTGATTTTAGGAGAGGGTAAAATAAAAGCGGCAGGTTGTTTGCTTAACCTTTCTAATAATCCGAGCATTAATCCTAAGCTTGGTACCCGGCATCGAGCAGCAATTGGGATCACTGAAGAATCAGATTCTTTAGTAATTGTTGTTTCAGAGGAGAGTGGTGTAATTTCACTTGCTCAAGATGGGGAATTAATTAGATATTTAGACAAATCAAAATTAAGAGAGATATTATTCAAAGAGTTTATACCACGCAAAAACAGTGATTTCTTTTCATAAAATGAGGGAGTTAAAATGAGGGAATTTTATAATAAATATAAGGTAGTAATAATAGCATTAATGATTGCGGCTGTTTTATGGCTTTATGTTAACTATCAGGAAGGTAACTTTCAATCAGGTTTGAATTTCAGCAATAACCAAATAAGACTGGATATTAAGTACGAAAATCTTTCAGAAGATCTAGTTGTATTAGATATTTCAGATCAGACAGTTTTAATTGAACCGGAAGGCTATAGATTCTTTAATACTTATAGTGAAGATGATTTTGAGGCATATATTGACTTGGATGACGTTCAGATAGGTGATAATGTTCGAGTAGTTAATATAAGAGCTCCCCAAGGAGTTAATATTAATTATAAAGAGCCCTCTATTGTCAGAGTGACAGTGACTTCCTATAAAGAAGAACAGACGGAAAATAATCAAACACAAAATTAAAATGAATAAATAATAACAATTAATTAATAGAGGTGAAACTGATGGGTAAAATATTTGGAACAGACGGTGTAAGAGGTATTGCGAATAAAGATCTCACTCCAGAATTAGCATTAAAATTAGGAAAGGCCGGGGGATTGTTTTTACAAAAACAAGCTCACCAAGATGGAAATTTTTTTGTCTTAATAGGAAAAGACACTAGAATATCAGGAAGTATGTTGGAGTCAGCTTTAATAGCTGGTTTTAATTCTGTAGGTGTAAACATAGTAAAACTCGGTATTATTACTACACCTGCTGTATCCTATCTAACAGATCAAACCGATGCAATCGGAGGAGTAATGATTTCAGCCTCACATAATCCAATTGAAGATAATGGGATTAAATTCTTTAATAAAGATGGTTTTAAATTAACCGATGAACAAGAACTAGAAATTGAAGACTATATTTTCGGTGAAGAAGAGATTAAGACCCCTGTCGGTACAGATGTGGGAGATATTATCGTTAGAAAAAAATTATTAAAACAATATGATGATCATCTAAAGAATTCTGTGGATTATGATTTTAGTGAGTTTAAAATAGTTTTAGATTGTGCGAATGGATCTGCTTATGAAATTGCTCCTCAAATATATAAAAAACTAGGGGCAGAAGTTATAGCGGTTAATGATCAACCAAATGGTCATCAAATAAATTTAAATTGCGGTTCAACTAAGCCTGAAACTTTGGTTGAAGAAGTAAATAAACATAATGCAGATCTTGGAATTGCCTTTGATGGAGACGCAGATCGTTTAATAATGGTTGATGAAAACGGAAATATTATAGATGGAGATCGGATAATGGCACATCTTGCTTTAAATATGATGAAAGAAGATAGTTTAAAAGAACAAACCGTAGTTACCACTAGATATAGTAACTTGGGTTTAGAAGAGTTATTAAATAAAAATGGTGCTCAAACCGTTAAGTGTAAAAATGGTGATCGTTATGTACTGCAAAAATTACTTGAAAACGACTTTAATCTAGGTGGGGAAAAATCTGGTCATATAATTTTATTAGACTATAACAAGACAGGTGATGGAGTATTAACTTCGTTAAAGGTAGTAGAATACTTAAAAAAATATGATCTTAATTTAAGCTATATAGAAAGATTATTTGAACCATGGCCTCAGAAATTAATTAATATTAGAGTAGAAAACAAGGATCAACTTAATGAAAGCGATACTATTAATGAAATAATTTCGGAAGTTGAAAAGGATTTTGGTGAGAAAGGCAGAATATTTGTAAGGGCCTCTGGTACTGAACCAATTGTGAGAGTGATGCTAGAAGCTAAAAAGGAGGAAATGATTACAAAATGGGAAAGGAGGATAAAAGAAGTAATTAAAGATGAACTTAACTAATACAGGAGGTGAGAAAAAACAATATATATAATTAAAGCGCCCGGGCTCTATAATGGAGTTGACGAGGTGGGGAGTAATCGAATTATCGGCGGATCTTCCCAGGCTTAAAGTATTAAGTCTCAGCTGATTTTCCAAAACCTACAAGTGATTGTGGGGACAACAAAATCAGAAATACTTATCAAAAATAAAAAATTATATAATATAAAAATAATGGAGGCCAATATATATGTGTGGAATAGTTGGTTATGTTGGAGATAAAAAAGCTGCTTCAATCCTTTATGATGGATTGAAAAGGCTTGAGTATAGAGGTTATGATTCATCTGGAATTGCAGTAAACGATGGTTTTAATATAGATGTAGTGAAAAAGAAAGGCAAATTAGAACAGTTAAAAGGGAAAATAGAAGATAATGTTAATGGTGGTACAACAGGAATTGGTCATACAAGATGGGCAACTCATGGACAGCCTTCTGATTTGAATTCTCATCCCCATAGTGACTGTAGTCAAAACTTTGTAATCGCCCATAATGGGATAATTGAAAATTTCCAGGATATAAAGAAATATCTTTTAGATAAAGGACATACTTTCAAATCAGAAACTGATACCGAAGTTATTGCACATTTGTTAGAAGAAAACTATGAAAATGATGTTTTAAGCGCTTTAAAAAAGACAATAGAGAATTTGGAAGGTTCATATGCCCTAACAATATTAAATAATAAAGAACCTAATAGAATATATGTAGCCAGAAAAGACAGTCCTTTAATAATAGGAATCGGAGAAAATGAGAATTTCATTGCTTCAGATATTCCAGCATTTTTAAGTGAAACTAAAGATTTTTATATATTAGAAGATGGGGAATTTGCAGTAATTGATCAGGATAATATAAACATGTATGATTTTGATTTAAATCCAAAAGAAAAAGAAATATACCATGTAGATTGGGACCCAGAAATGGCTGAAAAACAAGGGTATGAGCATTATATGTTAAAAGAAATTCATGAACAACCTGATGCAGTTCGCAGATTAATGGCTAATCGAGTTATGCCAGAAGGAATAGATTTGGAAGAATTAAACCTTGAAGAAGAATTTTTAAAGAACTTGAATAAAATACACATTATTGCTTGTGGTACTGCTTATCACTCTGGTTTGATTGCTAAGTATATGCTAGAAGACTTATTAAATATTTCAGTAGAAGTAGATGTTGCTTCAGAATATAGATATAGAAATGTTCCTATAAAAGAAGATGAATTAGTAATAGCAGTCAGCCAATCGGGAGAAACTTCAGACACTTTAGCAAGTTTGAGGAAAGCTAAACAAAAAGGAGCAAAGGTAATTGCTTTCACCAATTCCCGGGGCAGTAGTATTGCACGTGAAGCAGATGAAATGTTATTACTTAAAGCAGGGCCTGAAATCTCTGTAGCTTCTACTAAAGCATATCTTAATATGGTTGTAGCTTTTTATATGTTTAGCTTATTTCTTGCTAAAAAGCAGGAAAAGATTGAGGAAAAAGAATATCTTGAGATGTCAGGAGATTTAATAAAATTACCTGACTTATTGGATCAAGTAATTGAAGAAAGTGAAAAGTTAATGGAAGATAAAGCAAAACAATATGCTAAAAGTGAAAATGCATTTTTCATAGGTCGGCATACCGACTATACACTTGCTCTGGAAGGTGCTCTTAAGCTAAAAGAAATTTCATATATCCATGCAGAGGCTTATCCAGCTGGAGAATTAAAACATGGGACTTTGGCTTTAATTGAAGAGGGAGTTCCTGTAATAGCTCTAGGGACAAAAGAAAGTGTATTTGAGAAAACCTTAAGTAATGTTACAGAAGTAAAAGCAAGAGGCGCTGATGTAACTGCGATAGTATATAATGGAGCTGAAGATATAGAAGAAGTAGTAGACCATGTAATTTATATACCAGAGGTAAATGAACTATTTACAGGTGCGCTTACCATAGTTCCATTACAACTCTTAGCTTATTATACTGCTTTAATACGGGATTGTGACATTGATCAACCAAGAAATTTAGCAAAAAGTGTAACAGTAGAATAAAATAGAAATTAAAGGGGGTTAAGCCCCCTTTTTATCTTATATAATTTCAAAATTTTTTAACAAGGGGTAACTAACATGGCTTCTAATAATAAAAATAGAAATGTAAATTTAAATCAAAAAGTTGACTCCTGCCAGGAAGTAATAGGGTTGGGCGTGGATATATTAGAAGTTAAAAGGATTAAACAGATATTTAATAAACGGAAAAAAGCTTTTTTAAAAAGAATATATACCCAAGAGGAAATTAAATATTGTGCAAACAAAAAAAGGTCTATAGAGTCTTTTGCTGTTAGATTTAGTGCAAAAGAAGCTTTCATCAAAGCTATAGAGAGTGAATACAATATAACCTACAAAGAAATTGAAGTTGTTAAAAAAGAGTCCAAAAAACCTGCAATAATTCTTTCTGGACAAGCTTTAAAAGCTGCAAAAGAAAAAAATGTTACTGAAATTCTTGTATCTTTAAGCCATCAAAAAAATTATGTGATTGCTAATATAATTTTAAAGGGGCGAGTAAAATGATTGTCTTAACTCCAGAAGAAATGGCAAAATTAGATAAAAAAACAATAGAAAATGGTTTCCCTTCCCTGTTATTGATGGAAACAGCCGGAAGTGGTATAGCTGAAGTTATTAAGGAAAAATATGGTCATAGTGAAAAAATATTAATTTTAGCTGGTTCCGGTAATAACGGAGGAGATGGACTAGTAGTAGGTAGATTACTTGATATATGGAATTATAATGTTAAAATAATAATAGTAGGACAAAAAGATAAACTTAATAATGAGCCACTGAAAAACTATCAAAGTTGTAAATTAAGAGACCTTGAAATAAAATTTGTTAATAGACAAAAAGATTTAAAAGAACTAAAAGAAACCATATCATATTCAGATTTGATTGTAGACAGTCTATTGGGAACAGGATTAAATGGTGATTTAAGAGAACCCTATTTAACTATTGTTAAGCTAATCAATAATAGTGGGGGAAAAGTTTTATCAGTTGATATACCTACTGGAATAAATGGTAGAACTGGTAAAGTTATGGGAGAAGCAGTAAATGCAGAAACTACTGTGACAATGGCTTTTAATAAAGTGGGTCATCATATTCATCCTGGACGGGTCCATACAGGAGAATTAATTACTGTTGAACTTGGAATTCCTGAGAAGTATGTTGAAAAGGGTAAATATAACCATCATATCTTAACAATGAAAGAAGCAAAAGAACTCCTTCCCCAACGACCCTATAATGGTCATAAAGGTACTTTTGGTAAAGTATTAGTTGTGGGAGGAAGTAGTGGCTATGAAGGAGCTCCTGCCTTAGCAGGTGAAAGTGCTTTAAAGATGGGGTCGGGTGTAGTTAAGGTTTTAGTACCTGAAAATATAAACCAAACAGTTAGTAGTTTTTGTAAAGAATTGACCAGTGGTTATTTATCCAAGCGACAATTAAAAGAAGAAAAAGATAAATATGATGTAATAGCATTAGGCCCTGGCTTAGGAATGGGAAAGAGACAGAAAGAGATAGTATCTTATCTTTTAAATAATGCTACTACACCACTTGTAATTGATGCAGATGGTTTAAATAATTTATCTTTGGAGGATTTAAAAAGTACTGAGAGTGAAGTTGTTTTAACTCCTCATCCGGGAGAGTTTTCAAGATTAATTGATAAACCCATTAAAGAAATACAAAGTGATAGATTAAAGTATATAAGAAAGTTTGCTCAAAAATATAAGGTTATTGTACTTTTGAAAGGTGCAAACACCTTAATAGCTGATAAAACAGGAAATGTTTATATTAATAAGACTGGTAATAATGGAATGGCAACGGCTGGCAGTGGAGATGTGTTGACAGGTATAATAAGCTCTTTAATTGGACAAAATCTATCTTTATATAAAAGTGCAGTTTTAGGGGCTTTTATACATGGATTAGCTGGAGATATAGGGACTGAAGGATTAGGATATTATTCGCTTACAGCCAGTGATATTATAGAAAATATACCTCCTGCTATTTCAAAAATTATTCGGGGGTGCTAAAATGATTACTGCTAAAGATATTATGACTACTGATGTTATAACTATTGATCCAGAAACTAGTGTTAAAAAAGCAGCAAATATTATGAGTGAGAATGATATTAGTGGATTACCTGTTGTAAAAGATGGAGAATTAGTAGGAATAGTTACAGAAAATGATTTAATTATAAAAGATAAAAAGTTACATTTTCCTGAGTATATAAATGTAATTGGCGGTATAATTTATTTAGAAAGTTATAAAAAGTTTGAAGAAGAATTCAAGAAATTTATTGCTGTAAAAGTTGGAGAATTAATGACAAAAGATGTTATTACAGCAAGTCCTAATGATCCTATTGAAGATTTAGCAACAACAATGCATCAAGAAGATGTTAACAGATTACCTGTAGTGGATAATGCAGGTCAATTAATAGGTATAGTAACCAGAGCTAATATTGTAAAACACATTGCATTAGAAGATTAAAAGGAGTATTTAGATGATAATTTCTGATAGTACTATAAAAAATTTAATAAAGAAAAACAAATTAATTATAGAACCATTTGAGAATTATTTACTACAACCGGCCTCAATTGATTTAAGGTTAGGCAGTGACTATTTGAAAATTGACGAAAATCAAATGGAAATAATGACCTTAGAAGATAAATTAAACTATAACAAGATTAATAGTGAAGAAATTGTAATACCGCCTCATTCTTTCCTTTTAGCTACGACCGAAGAATATATTGAACTTCCTAATAATCTAACTGCTTTTGTAGAAGGAAGAAGTTCAATTGGAAGAATGGGATTATTCATTCAAAACGCAGGCTGGGTTGACCCTGGCTTTGCTGGTAAAATAACATTAGAATTATTCAATGCTAATCGCCTGCCGATAAAACTCAAGGCCGGCAGAAGAATCTGTCAACTAGTAATAGCAGAAATGGATAAAGCAGCTGAATTTCCCTATCAAGGGAAATATCAGGGACAAAATACAGCAGTTGGCAGCAAAGTGTTTAAAGATAATGAAAACAAAAAGAAGTGATGTTTGCATAAAATTTTGATATTAATCTAGTAAACAATATATCTAGGAGGTGTTAATATATGCAAAATATCATTATTAGAAAGATTGATAAGCATATTGGTCCTGGCGATATTGTTGGTGCTTTTATAAATGAAGCGGATATAAGCAGTAATGATATAGGCAATATCAATATTAAAAATGATGTCGCAGAAGTCGAAGTTAAAGACGAAGTCTGTGATAAAGTAGTAAATGTTATGGATAACAATAAAATAGGTGGAGTTCAAGTCCAACTAGAAGTTGATAATGATGTTACAAGAAGAAAAACTGTAGATAGTTATTATGATAAATTTACTAGTTTAGTTGAATTAGAGCGCAAAGAAGAAATGGAAAGACATGAACTCGAAATAAAAAGGCTCTCTCCAAGAGAAAGAGAGAAGAAAGGAAGAGCCCTTTTGAATATGAGAGGAAAAAAAGATGGACAAACTTATGACCATAAACCTAAAATAAAGTTTATGAAAGAACAAGTAGGGCAAAAACTACCTGATTCTGAAATAAGTATCGGTGACTTAGTCATGGTTAGTAAAAATATGACTTTACATGAGGATAATCCGACTGGCACAGTTGCTGAAAAAACTAATTATTCAATAACTGTTGTTTTTGATGAAAAACCCAAAGGTTTTGTTTATGGTGATTCACTTAGAATTGACTTATATGTTAATGATATTACTTTTCAAAGAATGCTTGATACTTTAGATAAATTTAAAAATGCAAAAAAGGATTCTAGAGTGGGAAAGTTACAGAAAAAGATTCTCGACCTCGAAGAATTAGAGTGGAAACAAGAACCCATTGAAAATATTGAATGGGTAAATGAAGATTTAAATGATTCACAAAAAGACGCTGTAAAAAATGCGATGGAAGCAAAAGACTTTTATTTAATCCAAGGCCCTCCTGGCACCGGAAAAACCATGACTGCTATTGAAATTATTAATCAAGGTGTAAAAGCAAAAAAGGATATACTAGCTACTGCTGATTCTAATGTTGCAGTTGATAACCTTGTTGAGAGATTAGTAAATAGTGGTACTGAAGTGCTTCGATTAGGGCATCCGATTCGTGTAACTCCATTACTTCGCAAGCATACTCTGGACTATAAAATTTTAGACCATCCAGATTATAAAAAAGCAGAAGAATTAAGAGAAGAAGTACAAGAACTTTTAGATAAACAGGATGATTATCAACATCCCGGCAATAGCCTAAGAAGAGGGATGAGTGATGAACTGATCAAAAAGAAAGCCCAAAAAAATCAGGGTGGCCGTGGAGTAAACCCTGATACTATAAAAGATATGGCCGAATGGATAAAATTACAGGAAAAGATCAATGATATATTTGATAGAGTAGATAGATTAGAGCAAAATGCTGTAAAGGAATTAATTGATAGTGCTGAAGTAATTTGTACAACAAATTCTACAGCTGGTTCTGATCTAGTTGAGGATTACCGATTTGATTTGGTTGTTATTGATGAAGCTACTCAATCGACTGAACCTGCTTCTTTGATTTCCTTTATAAAAGGTGAAAAAAATGTATTGATTGGGGATCACAAGCAACTTCCCCCAACAATTTTAAGCAAAAAAGCAGCCGAAAAAGGATTGAGAAAGTCAATGTTTGAAAGGCTGTATGAAATATATGGTAAAGATATTAGATCAATGTTAGAAATTCAGTATAGAATGCATGACGATATCATGGAATTCTCTAACAATGAATTTTACAATGGAAATCTAAAAAGTGCAGCTGAAGTTGCAAACCATACTTTAAGAGATTTAGGCTATGAACTAAAAGGGAAAAAATGCTTTACAGATAAATCATTAGACCCCGAGCAGCCAATCGTATTTATAGATACTAAAGAAATGACAGCTGAAGAAAGATCATTAAAGGGTTCTAATTCTTATGATAATCCCGTGGAGATGGAAGTGCTTCTCGATATAGTAGATGAAGCCTTAAAATCAGAACTCAAACCTGAACAAATAGCTGTAATTGCTCCATATAAAGATCAGGTGGATTTATTAAAGAAACACAATAATCTAGAAAATCTTGAAATCAATACAGTAGATGGTTTCCAGGGCAGAGAAAAAGAAGTAGTTTTAATTTCTTTAGTAAGAAGCAATAATTGTAATAATATTGGATTTTTAAGAGATTTACGAAGAATTAATGTTGCCTTAACAAGAGCTAAAAGGAAATTAATAGTGATTGGTGACAGCAGTACTGTTACCAAAAATGACACTTATGATAACCTTATTGACTATATTAAAGAAAATGGGTTATATTATACCTTATAAATATTGTGCTGAAAATTAATATGATGTATAATAAACCCAGAGTAAAAAGTTCAACCTTTAGAAAAAATGTGAATGTAGGGAACAGATGAGGATGAGTTTCCTCATCTGTTTTATAATATTTCATCCTGGGGGTGCACTGAGTGGAAGATAAAGTTGAAATAACTGTGAAGATTTCCAAAAAATTATTAAAAGATGTGGATGATTATATTAAATACCGGAGGGTTAGCAGAGATAAATTTATCCATGATGCTGTAACTCATTATTTATGTGAACACAAAAAGCTTGAGTTAAGAGAAAAATTAAAGCAGGGTTATATTGAGATGAGTGATATTAATCTTGAGTTAGCCCATGAAGGATTAAAATGTGACAGTAATTCAATTCAGTTGTATGAAAAATGTTTAATGGAGTGTGAATAAGATATGGAATTAAAAAGAGGAGATGTATACTATGCTGACCTCAACCCTGTGGTGGGTTCAGAACAGGGTGGGGTCAGACCTGTACTTATAATACAAAATGATATTGGGAATAAATATAGTCCTACAATTATAGTAGCAGCTATTACTTCTAAGATTAATAAAGCTCAGCTTCCTACTCATGTAGAAATATCTGAAAATGAGTCTAGCTTGGAGAGAGATTCAGTAATACTACTAGAACAGATTAGAACTATAGACAAAAAGAGATTAAAAAGTGAAGTAGCGAATTTAAGTGATCAAATATTAGAAAGAGTTGATACAGCTTTGGGAATTAGCCTTGGGCTCGTAAATCTTTAATACATAATTTTCAAAAAGTGAATAAGGGGTGTGCAAATGTCAGAATATATTGCTGATGTATATCGTAGTGAACTTATTGAAAGTAGACACAGAGGAAATTTAGCCGTAGTTAATCCTGAAAATAAATTGAACTATTTTACGGGGGACCCTAAAAATATTACATATATACGTTCAGCAGCAAAACCTTTTCAAATTTTACCGGTTATTAATTCGGGGGCAGCTGATCTTTTTCAATTCACAAAACAAGAAATTGCCGTAATGAGTGCTTCTCATAATGGTGAAGAGAAACATGTTCAAACAGTAAGAAATATATTAGATAAAATAAATGTGAGTGAAGATAAGTTAAGTTGTGGTGTTCATGACCCAATATATAAAAAAGCAGCTCACAAACTTTATTTAGATGGTAAAAAAGCGTCAGAAATACATAATAACTGTTCAGGGAAACATGCAGCTTTACTTGCTTTGTGTAAATTTAATGATTGGGATTTGGATAATTACATATATCCTGACCATCCTGTACAAAAATTGATGCTTAAAACTATTAGTGAAATAACTGATACAAAGCAAGATGAGATATTTTTAGGAGAAGATGGATGTGGTGTAGTTGTTTTTGGTTTACCTATTCAACAAATGGCATATGGATATGCTAGATTAGCTAACTCAAAGTTTTTACCGCTTGAGTACAGAGAAGCAGCGGATAGAATCATTAAAAGTATAAGTGACCATCCTGATATGATTGCAGGTACTGATCGATTTAATACTGATTTAATAGACGTACTAGGAGATAAAGTTACTGGTAAAATGGGAGCTGAAGGCATTTTTTGTTTAGCTTTATTTGATGGTCCTGGGATTTGTGTTAAAATCGAAGATGGTAATTCACGCGCTGTTCCTCCGGTTGTAATAGATGTGCTAAAAAAATTAGATTATATCGATAATGAAGAACTCAAAAAGCTTGGAAAATATGAAAAACCTATAGTTAAAAACCACCATAAGCATGAAGTGGGTTATGTTAAATCAATATTAAACTTAAAAAAGGAAGTGGAATAACAAATGCTTTTAATTAAGGATGCTAGAATTTTAACAATGGAAGACAAAGATTTTGATAAGGGATCAATACTAATAAAGGATAATAAAATAGAAAAAATTTCAGAATATATTGAAATTAAGGAAGAGTATGAAGTCATAGATGCAAAAGACTGTATTGTAATGCCTGGTCTAATAGATGCTCATACTCATTTAGGGATCGAAGAAGATGGAATTGGTTGGGAAGGACAAGATGGTAATGAGATGACTGATCCTGTAACACCTCAACTTCGTGCGATTGATGCTGTAAATCCAGCTGATAATGCAATCAAAGAAGCCCTTAAAAATGGAGTAACTACTATTATGACTGGTCCTGGTAGTGCAAATGTTTTAGGTGGAGAAAGTACGGTATTAAAAACTGCAGGAAATACAATTGATGAAATGATATTAAAAAATCCGGCTGGTTTAAAAACTGCTTTTGGTGAAAATCCTAAAAGAGTATATAATGAACAAAACAAATTACCCTCGACTCGGATGGGAATTGCAGCAGTTTTAAGAGAGAATCTAATGAATGCTGAAGACTATATTAAAGAAAAAGAGTCAAAAGAAGAGGAAGGTAATCATTTCAATAGAGATATTAAAATGGAAAGTCTGGCTCGAGTAATAAATAAAGAGCTTCCTTTGAAAGTTCACGCTCATCGAGCTGATGATATTATGACAGCAATTCGAATTGCAAAAGAGTTTGACATTGATATAACATTAGAACATTGTACAGAAGGTCATAAAGTGGCTAAAGAAATAGCAGCAGCAAATATTCCAGCAGTTGTGGGTCCTTCTATGACTGGACGTGTAAAGGTTGAGTTAAGTGATTTAAGCTTTAAAACGGCTGGAGTATTAGCTAAAGCGGGAGTAAAAGTTGCCTTAATGAGTGACCATCCCGTAATACCAACAAAAAATGCTACAATTTATGCAGCATTAGCGAATAAAGGTGGTCTAGATAAAAAAGAAGCTCTCAAAGCAATTACTATAAATCCAGCTGAAATTTTAGAGGTAGATGATAGAGTTGGAAGCATTGAAAAAGGTAAAGATGCAGACCTAGTAATATTTAATGGAAATCCCTTAGACATTAGTACTGATATTTTAAAAGTAATAATAAATGGAGAAGTAGTTGAAACGAAAAAGGATGGGAATACATAAAAATGAAATTTGGTAAAATTAGAAATAAGTTAAATTTAAAAACAATACATGCCGAAACAGGTATTGAAGACCTTAATGTTAAAACAGCCTGTGGGGCTGATTTAATGAGTGATGTACTTGCTTTTTCAAATGCAAAATCAATGTTGATAACGGGGTTAACAAATCCTCAAGTGATCAGGACTTCAGAAATGATAGAAATTAAAATTATAATTTTTGTTCGAGGGAAAAAACCATTAGAGGAAACAATTGAATTAGCTAAAGAAAATGCTATTTCATTATTTATGACAGATAAACCTATGTTTGAAATTTGTGGGAAACTCTATAATTTAGGATTGAAACCTGAAAAATTGGTTAAAATCGAGTAACTTGGGGGATATAATTTGAAAAGTAAAAAGATAATTAAAGATAATATAGAAAAAAGAGACTTTGCAAGTGGAGGAGAAGTATCAAGCAAATTAAAAAGCAAGCTGAGAAAATTAGGCATTAATAATAAAGATATACGTAGATGTTCGATAATAACCTATGAATTAGAGATGAATTTGATAATTCACTCCGAAGGTGGTATTTTAAAAGCTTCTGTGAGCTCTGAAGTTATAACAATAGAATCAAAAGATAAAGGTCCAGGTATAGCAGATATTGAGAAAGCATTAAAACCAGGTTATTCAACTGCTACTGATGAAATAAGAGAAATGGGTTTTGGAGCCGGGATGGGATTAAATAATGTAAAAAAATTTTCAGATGATTTAGAAGTTGATAGTAAAGTAGATGAGTATACCAAAGTAAAAGCTATTGTGAAATTATAAAGTGTTTATTAAAATATGGATATAATAAATTAAGAGCAGGTGTAATTAATGAGTAATAAACATTCTGTATTATTAAAAGAGGATAAATGTGAAGGTTGTACTAATTGTGTAAAAAACTGTCCAACTAAAGCAATTAGAGTTCATCAGGGAAAAGCTACCATTAAAGAAGAGCTTTGTATTGACTGTGCTGAATGTATAAGAACATGTGAATACCATGCTAAATATGCTGAAACTAATAAATTAAAAGAACTTAAGTTAAATGATTATAATGTTGCACTTCTTGCTCCCAGTTTTTATGGTCAGTTTGATAGATCTTTTAATCCAGAAAGGATTAAAAAAGCAGTCTATAAACTTGGGTTTGATGAAGTTTGGGATGTTGCTTATGCAGCTGAGGCAATATCTCAAAAAACATATCAATTTCTTAATAAAAATGAAGGGATCTATATATCATCTTCTTGTCCGGTCATAGTGAGGCTTATCAGCTTATTATACCCAGAGCTATTAGATAATATTGTTCCCTTCAATTCACCTGTAGATTTAATGGCGGACTATGTAAAAGAGCAACTATCAATTCCTGAATCAAAAGAATACGGGATGTATTTTATTACTCCCTGTCCAGCAAAGGTTACTGCTATCAAAAATCCTTTAGGAAGAGAAAATTCTAGTTTAACTGGTGCAATTTCTGTAGATAAGGTTTATCCTAAAATATTAGATTTGATAAAAAATGAGAAAGATTTAAAAGATGTTGAATTAAAACAGGATTATCAACCTTATTTGGGAATTTCCTGGGGGCAAAGTGGAGGCGAAAATGATATCTTAAATAATGAAGGTATCATAGAAACTCTTTCTGTTTCTGGAATTCATAATATAAAAAAAGTTTTAGAAGAATTAACCCGCGGCAATATTGAAGGAATAAGATATTTAGAACTAGTTGCCTGTCCTACAGGTTGTGTAGGCGGGATTTTTAATGTTAACAATCCTTTTCAGGCAAAATATAATATAAAAACAAATATTAGAGAATATTCGGATTTTATAGACCAAGATATTGATGATTTCAACTTTGAACTTGATGAAAAGATTAAAGAAATCGGGGCTGAAAAACTAGATGAAGACTTTGTCAAAGCAATGGATAAATTAGAACAATTAGAACAGGAGATTGAAAATCTGCCGGGGCTTGATTGTGCAGCTTGTGGTGCCCCTGATTGTGAGACTTTTGCAGAGGATGTTGTTAATGGATTAGCTAAACGTTCAGACTGTATATTTGTTTTAAGAAAAGAGATTGGTGATTTAGCAGATCAGCTTTCTCTATTAACCCATGAATTACCTCCAGTAATGAACAGTGAAGAGAATAATAAAAATGATAATGAAAAAGAAAAATAATGGGGTGAAATAATGGTTTTAAAAGATCTTTGTGAAGAATTAGATTTAGAGATTTTAAATGAGGCAGATTTATCAAGAGAAGTTAGTGGATGCTATATAGGAGATCTATTAAGCAATGTTATGGCAAATGCTCAAAAAGACCAACTGTGGCTAACTATCCAGGGACATCAAAATACTATAGCTGTTTCTCTATTAGCTGAAGTTTCAGCAGTTATAGTGGTAGAAGACTCTGAGGTTGATCAGAAATCAATTAAAAGAGCTGAGGAAAAAGGTGTTAATTTATTGAAATCAGAATTAACTGCTTATGAACTTGCAAAAAGATTATCAGATTTAGGCGTCTAGAATGGGGAAAGTATTATTAGACCTACATATTCATTCAGTATTATCTCCCTGTGCCGATATATTGATGACTCCTGGTAATATTATTAAAAAAGCAATTGAAAAAGATATAGATATAATATCTATTACCGATCATAATTCGGTCAAGAATGTAAAAAGTGCCATAGAAATTGCAGCAGGTAAAAAAATAAAAATAGTGCCGGGTATTGAGGTTCAGAGTAAAGAGGATATTCATTTATTAAGTTATTTTGAAAATTTAAAAGACTTAAATTCTTATTATGAAAAAATATATGATGGCTTAAGCAACATCAAAAACGATGAAGAAAAATTTGGTTATCAAATTATTGTGGATAAAAACGATCAATTTATTGATAAAGAAGAAAAGTTACTAATGAATTCTACAAATTACAGTTTAAATGAATTAGTCAATTTAACTAATAAATTTAATGGAATCGCAGTTCCTTCTCATGTAGATAGAAGTTTTGGCTTGATTAAAAATTTAGGGTTTATACCTGAAGAACTAGATATTAAATATATAGAGTTAAATTTTAATAAATCAATCACTGAATACTATGAACAGTATCCATATTTACAAGACTTTAATTTAATTAATAATTCTGACAGCCATTATCTGAATCAAATTGAACCAAAAATGAAAATTAATTTAACAAAAAAAACCACTACTAAAAATATTTTCAAACAAATTAAACAGGAAAAACCAAAAAAATATATAATTTTATGATGAATTTTTAGTAAACTATTGACAAAGTGAAAATATTCACTTATAATTATTTTGTGAATATTTGATTACTGAAATAATATTTAAAAATTAGATAGGAGGTAAATTTTATGCCGTGTAGTTGTGGAGACAATAAGATGGAAAAGTATTTAGCGCCTTTAAACGAAATTTTTGAAAAATATACGAAAGATGAAAAGTATTTAATACCTATTTTACAGGATGCTCAAGATGAATATGGATACTTACCTGAAGAGGTTTTAAAAGAAATTGCCTGTAAATTAGATTTATCTTTAAGCCAAGTATTTGGGGTTGTGACATTTTACTCTCAGTTTCATCTAGAGCCAAGAGGTGAAAATATTATTAGAGTTTGCACCGGTACTGCCTGTCATGTTAGAGGTGGAGCTGAAGTTTTAGATCAACTAAAACAAGAACTAAATATTGATAGTGGTGAAACTACTGAAGATCTCGAATTTACATTAGAAACTGTTGCTTGTATAGGTGCTTGTGGTTTGGCCCCAGTTATTATGATTAATGATGATACATATGGTAGAATGAACTCACAAAAAGTTCCTGAAGTATTGGCTAATTACCAGAAATAATGAAAGAATTAGCATTACATGTTCTTGATATTGCTGAAAATTCAATCTCAGCTGAAGCTGATAATATAACTATCGAAATTAATGAAAATACTATAGAAAATTACATTAAAATAATTATTGAAGATGATGGTAAGGGAATTGAAAAAGAAATTTTAAAAAATATTACTGATCCATTTGTAACAAGCAGAAATACAAGGCCGGTAGGATTGGGCCTATCATTATTTAAAGCAGCAGCTAAAAGATGTGAGGGCAGTTTTAATATTGAATCTGATAAAACTGGAACAAAAGTAAAAGCAGTTTTTAAGAGAGATCATATAGACCGCGCTCCCATAGGTAATGTTGCTCAGTCTTTAATTTCAATTCTTTTATGGAATGAAAATATTGATTTAAAATATATACATACATATGATAATGATCAATTTATATTTGACACAAAAGAAATTAAAAAGGAATTAGAGGATATCAATATTACAGATAGTAAAATTATAAACTGGTTAAAAGACTATATAAAGGAAAACATTAGTGAAATTCGCGGAGGTGAATTTAATTGAAATCATTAGAAGATCTTAGAGAAATGCGTAAAGAAGTTGAAAAAGAAATGCAAACCCGTAAAAATACAAATAAGCCGAAAGTAATTATAGGTATGGGGACCTGCGGTATAGCAGCAGGTGCAAGAGAAATTTTACAGGCGGTAATGGAAGAAATGGATAAAAGAGATTTAGATATTGAAGTAACTCAAACCGGCTGTATAGGTATGTGTGAAAAAGAACCGTTAATGGATGTAAAACTACCTGGTAAAGATAGAATTACTTATGGTAATTTGGATAAAGAAGATGTTAAGAGAATCATTGTTAATCATGTGATAAATGGTAATGTAGTTGATGAACTTGTTATAGCAAGATTAGAAGAATAATTTTAAAGGAGGCTTATTACAATTGAAGGACACAATATATAGATCACATGTTTTGATTTGTACCGGAACTGGATGTGTTTCATCTGGTGCTAAAAATATAAAACACGAATTACAAGATGAATTAGCAGATAACGATTTGAAAAATGAAATAAAAATTGTAGAAACTGGTTGTCATGGATTTTGTGAAAAAGGACCAATCATGGTTGTATATCCTGAAGGAGTATTCTATTGTCAGGTTAAAGAAGAAGATGTATCGGAAATAGTAGAAGAACATCTACTTAAAGGCAGAATTGTAGAAAGATTATTGTTTAAAGAACCAATGACCGAAGAAAGTATACCTTCATATGAAGATATTGATTTCTATAAAAAACAACATAGGATTGCTTTAGCAAACTGTGGTAAAATCAATCCAGAAAGTATTAATGAATACATAGCAAATGGCGGTTATGAAGCAGCTGGAAAAGCACTAACCCAAATGACCCCTGAAGAAATAATAAAAGAAGTAAAAGAAGCCGGACTCCGCGGTCGTGGTGGAGGAGGTTTTCCCACCGGCTTAAAATGGCAGTTTGCTTTTGATAATAATAGTGATAAAAAATATGTAATATGTAATGCAGATGAAGGTGACCCCGGTGCATTTATGGATCGTAGTGTTTTAGAAGGAGATCCTCACCGGATAATTGAAGGTATGTTAATTAATGCTTATGCAATTGGTGCCGATGAAGGTTATGTATATGTAAGAGCTGAATATCCTTTGGCTATTGATCGTTTACAAAAAGCTATAGATGCAGCCGAAGATCTTGGTTTATTAGGTGAAGATATATTTGGTTCAGGTTTTAATTTTAATTTACATATTAAAAAGGGAGCCGGTGCATTTGTGTGTGGCGAAGAGACAGCCTTAATGGCTTCTATAGAAGGTAAAAGGGGAATGCCAAACCCTAGACCTCCATATCCTGCTGAAAAGGGTTTATGGGGCAAACCAACTAATATAAACAATGTAGAAACCTTAGCAAATATACCATATATTATAAACGAAGGTTCTGAAGTTTTTTCTTCTATTGGAACTGAAAACAGTAAAGGAACAAAGGTATTTGCTTTAACTGGGAAAATAAAAAATACTGGTCTTGTAGAAGTACCAATGGGTACTACTCTTCAAGAAGTAGTATATGATATTGGTGGAGGATTAACTGACGATAAAGATTTTAAAGCTATTCAGACAGGTGGACCATCAGGTGGATGTATTCCAGAAGACTATCTTGCTTTACCTATTGATTATGACTCTTTGATAGAAGTAGGAGCTATGATGGGTTCTGGTGGTATGGTTGTAATGGATGATAGTACCTGTATGGTAGATGTAGCTCGTTTCTTTTTATCCTTTACCCAAAGTGAATCTTGTGGTAAATGTACTCCTTGTAGAGAAGGAACAAAAAGAATGCTTGAAATATTAAATAGAATTTGTGATGGGGAAGGTAAAGATGGAGATATCCGATTATTAGAACAATTAGGTGAACATATTAAAGATACAGCCCTTTGTGGGTTGGGACAAACTGCCCCTAATCCAGTTTTAAGTACATTACAGTATTTTAGAAATGAATATGAAGCTCATATTTATGACAATAAATGTCCAGCTGGAGTTTGTGAAGAATTAGCTGCATCATTTACTATAAATATTGATAGCTGTATTGGCTGTGGCCAATGTGTTAAAGTATGTCCAGTTGATGCAATTAGTAAAGGTGATGGAAAATACTATATAATTGATGAAGAAGTTTGTATATCTTGTGGAGCATGTGCTAAAAAATGTCCGGTTGACGCAATATTTCAGGGTTAATCCGGTAAAGAGGAGGTTAAATTTCAAATGGAAAAAGTAACTTTAACTATAGATCAACAAAAAGTAGAAGTTGAAAAAGGAACTACTGTACTTGAAGCAGCTAAAGAAGTTGGGATTGATGTACCATCTTTATGCTATCATCCTGATCTAACATTACATGGTGCTTGCCGAGTTTGTGTGGTTGAAAATGTAGAGGATGAATCATTAATGGCATCTTGTGTTTCTCCTGTTCGAGAAGGAATGGAAATTAGCACAAGGAGTATGAAAGCTAGAAGAGCAAGAAGAAGAAATGTTGAACTGCTATTAGCAAACCATCCTAATGATTGTTTGGGCTGTGATCGCAATGGTACTTGTGAATTACAGGATATAACTCATAGTCTTGGTATTACACAAAAGGATATTGAAGAAATTTCTGGTGAAGTACGTGAAGTACCTAAAGATGAAACCGGTCCTGCTTTAAAAAGAGATCCTAATAAATGTATATTATGTGGTCGTTGTGTAAGGGTTTGTGAAGAAGTTCAAGGTGTATCAGCCCTTCAATTTAGTAATAGAGGTTTTGATTCCATAGTTACAACAGCTTTTGACTTACCACAAAGTGAAATAAATTGTGCTAACTGTGGACAGTGTGCAACAGTTTGTCCAGTTGGAGCAATAACAGAGGTCAGTGAAATTCAAAAGGTATGGAATGCAATTGAAGATGAAGATGTTCATGTTGTAGCTCAAACAGCGCCATCTATACAGGCTACTATTGGTGAAGAATTTGGTTATAAACCAGGCACAGTAGTTACAGGAGAATTAGTTTCAGCATTAAGAAAGCTAGGTTTTGACAGCGTATTTTCAACAGAATTTACTGCCGATTTAACAATTCTAGAAGAAGGTACTGAATTTCTTGAAAGATTAATTGAAAACAAGAATTTACCGCATATTACTTCTTGTTGCCCAGGCTGGGTAAAATATGCTGAACATAATTATTCTGATTTATTGAATCATTTATCAACTGCAAAATCGCCGCAGCAGATGTTCTCAGCATTATCAAAAACATATTATGCAGAGAGTACTAATATAGATCCTAAAGATATTTATACAGTTTCAATTATGCCCTGTACGGCGAAAAAGTTTGAAAAAGACAGGGAAGAAATAAATGCTAGTAATCTTAAAGATACTGATGCTGTTTTAACTACCAGAGAATTAGCTAGAATGATTAAAGAGGTAGGTATTCAATTTGAAAACCTAAACAAGGAAGAGTATGATGAATTAATGGGTAAACACACCGGAGCGGGAACAATTTTTGGTACAACCGGTGGTGTAGCAGAAGCAGCAGTTAGAACTGTAAAAGAAAAACTAACTGGTGAAGAGTTAGAAAGATTAAATTTAGGATTTAAAGGTATAAATGAAGCAGAAGTTGAAATAGGTGATAGAACTATAAAAGTTGCGATAGCAAATGGATTAAGAAATGCGGAAAGTTTGTTGGATGAAGTTCGAGCCGGTGAGTCTGATTATCACTTTATCGAAGTAATGGCTTGTCCCCATGGATGTGTTGGTGGTGGAGGTCAACCACTACCAATTAATGAAAAACATAAAGAACTTAGAAGTGAGGGGCTTACTAATACTGATGAAAATAGTGTTGTAAGAAAATCACATGAAAATCCGATGATTAAAAAATTATATGAAGAGTTTCTTGATGAACCCAATAGTGAACGCGCCCATGAATTACTTCATACTACCTTCAAATGTAGACAAAAGAATTAATATTTAAATTTTAAATGATTAACCCCCATCTCTAAACTCAGAGGTGGGGGGTTCTTGATTTAAAGGGAATACTGAAGTATAATGTTAATAGTTAATAATATCTAAGCAAGATTTTAAATAAGGAAGTGAAAGAGCTTGAAATTCCATAGTTACAAACCTGAACAAACGAAGAATATAGGCAAAAAATTAGCTGATATAATTAAAAATAATTATGTTTATTTTTCACAAATTATACTGTTGACGGGAGATTTAGGAGCCGGGAAAACTGTCTTTGTTAAAGGTTTAGCAGAGGGGTTAGATTTGGATGTTAATATAACAAGCCCTACTTTTAATCTTATCAATGAGTATGAAGGTAAACCAGGACTTATTCATATGGATTTTTACCGTTTAGATAAAAAGGATGAACTTATTCAAATAGGTTTTGAAGAGTATTTAAATATGGAAGCAGTAAAAGCGATTGAATGGCCTCAACTTGCTTTTGATTATTTGGGAAATGAATTTATATTTATAAAAATATCTAATATTAGTGAAAATAAGCGAGAAGTAATGATAGAGGGCGAAGGTAAAAAAAGCCAAAATATTCTTAAAGGACTGAAGAAATATGATAATATTAGGGATTGATACAAGCTCAGACATTTGTTCAGTTGGTCTAAGTGAAGGGAAAGATTTTCTAGGCGAAATAAATATAAAGTTAAGAAGAAGACATAGCGAAAGGCTATTACCAATTATAAAAAATCTACTTTCTGAAACTGGTCTAGGGATGCAAGATATTGATGGAGTGGCCGTTACAGATGGTCCAGGTTCATTTACAGGACTACGGATTGGTTTAAGCACTGTACAAGCTTTTAAAAAGGCCCTTGAGATTCCTGCTTATTCAGTTTCTACTTTAGAGTATATGGCTTACTCAATTGCTCAATATTATGAAAATAGTATTTTAATTCCAACAATAGATGCTCGAAATAAAAGAGTATATACTGCAGTATTTGAAAGAGAAAAAGGTAGTGATGAACTTAAAAGGATTGAAAAAGATAAAGCAGTTGAAGTTAAAAAACTGGTAAATAATATAGAAAAGTATCATAAGAGAAAAATCATCTTTGGGTCAGGTACTGATCAGTATTTTAAAATATTAAAAGAAGCAGAGCTAGATAATACAAAATTGATTTACAAAACCAGAAATTTTGGTGGATATAATCTAGCAACATTAGGTTATAAATATATTAAGCAGGGTAAAAATACTGATTATAAAAATTTAACACCAACTTATTTAAAAAAACCACAAGCAAGGATAAATTGGGAAAAAAAGTATTTGCAAGGGGGATAAAAATGCAGATAACTCTTGATGTAATGAAAGAAAAAGATTTAAAACAAATTTTACAAATTGAGAGAGAGGCTTTTTCAAATCCCTGGAATGTTAAATTTTTTAAGGAAGAGTTAAGACATAATGCTTTTGCACTTTATTTAACAGCTCGAGTAGTAGAGCAAATTATTGGATATGTAGGTTTTTGGTTTAAAAATCATGCCAATGAAGTACATATTGTTAATTTAGCTGTTAAAAAGGATTTTAGAAGAGAAGGAATTGGAACATATTTAATCAAGGAAATTATAGATATGTCAAGAAACTTACAGGCTGATTATGTTACACTTGAAGTGAGAGTAACAAATGAAGCAGCAATTAAGTTATATCAAAACCTAGGGTTTAAAAAGAACGGTTTAACCCCCCATTATTATTTGGATAACGAAGAGGATGCTTTATTGATGAAAAAGGAGATTGTATATAATGAAGGATAATATAAAAATATTAGCTATAGAAACTTCTTGTGATGAAACTGCAGCAGCAGTTAGTAAAAACGGATTAAACATCTTGGCCAATGTTGTATCATCTCAGGTGGATTGGCATCGTAAATATGGAGGTGTAGTACCGGAAATTGCTTCTCGTAAACATATGGAGTTCATCAATCCAGTTGTAGAAGAGGCACTTAAGGAAGCAGGACTTCAGTTAAAGGAAATTGATGCAATAGCTGCAACCTATGGTCCGGGTTTAGTAGGCTCATTATTAGTTGGACTTACTTATGCTAAATCACTATCCTTAGCTTTAAATAAACCTTTTATTGGTGTTAATCATATAGCCGGGCATATTTATGCAAATTTCATTTCAAAACAAGATATTGAAACGCCTGTGGTTTGTCTGACTGTATCAGGTGGACATACTGATTTATTATATTTTAAAGAATACGGAGAATATGAAATATTGGGAAGAACAAAAGATGATGCTGCGGGAGAAGCGTTTGATAAAATAGCAAGATATTTGGGATTGGGTTATCCAGGTGGTCCTATTATTGAAGAGAAGGCTAAAAACGGAAAAGAAGACGCAATAGATTTTCCACGTCCTTTTTTAGATAAACCGAATTATGATTTTAGTTTTAGTGGTTTGAAAACTGCAGTCATTAACTATATTCATAATAAAAAGCAAAAAGGAGAAAAACTTAATATAAATAATATAGCTGCTAGCTTTCAAAAAGCAGTAATAGATATACTAACTATAAAAACTACTAAAGCTGCTTTAAATAAAGGAGTTAATAGTGTTATATTATCAGGAGGAGTTGCTGCTAATAATCGTTTTAAAGAAGTGCTTGAAGAAAAATTAAGTGAGCATGATATACCATTATATTATCCTGATCATGAACTTTGTACTGATAATGCAGCAATGATTAGTACAGTAGCATATTATCAATATAAGAAAAATGATTTTGCAGAACTAGATATAAATGCCGACCCCAATTTGAAGTTATAGGTGATAAAAATGCAAAAAAATAAAAAAGTATATTATTTGTATAAAAGTGTACAGGAGGATAACATTTTACCAATCACTTCAAAATGTAATCTGTCCTGTATTTTTTGTAGTCATAAGCAAAATCCGCCTGGAGTCGAAACCATACGGTTCGGTGATTTAAGTTTAAAGACAATTGATGATCTTGTTAGTTATTTAGATTCTAATAAGCCAATAATTATAGGGGAGTCTGCTACAAAAATAATAGAGGGAGAACCACTAGTTCACCCCGAATTTAAAAAAATACTCACAAAAATAAGGGATCAATACAGTGAGACAAAAATTAAAATTACTACTAATGCTGATCATCTAGATAAAGAAATGTTACAATTTTTTGAGGATCTAAATAATATTATCTTAAATATTTCTGTTAATTATATAGACCCTGAATTAAGAAAAACAGTGATGGGTGTAAATTGTAAAAGTGATATACATAAAACATTCACAGCGATTAATAAATTTAACATTGATTATCATTTTAGTATGGTAACCTTACCAAATTTATTTGGAAGGGATAAGATTAAAAATGAATTAAAAGAGATGGCAAAATATAATCCGTTAAGTATACGAGTCTTTATGCCTGGTTATACTGAATATAGTAAAGAAAATTTAAAATTTGATTTTCATGAAACATATGATAATTTACGAAAATTAGTTCATAATTTGAATTTAGAACAAGAGATTCCTATTGTGATTGAACCCCCAAAACTAGAAAACTTAAAGAAAAATATCATTGGAGTTATAAAAAATAGCCCTGCTGATAAAGCGGGGATTAAATATTTAGACCAAATTATAAAAATTAATAAAAAGAAATTATTAAGTAGGGTAGAAGCTTTCAATTCAATAAAAAAAGCAAAAAATCCTACTTTAAAGATAAAAAGAAATAATAAATTAATAAACAAAAAAGTAGTCAAAAAAAGGGGACAAGATTCTGGATTAATTTTAAATTATGATTTATCTCAAAAGAAAATAAAAAATATAGAAAGAATTATTCTTGAAAACAAAAATAAAGATGTATTATTTTTAACTTCTGAATTAGGATATAATCTCATTAACTATATAATCAATTATCATTTAGAATTTAAAAAACAAAGTAATATTAAAGTAGATCGTGTTATTAATACTTTTATGAAGGGATCAATTATTTCTGCGGGGTTATTAACTAATCAGGATATAAATAATTACTTAAATAATTATGATAATTTAATACCCGAGCTATTAATACTACCTTCTGTTATGTATGATATATTCAATAATGATTTAAGTGGTTTAAACTATAAAAACATAGAAAAAGAGTATAAATCAGCCATTGAATTGTTATGATGAATTATAGAGTATATGGGAGAAATAATGATTATAAGCGAGCTTTGTTGATTTAAAATGCTTTAAAAAGTTATGAGTAAGTATAATTCTGGTTGATTTTAATTTAATACTTAGATATTATTAATACAGTAATTGTTAGCACTCAACTCAAATGAGTGCTAATAACGAGAGTAAAATATAAATTATATATAAAATTAAAGGGGGTACATTAAATGAGTGTTAAGCCATTAGGAGACAGAGTAGCAGTAAAATTAGTAGAAAGAGAAGAAAAGACTGAAGGGGGTATTGTAATACCCGATACAGCCAAGAAAGAAAAACCACAGACAGGTGAAATTTTTGAAGTCGGTCGCGGATGTTATCAAGATGAAGATCCTGAAATAAATAAGGGAGATATGGTTGTATTTGATAAATTTGCCGGTACTGAAGTAACAGTAGATGGTACAGAGTTTAAAATAGTTAATATTGACGATATTGTAGCAGTAATTGGTTAATTTAAAAGTTATAACAAACTAAGGAGGGTTTATAAGTAATGGCTAAAGATATTAAGTTTAGTGAAGAAGGACGTCGCAAGCTGAAAAAAGGTGTAGAAAAACTAGCAAATTCAGTTAAGGTAACATTAGGACCTAAAGGTAGAAATGTACTTTTAGAACAAAGTTTTGGTGCTCCAACTATTACTAATGATGGTGTTAGTATAGCAAAGGAGATAGAAGTAAAAGATCGTTATGAAAACATGGGTGTTCAAGCAGTAAAAGAAGTTGCAACAAAAACTAATGATGTAGCAGGTGATGGAACAACAACCGCTACTGTATTAGCTGAAGCTATCTTTAATGAAGGTTTAAAAAATGTAACAGCTGGTGCAAATCCAATGCTTCTAAAGAGAGGTATTGCAAAAGCTGTTGATAAATTAACTGATGAAATTGCTTCTATTTCAACTCCAGTGGAAGGCAGAGAAGAAGTATCACAAATTGCTTCAATTTCTGCTGGTAATGATGAAGAAGTTGGAGATTTAATTGCAGAAGCAATGGAAAGAGTTGGCCAAGATGG
>CAJXKY010000025.1 GCA_913055675.1 uncultured Halanaerobiales bacterium
ACTCCTATCTTGATTTGCAGCACTTTCTATAGCTTCTATAATTTGTTGGTAACCAGTGCATCTACAAAGATTACCTTCAATGGCTGTTTTGATTTCATCTCGATCAGGATTAGGGTTCTCATTTAATAATGCCTTAGCAGACATCAACATTCCTGGAGTACAAAATCCACACTGGACTGCCTGATGATCAATAAAGGCTTCTTGTAGAGGGTCTAATGTTCCATTAGTTTCTAACCCTTCTACTGTTAAAACCTCACTCCCATCTATCTGAAAAGTATACACCATACAGGAGTTGACAGCCTTACCATCTAATATAACAGTACAAGCTCCACATTCTCCAATACTACAACCTTCTTTAACACCTGTTAAATTAAGTCTATCTCTTAGTGTATCAAGTAATCTTTCATCAGGTTCAACTGTAACTTCATATTTTTTCTGATTAACGGTTAAAGTCACATTTACTTCTTGCATTACTGCACCTCCTTAATTATTTCCTGTAAGGCTCTTTTTAAAAGATTCCCTACTACAGGCTTTTTATAAGGAGTAGACCATCTCTCGCCTGTGATATCTATCATTTCCTGGCCTGTTTTCTCTTGAATTTTATCATAATCTATTTGATTGATATTTGTATTTTCCAGTTCGCTTTCTATCTCACTGAATCGAATCGCTGTTGGGGTTGCTGATCCAAAAGCAATCCGTATATCTTTAAATTTATTCTTCTCTATATTAGTTAAAACCGTAAGATTTATCCTAGCAATAGCAACAGCTTGTCTACGTTGAACTTTTTGATAATTATTATAATAATCAGTTGGCAAATATGGCACTTTTACTGCAGTCAATATTTCATTTTCCTTGCGGCTATTTTGATAAGGACCTGTAATAAATTCACTTAATGGTAACTCGCGTTTACCATTACTAGAATGTAAAACAACTGCAGCCCCTAGTGCAATCAAGGGAGTTATTAAATCAGCTGCAGGGGAAGAATTATTAATATTGCCTCCCACGGTCCCTCTGTTTCTAATCTGTGTCGAACCTATTGTTTGAGCAGCCTTCCTCAATATTGGGAGCTTTTCGTTGATTAAAACAGAGTCTATTATTTCACTATGAGTGCATAAAGCACCTAATTTAAGATAATCTTCATTATCCTCAATAATTTCTAAACCTTTAACGGAACTTATATCTAATATATAATTGAGGCCCTTTAATTCTTCACTTTCATTATGAATACTTACCAATAAATCTGTTCCACCTGCAACGATCTTGGCTTCATTTTCTTTATCATCAAGTATATTTACTGCCTCATCTAAAGTTTGGGCTTTTAAAGCTTCAAATTCTATCATTAATGATCTCCCCCTTTGCTAAGATTCTTGCCTACTATTATTTTTTCTAGATTAAGAGGAAGTGATCTAATTCTTTTATTAGCTGCATTTGCTACCGCATTTGCAATTGCTGCTGAACCCAATTCTAAGGTAGGTTCACCAATTGATTTCGCCCCATATGGACCATTAGGATCCGGATTTTCTACAATAATTGGTTCTATATCCGGCATATCTTTAACAGTAGGAATCATATATTCATCAAAGTTGGTGTTTTCTATATATCCGTTATTTGTTTTCACTTCTTCCATAACACCGTAACCTAAGCCCATTAATACTCCACCGTAAATTTGTCCTTTTACATTGGCAGGATTTATTGCACGTCCTACATCATGAGCAGCTGTCATATTTAAGACATCAATTTCACCGGTCGCGGTATCAACTTCAACCTCTGCTACCTGGCAACCATAAACATATGTGAAATAAGGATTACCATGTCCGGTTTCTTCGTCCCAAGAAATATCAGGAGAAACATACCATCCGTAAGTAGTTAAATAAACACCTTCCATTGCTGCTTTGGAAGCCATCTCAGTGATTTTCATTATTTCAACATCTTTTTTACCATATATTGCACCATCTTTTAGAACTATATCTTCTTCTTTTTGATCATATTTATCAGCAATATATTCTTTTATCTTATCAATTAAGTTATCGGCAGCTTTTTTAACAGCATTTCCACCGATTAAAGTTGCACGTGATGCAACTGTGGAACCACTATCTGGAGAAATTAAAGTGTCAACTTCCATGAAGTTTACTTGAGAAGTATCTAAACCTAATTCCTCTGCTGCCATCTGACAATAAACGGTTTTTAAACCCTGACCATTTTCTGCTAGGCCACTATAGAGAGTAACACTACCATCTTTTTTAAGTGAGAGGATTATTCCAGCTGCATCAATTGCTTCAGCACCTAAACTACATCCTCTAAAACTGATGGATAGTCCAATCCCTCGTTTTTTACTCCCAGACTGTTCTTTTTGATATTCTTTATACTTTTCTATAAAGTTACTCTTATCTACTGCCTTAGTTAAAACTTCTTCTAAACTAACTTCATGGTTATCAAGTTTTTGTCCACTGGCAGTTACTGAATTATTATGATAGATATTTTTAAGTCTTAATTCTACAGGATCCATATCCAGTTCTTCAGCTAATTCATCCATTAATGATTCCTGAGCAAATATTATAGGTGGTGAACCATATCCACGCATTGCTCCGGTATATACATTGTTTGTATAGTAACCATAAGTATCTGTCTTGACATTTTCTACTTCATAAGGACCAGTAGCTTGAACAACAGATCTCCAGGTTACAAATGGGGTCTGGCATGCATAAGCTCCACTATCTGCTACTGCTTCTATTTCCATTGCTTGGATCTTACCATCTTCAGTAGCACCGATTCTATACTTCATATTATAAGGATGCCTTTTATAACTTTCTTTTATGGATTCATCCCTTGTATTAACTAATTTAATAGGACGTTCTGTTTTTAGAGCCAATACAGAAGCACGAGCTGATAATGAGGAAACTACTTCATCTTTACCACCAAAAGCACCACCCATATGATTCTGAACTACTCTAACCTTATTTAAATCTTCCTGTAAAACTGTTGCAACAGCATTTTGAGTAGCAAACGGATTCTGAACTGAACCATAAACAGTAACCGTTGAATTTTCTTGATAAGGTACTGCTATTACTGCTTCCGGTTCTATATATGCTTGTTCAATAAAGGGAGTATCATATTCCCTTTCAATGATTACATCTGAATTTTCAAAACCATTTTTAATATCACCTTTTCTTAAAGGGTGATGTATAACTTCATTATCTTCTAACTCTTCATGAACTAATTTTGAATCTTCTTCTCTTGATTTTAGCGGATTATATATTCCTTCTAATTCTTCGTATTCAACCTCTATCTTCTCTACAGCCTTTTTTGCTTGTTTAGCAGTCTCTGCTGCAACTACAGCTATTCCATCTCCAATATATAGAGCTTTTTCTTTAGCTAAAACCTGTTGATTTTCTATGATAACCCCAAATTCATTATTGGGAATATCCTCAGCTGTAATAATAGCTTTGACTCCCGGCTGTTTTTCAGCTTTACTTGTATCAATATTCTTTATCTTTGCATAAGGATATTCAGTATATAAAACTTTTGCATACAGCATATCCTGGAATTTCATGTCAGCACCATATTTGGCCTTACCGGTTACTTTTTCATAAACATCTACTCTTTTTTCTGATTTATTGACATGCTTAAAATCCATTAAAACACCTCCACTTTTTTAATGTTGAATATAACTTTCTTATTTCCTTTTTAAAAAATAATTTTAATTTTTAGTCATCTCACAAGTTTAATCAGATATCATGTATTTATTATATCATATTGGATTAAATATTTTAATATTTCTTAAAATACATTAACACTTAATAGGTTTTTCTTTTCTAGGTAAAAGTAAATTAAGTAAGATAGCACTTATTGCACCAACGGTAATACCAGATGATAAAACTGTAGAAAGTATATTAGGCAATTTAGACACTATATCTGGCCTAAAGGTCACTCCTAAACCAACACTTAAAGCTATTGAAAGAATAAAAATCTTACGATCTGTCAAACCACCTCTAACAATTATTTTCATTCCAGAAGTAGCTACCATTCCAAATAAGGCTATAGTTGCACCTCCCAGAACGGGTTTAGGCATTACACTAATAAGAGCACCAATTTTTGGTAAAAGACCTAAAATAACAAGAATACCTGCAACTGCATAACCAACAACCCTACTACCTACCTTTGTCATTTGAATAACACCAACATTTTGACTGAAAGTTGTATTAGGCATAGAATTAAAGATTGCCGCTATAGCAGAACCAATACCATCAGCAAGAATACCACCACTAATTCTCTCTCGATAAAGATCTCCTTCAACTGGTTCTCCCGAAACTTCGGAAATTGCAGTTAAATCACCAATTGACTCAATTGAAGTAATCACATAGGCAATAATCCATGGTAATAAATGTGAAATTCTAAATGACATACCAAATTTAAAGGGCACTGGTACAGTAAACCAACCGGCATCAGCAACAGGTTGAAAATCAACTATACCTAAAGGTATTGAGACTATGTATCCTGCTATTAAACCAATAGCCACTGCACCTACCTTAATTAAACCTTTTCCAAATCTATTTGCAATTACTATTGTTACTAAAACAAAAGTCCCTAATAAAATATTTTGAACACTTCCAAAGTTTTCAGCACCTACTCCACCACCAAAATCTGTGATACCTACTTCCATTAAACCTAAACCGATAAGCATGACCACAACACCTGTTACCACAGGAGGGAATAATTTTTTGGTTTGTTTAATAAATCTACTTATTATCATTTCAACAGGAGAAGCTGCTAAAGCCATCCCTAAAACAAGAGCTAGTCCTCCTGTATTAACAGCTGAAATAGCCATTGGTACAAAAGTAAAACTTGTTCCATGTACTCCTAATAAGCCAGACCCAACCGGGCCAAATTTATGGCATTGAATATAAGAAGCTATCCCTGAAACAATAAGAGCCATATTAACAAAAAATGCTGATTCAGCTGTATTAAGCCCAGCTGCGCCTGCAATAATTAAAGGTGGTGTAATTATACCTACAAACATAGCTAACATGTGTTGAAAGCCTAAAAGAATGGTTTCACCCGCAGGTGGTTTATCCTCTAATTCATAGTAAGTTTCCTCTTCAACTACCGTCTCATAATCATGATCTTCTACTTTTTGCTTATCCATTTTTTTACTCATATCAATTCTCCCTTTTTAAAATTTTCAAAATATTTTATAGGGATAAAAACGGAGACTTTATCTCCGCTTTTATATATAAGTACCAATAAAATAGGCTAATTTAAGTTATACAACTAATGACTTTTTAAAAAGGTAACTAATTATATATTATTTACCTCCCATAGTTAATGTCATAACAGCTTTCGCGGTGTGTAATCTATTTTCTGCCTCATCATAAACTATAGAATGAGGACCGTCAATTACAGAATCTTCTACTTCATTACCTCTGTCAGCAGGAAGAGCATGCATATACATGACATCATCATCTGCCATTTCCATCATCTCTTCTGTACATTTCCAATTTTTATATGAATCCTTATTTTTCTCAATTGCTTCTTCACTTAAATCAGTAGCCCAACTACCCCAGTTTTTAGGTATAACAACATCTGCATCTTTATAAGCAACTTCCATATCGTGCGTTATTTTAAATGAACCACCATGTTTTTCGGCATTTTCTCTTGCCTCTTCAATTACCCAATCAGGAAGATCATAACCTTCTGGATATGCTAAAGTTACATCCATACCATATCTTGGAAATAGAAGTGATTGAGTTACGGGGACTGAAATAGGCTTTTTATGACTTGTTGCATAAGCCCAAATAATTGAGACCTGTAAATTTCTAGTCTGTTCTCTTTTTTCCTGGATAGTCATTAAATCTGCTATTCCCTGCATTGGATGGTAAAGATCATCCTGTAGGCTTAATACTGGAACGGTAGAATGTTCAGCTAAGCTACTTAAATAATCATTACCAATTCCCCAGTCACAGTTACGACAAGCTAACATATGTCCATACCTTGATAAAATGATACCAGTATCTTTAGCAACTTCACCATGAGATACTTGCATTGTAGAAGTATCTAAGAAATTAGCATGTCCTCCTAATTGAGCTAAACCAGCTTCCATAGAGTTTCTTGTTCTAGTTGACTGCTCAAAAAACATCAACATACCTGTCTTATTATTTAAATATGGGGTATCAATACCCATAGCAAATTTTTTCTTTAAATCAAACGAAACTTCTAATAAGGTATCCACTTCTTCTTTTGACCAATCTTGTAATGTAATGAAATCTTTTCCTTTAAAAATAGTTTGCATTTTATCTTCCTCCTTGAGTTTATTCTACAATATTTTTGGTTTTTTCAGGCATTTTATCAGCATATTTGTTTACATAAGTTGTTGGAATCGATGCGTAAAAAGCTGCTGCTTTAACTAGCTCATCCTTCCAAGTTTTTTCATTAGGAGCATGTGCCTGGTCCTCATGACCAGGTCCAAAACCTATACAAGGTATTCCGTGCCTTCCCATTATTGACACACCATTTGTGGAAAATGTCCATTTATCAACAAGTGGTTCTTCTTTAAAAAGTTCTTGATAAGAATCTACTAAGGAATTACAAAGTGGGTGGTCTTCTTCAATCACCCAAGTTGGAAAGTATGATTCAATAGGATACGTAAATCCTGTATAAGAAGGTCTTTCATATTCATACATCTCAACTTCTGCTTCTGCTTCTTTAACCGAAGGCAGATTTCTAATCTGCTGTAAAGCAAATTCCCAGGTTTCCCCAGCAGTAAGTCTTCGGTCTATAGAAATAGAACAACCATCAGCAACAGCACATCTGGAAGGTGAGCTAAAGAATATTTCAGAAACAGCTAAAGTACCTTTCCCTAAAAATTCGTCATATTTTAAGTTTTCATTAAGAGCTTTCAGTTCATTAATTATAGGAGCCATCTTATAAATCGCATTATCTCCTCTTTTGGGAGCAGAACCATGACAACTAACTCCATGAGTAGTTACCTTAATTTCCATTCTTCCACGATGTCCTCTATAAATATTACAAGACGAAGGTTCTGTAATCACAACAAATTCAGGTCTTATCTCTTCTTCCTCAATCATATAATGCCAACAGAGTCCATCACAATCCTCTTCCTGTACGGTTCCGGTGATTAACAAGGTGTAATCATCTTCTAATCCAAGATCTTTTATTATCTTTCCAGCATAGACCATAGAAGCCATTCCGCCTTCTTGGTCACTAGCACCTCTTCCAATTATAATTTCATCATCTTCATAGCCTTCATAAGGATCATAATCCCAAAGACTTTCATCTCCTACCCCAACCGTGTCTATATGAGCATCCATTGCTATTAAATGTTCTCCATGTCCTATGTATCCTAAAACATTACCCATCTCATCAATCTCGACTTTATCAAAACCAACTTTTTCCATTTCTTCTTTAATTCTTAAAATAACATCTTTTTCTTCACAGCTTTCACTGGGAAGAGCAATCATATCTCTTAAGAACTTAGAAATATCCGGTCGATATTTTTCAGCATGTTCCAGTATTTTCGAAAAATCCTTCATTCTTTACTACCTCCATTAATTAAAAATTATTAAAAGTTCGGTGGTGTAATTGCAGAAATAAATATAAGTTCATCTTCCCCCACACTGGTTATTTTATGGGGTAGGCTTGCATTATAATATATGCTATCACCTTTATCTAGTTCATATTTTTCACTTCCGATCACAATCTCCATTTTACCCTGAATGACAATACTAACTTCCTCACCATTATGGGCTAATGGTTTATCTAAAGTACTAGCCCCTGGTTCCAACTTTGCTTCTATCATTTCTATCTCATGTTCTAAGTCAGGGGATATCAATTCAAAAGTTAAATTAGAGCCTGGAAATCTTAAGACTTTCCTGTCTTCTTTTCTTACTACAGCATTATGTTTTTGATCTTCAACTAAAAAGTAAAATATTGGCACATTGAGAGCCTTTGATATTTCTCTTAACGCTGTAATAGAGGGCTCGGCTAATCCTCTTTCAACCTGGCTTAAATAACTTGATGTTTTACCAATTTTTTTTGCCAGGGAAGAAAGGCTTAAATCCTGGGTTTTTCTAATGTTTCTTATTTTTTTACCCATTTCCATATTAGCTGTCATCTTTAGATTACCCCCTTGTCTCCAAATATTTGTTCGAGTTTATCAATATCAGCTTCAATCTCAATAAGATCTCCAGCAGCTTTTCTAGCATTTGAAGTATCTTTCAGTCCATTGCCAGTAATTACAACAGCTACTGATTCATCGCGAGAAATAATCCCTTTATTTACTGCTTTTTTAATTCCAGCTAACCCAGTTACTCCTGCGGGTTCACCAAAAATCCCAGTTGTACTACCTAATGATTTCATCATTTTCAAAATAGAATCGTCACTAACATTAACCATTTCACCATCAGAATTTTTAACAGCATTGAGTGCTTTATTGAAATTACGTGGACTACCAACTGCTATACTATCTGCAATTGTATTTTCATCGGTTACCTCCAAGTCATTACCAGTCCTAAAAGCCTTAGTTATTGGAGCACAACCTTCTGCTTGAACACCAAGTAGTTTTGGTATCCGATCAGTAAAACCGATCTGTTTTAAATCATATAAACCTTTATATGCTCCTGCTATGGTACAGCCATCACCGACCGAAAAGACAACCCAATCCGGCATTTTCCAATTTAACTGTTCTGCCATCTCTAATACTGCTGTTTTTTTACCTTCTACTAAATAGGGATTGATTGCTGCATTTCTATTATACCATCCCCATTTTTTGATTGCATCATCAGAGAGATAATAGGCCGCTTCATAGGAATCCTGTACAGAAACTACTTCCGCCCCATAAATTAATAATTGAGCAACTTTACCAGCTGGAGCACGTTCTGGTACAAAAATAATAGCATTCATATCTTCTTCCATCGCAGCAATATTACCTGCCAATGAGGAAGCTGCATTTCCAGTTGATGAACAGGCTACAGTATAAGCATTTGCTTCCCTAGCTTTTACAGCAGCTATAGCTGAAGCGCGGTCTTTTAATGATCCCGTTGGATTTAATCCATCATCCTTTATAACAAGATTATTTAAGCCCAATTTTTCTCCCATCGCTTTAGAATGATAGAGGGGAGTATGTCCTATTCTTAGCTTAGGTCTTTTGCTATTTTTTTCAATCGGAATTAAGGGAAGATATCTCCAGATTGATTGTTCTGGATTTTTATCTAACTCTTCCTTAGACCACTCTTTTTTTATTTTTTCATATTTATACTGCACATCTAAAATTCCCTTGTCTCCACATTCATCACATAAATATTTATCAGGAATTGCTTCATAGGTTTTTCCACAGTTAGTACACTTTAAATTTTTTACATATTCCATTTTTTAACACCTACTTATACTTCATTAAAGGTTTTCTAATAAACCTACTTTTTTATTGAACTCTTTTATTAAATCATCAATTTCATCTGTCATATTATGAATCTTACCCCAGTAATTTTCATAATCATACCATTGGGCATTCAATTCTTCAGTATCTTTCCCTTGTTGTTCAATCCAGGTATAATATTTTAAATTATGGATTCTTTTTCTACTTTCATATGTTAATTCTTCTAGATAATCTGTAGAAAGAGCCTTTAAATGGGAATTATAATCAACAGCTGCATCAATCTTTTTATATTCCCCTTGTTTTTCTTCCATTTCTTCTAACCTTGATTGATAAAGTTCCATAGAATCAGTAAATACAGTTAAAATTACGTCATCTTCGCCTAGCTCATAATATTTAGCAAATTTTATAGCTGAAATCATATTTGCTACTCCAGAAATACCCATTAAATTTAATTTATCAATAAATGATTGTTCTAATCCCAATTCTTCTTTTAAATACTTATGTCCAGCAGGTTCGTTAAATAATCTTACTAAGCCCATACTGTCTTCATCATCAACAGCTATAACCATATCAGTATTTTTTACATTATGAATCCAGGGTACATGTTTATCTCCTATCCCCTCAATCCTATGAGCGCCAAAACCATTATTTAGTAAGGTTGGACACTGAAGGGCTTCTGCTGCTGCTATTTTACTATTAGGATATCGTTCTTTAAGATAATCACCACAACCTAAGGTCCCGGCAGAACCAGAAGTTATTGTTACTCCTGCAAACCTTTCATCTTCACCCATTAGTTCTTCTAAGACTTCTTCCATTGCACTACCAGTTACTTCATAATGCCATAAGTGGTTACCAAATTCTTCAAACTGATTAAATGCAATTACATTTTCTCTTTTTTCTTTTAACTCCCATGTTTTATCAAAGATTTCTTTAACATTACTTTCACTACCAGGGGTAGCAATAACCTCTCCAGCAACTTCTGAGAGCCATTCAAATCTTTCTTGACTCATCTCTTCTGGTAAAATAGCTATCGAATCACAGGCTAAAAGTTCTGAATTATATGCTCCACCCCTACAGTAATTACCAGTGGAAGGCCAAATAGCTTTGTGGTATGTGGGATCAAACTGTCCTGTTATTAACCTAGGTGCTAAGCATCCATATGTAGCCCCTACTTTATGAGCTCCAGTTGGAAACCATTTACCTACCAAACCAATAATTCTAGCATCTACTCCTGTCAGTTCAGAAGGTAATTCTAAATAATTTACTCCATCATATAATCCGCCTTCTTTTTTAGGCTCGTTTTTCCAGGTGGTTCTAAATAAATTATACGAATTTATATCCCAAAGACCTATATCTTTCAACTTTTCCTTAACCTCATCCGGTATCAACTCAGGATTTTTCATTTGTTCAAAAGTGGGCATTATAATATTTTTTTCTCTAGCACGCTCAATAGTTCTTTCCAATTGCTCCTCATTAATCTTTAAATCTATCATCTTTTCCCTCCTTATATAGGTTAAACAATATTTAATATTAAAAAAACTTTTATTAAATATAATTTAATACTTGTATTATATATTCAATATAATTTAATAATATCCTGCCTTTTAGTACTTTTCTTTTAAATTAATCTAAAAAACGGCAGGTTAAATACCTGCCGCAGTTTAGTTTAAATTTCTATTTTATTTTTAATAAAGTAAGTCTTCAAAATATACAAGAACTTTTTTAATCTCTTCTGATTGTTTATAAAAAAGATCAAATTTTCCGAGCCTATTAGTTAAACCGGTTCTTATTCCTTCACTTTCTATACTATATTCAATACTTTGATATTTATCTTCACTCTGATAAGTTCTTACATTATAATAGTTTTTTAAAAACTATCCCCTCTTTTTTGAGAATTATTAGAGTATCTATATTTAATCAGTATGCTCTATTTCATAAGAAGAAGTAATTTCAGCATTTAGAGAAGCGGAAGCAGAACAATACTTGTTTTCAGATAGATCAATAGCTTTTTCAACTTTTTTCTCATCTAAATTTTTCCCTTTTAAATAATAGCTTAAGTGAATTTTTTCAAATCTTTTTGGATGTTCATCAGCTCTTTCAGCTTCTATATTAACATCAAAATCTTCAATTTCAGCTTTCATTTTCTTTAAAATCATAGCTACATCAATTCCTGTACAGCCACCTAGACCCATCAATAATAATTCTAAGGGACTGTTCTCATTATCTCCGCTACCCAAAGAAATATTATGCCCAGCACCACTATTAGCATTAAATTTTAACTTTTCATCCCACTTTATTTTAGTTTTAATTGTAATCAACCCCTTTTTAATAATACATGATTCATTTTCCTCATAAAAAAGTATAACATATAATTAACAGACTTTCACTATCACTATCTATAGTTCTTAAAAAATTAATTTAGTTTTTCATAACTAATATCAGACTGATTTAATATTTTTTTTGTAAATTCATCATCATAGGGCTTTTTATAATATATTCTTTTAATTCCAGCATTAATTAATAGTTTCGTACAAATACTACAAGGCTGGTCTGTACAATATACAGTTGCCCCTTCTGTCTTAACACCATGAAGTGCTGATTGGGCTATCAAATTCTGTTCTGCATGAATTCCTCGGCAGATTTCATGACGCTGTCCGCTTGGAACATTTTTTTGTTTTCTCAAACAACCTGTTTCTTCACAATGAGGTAGTTTCTTTGGCGCACCATTATATCCTGTAGCTAAAATCCTTTTGTCTTTAACTAAAACAGCACCTACTTTCCTCCGAAGACAGGTAGATCTTTTTGCAGCTAATTCTGCCATTTCCATGAAATATTGATCCCAATTAGGTCTATCCATTAACTTTCCCACCTTTATATAAACATATACAAAATTTAATTTTACTGTTACTATTGTATCATTTTAAATTGATTTTACAAACAAAAACGATAGAATAGAAATCTGTCTAGAAAATTATTTCATTAAAATTTCTATTATTGAAAAAGGAAATTATTAAATAGATAACAATAATCAAATCCTATTCTAGTTAAATAATAGCAGGGGAAATTAGTTCTCCCCTGCTATTAAATTAATTATCTAAAAGTTATAGGTCAGTTCAAAATATGTCCTTTCTCCACTCATCATGTTAAATATGGAATAACTATCAGATCTATTTTTATCCCCTGTAATTACTGTTCCTAAATCCAGATTGAGATTATTACTAAGTGAAAATGTCATTTCAGGATTGAACATATAGGTCCCTATATTAAAATCATATATAATATTTGACTTCATGGTATGAATCTGTCTAAAGGGTTTATCTCCATGGATTAATAGGTAATTCATTTTATCACGAGTTATTTGATAGTCCTCATAATTTCTGTGAATTAATTGGGCAACAGTATAGAGATTGTTTTCAAAGGTATAGTCACTACCTAATACAACATCAATGGTCTTTTCATCATCTTCATTTATTTGATAATTTAATTCTGACCATACTCCCACACTTCCAATTGAACCTATTGCATTAAAACCAAAACCTTGGGTTCTTTTGTAGCCAATATTTAATTCAGTAGTTCTTTGAGTAGGATAATTACGAGCTATATAAGCTAACTCCTCACTAACCTTATCTAAGTCAGATGTAATAGAAGGTAAGTCCTCATGACCACTAAAGTAACTGACTGAAAGATCAAATCCTTTTACATCTCTTTTCATAAAGTTTGCTGCAAGCTCTACTTCACTTAATTTTTCAATATTCGGCTTGGATTCTTCAACTATTAAGTTTTGGTCTGCTATCCTATTCCCATACGGACTACCTATTTGCTCAGCAAAATTGGCTTTTATGTCTGAAACCATTGTTTCTTGCAAACTTCTAGGAACAGGACTTTCAATAAAATCTGTTATTATTACTCCAGTTAGAAAGGTCGTATTATCAAAGTAATATTGGCTTTTAACTGCCGGCACCCCAAGTTTTCCTTCGGTTGGATTAAACGCAGTTAAGTCATAGGGATTAGTCATTGAACTAGGGTTTATTTCATAAGCAGAACCCCAATTAATTAGTTGTTTACCAATTCTAAGATCGGTGTTTGTTAAATAGAGGTCAAGATATGCTTCATTTAAATCAAGTTTCAGGTCTGTAAATGCTTCATTTTCATAATTTGTATATATATCAGTATTAATATATATACTTTTATCAAAACCAAATGATTGTTCATATTCAAGCTCCATTAAACTCTTTCCCTGCCACTGTTCAATCTTATTATTGTAGCTGACTTCCTGTTCTAATTTACCTCCTATATTTTCAGTTAAGGCAAATACCGGTAGATTTATTAAAAACAAAGCAAGCAAGAAAAGTACAATAACCTTTTTCTTCATTAATAGCAACCCTCCCTTTTATTTTTTTATTTACTGCTGTATATATCTAGTAGTAAAGACTCTATCAGGTATCTCTACATTATATTTAACATTACTAAGACTTAAAATCGTCTTTGTGCCAGCTTGGATGTTTTCCATAGTTATTTCATTAGGAGTAAGATGCCCATCTATATTTTTGATATTTTTATTGGTCATTACTTTTAATAATTTATCTTCCTGATCATAAAACTCCATTTTTAGCGGTACATAGTTGGCTTTGTTTACCCACATTTTCATCCTAGAATATTGAATATCTTGATCTGTGGGCTGGGATTCAAGCAGATAACAAGTTTTGCCATCATACTCTACTTCCCCTGCTAAATTAGATTGATAATCACTACGATAATCACTACCACCTAACATACTGATATCATTATAGGTAAAATCAGTTCCCATAAAACTTCCGTTTCTCATATGAGAAGCAATCTTTCTCACATTACCAATTGCAGGTAAAAATAGCCACATGTTTTCCTCACCATCTTCGGTTAAGGTTAAGAAACTTGTCCCTTCCACATCAGCCGGGGCTAAAAATTGTACTAATCCTTTATTATCACCCTTACTAACTATTTCAACTGTACGTTCTCTTTTCTGGTCGTTTTCATTTACTATTGTCATCTTGATTTCCGACCGGCGGGTGTTTGAATTAAGAGTTTTATCAACTTCATCTAGGACTTCTTCACCTGTAATAGCTAAAACAGTCGGTGAAGTAACAACAAACAAACCAACTATCATAATTGATAGGATAACAAAATATTTCTTTTGCATGGTAAATCCCCCTTAAATCAATCATTATCTAATAGATCTTTCTTGTCTGACATTTTATAAGCTGAAAGTATTAATACTGGTAATAGTACTAGAGCACCAAAAAATGAAACAACCATTGTAAAGGCTGTCAATCCTCCAAAACTAACTAGAGGTGGAAATGAAGATAAAAGAATAACTGAAAAACCAACAATAACAGCAGCTGCATTATAAAGATTAGCTCTACCTACAGTTTGCATGGAAGTCTTAAGGGCTTGAGCAGGATTATCTAATTTTTCATTTTCTTCTATAAAACGGGTAAAGATATGGATACTATAATCTACTCCAATACCTACTGCTACACTTGCGATCATCGCTGTTGCAATATCCAACTTGATGTTTAAAATCCCCATCAACCCGAAATTAACTAAAACTGTAAAGGCAATTGGTAGAGTTGTAAAGAAACCTCTTTTAATCGATTTTAATAAAAGTGAAGTTATGACAAGGGTAAATAATACCGCTGATATTAATGATTTTATCTGTCCACTAATAATGCGATCATTTATCTCTAAGGATAGACTGGGAACTCCCGTGATTTCCGCCTTGAATTCTTCACCAAAATATTTATCAATTAACTTTTCTAATTCACCTAATACTTCCTTTTGTTTAGTAGAACTAACCATTTCCATTGTCATCTGAATCCTAGTATTTTGATAATCAAAAGTCAAATAGTTACTAATTAGTTCTTTATCTGACATTTCTAGTAATAATAAGTACTGAGCTATTTGATTTCGAGTAGTTGGTATCTCTCTTGTGTTGTTTAAAGCCATATTCTCTTCTCTAAATATATTTACCATTGATTGGGCATTATTGATATATGGTAATTTTACAGCTTCCTCTTGAAAATTCCTCATCTGTTTTAATAGTTCGGGATTTTTAATATTACCTTCTATCACTACATCAACAGGTTGACTTCCACCAAATCTCTCATCAACTAAATTAGTCGAAACACGTGTAGTTGAACCTTTTTGGAAATAAGCTATATAATTTGACTCTGTTTTAATTGTTGGAATAACCAAAATGGAACCAATGATGATAAGAACTACTAAAACCAAAAGAGGCTTCCTATATTTAAATACTAGACTTTCAATACCATTAAATATATTTTGAGTTAGTTTAAGTTCTTTAACATCTCTACTTTTTTGAGTAACCTTAAGATTAATCAAAACAGCCGGAATAAATATTATGGAAACTAAAAGAGCAATACCTACTCCAATAGTTGTCCCTAAAGCGAAGTCTTGAATAATTATCAAGTCAGAAAAGAAGAGCGAAGCAAAACCAATCATTGTAGTTCCACCGGCCATTATAACTGCTATTCCTACATTTTCAATTGCTTTTTTAACTGCCTCATTTTTTTCATAGCCTTCTTTTATCCCTTCATAATATCTGGCTACAATATGAATCGCATAAGCACTACCCACACTGACCAATAAAACAGGTAATACAGTACTAATCATAGAAAGACTTTTTCCAAGTAATTGCTGAATACCAAGTGCCCAGATAACACTTATTATAACTGTTACAACCGGAAGAATAACTCCCCTTTTACTTCTAAAGGACATATATAACACAGCTATTATGGCCGCAATTACAAAGGGAAGTAATCTGCTTAAATCCCTTTTCATATAATTTGTAGCATCTGTAACTATAACCGGAGTACCAGCCAAGAAAAATTCCTCTGGACCTTCATACTCTTTAACAATATTTCTTATTCTAGATACTACTACTTCTGGTTCTTCTTGATCTACAAACTTTACTAAAATCATCGAATTTTTAAAATCAGGTGTAAATATTTTACCTACATATTGTTCTTTACTGCTTAATTGATTTTTTAAACTTTCTATTTCACTAGCCGTTTCAGGTATTTTATCTATAAATTCATTAACTTTTATACCACCTGCTCCACCTTGAATATCTTTAATATTAGTAAGACTGATTACATCTGAAACTCCTTTTGCTTCAGAAAAATCTTGGGTCATAGCTTCTATCTTTTGTAAAGTACTTTGATCTAAAATTTCATCATCGTGGATCATTACAGCTGTATATGTTAGGCTGCCAAAAGTATCAGAAACATCTTCAAAACGCTTCACTACTGGGCTGTTTTGAGGCAACATATCTTTTATACCAGCCTCTATATCTATCTGCAGGGCGAAATATCCCATTATTACTGTCAAAACAATAACTGTGATAATAATAGAAATGGAATATTTCTCCACAAATTTATATATTTTTTCCATATCACTTACCTCCTTTTTCTTTAAAGTTTAGGAGAAACAAATACTGTGTTTTTTCTTTAATATTGACTATCTAGTTTTATTATAATTCAACTACTCTTTTATATCAAACTCCTATTTATAAACCAAAAACTTTTTTCTCTTTGAGTTTTATTAGCCCTTTAACATAATATTTAGATGGTTATCAACATTATTTAAAATACTTATTTAAATATTAGTTGCACTTTACAGTTCTTTTTCTTAAAAATTGTTTTCTCTTGTCTTGAAAGTTAAAAATATGTTAATATTATTACTCCATTTTTATACGATACTCGTAATATATGATTTTGGTATTGAATCCTATATATTCAACTAATAAGTAAGTAATAATTGGAGATTTAATAACTACTTAATAAGTTACTATTTAAAAGAAATTTTAATTATGATAAACTCTTTTCAAAGAAGTACATGAAAAATATATTTGTTGGGAGAGATAACATATGGCTATTAAAACTTCTGAAGGTAATTATCGGGTATGGACCAGACAAAACAAAGCTGTTTTGGATGAAATTAAAAAAAATGGTATTTATCGTGTCAAAGAAAGATATATTCGCAAAAAACTTGATACCTGTGCAGATATTTATCTTGATGTATACAAGTGGCTCCGTAATGAAGCAGGTAAAAGGATGCAGATTCCAGATAAGGCTGAATATCCAATCTGGCTTACAACCGAAGAAGAACTTAAACTGCCGATGTCAAAGGGTTTTGTATTTTTTGAACTTGAAGTTCCCCCCAAGGAAATTATGGTCTTTGATATGCTGAAATGGGACTATATAGCAAATTACCTTTATCTACCCAAAGATGATCAAGATAGAAAAAAATTTAAAGATAAACTGGAAAAATATAATATTAGTGTGGAATCTGATATATACTTACAGGATTTCTATCCAATGCTTAAAAAGGAAATGACCTCAAGTTGGGAAAGATTATTTGATAACGATATTAAACTATCTGACAAGGAAGTCGGTATCTGTTGGGAAATAAAAGATGAATGGATTGTCGATTATGAAAAACAAGATTAAGTTGTAGATATATAGCACAGAGAAATAGTAATGCTTTTCACGTTAGGAAAAAGCAATAAGCTTTGATAAATTAAAAAGGAGGTTTAAAAGATGGGAAGGCTTAATTTATTACAAGTCGGTATTGGTGGCTGGGGCTATAGTTGGGCCGGAGTTGTAAAAGAATCAAAATATTGGGATCCAGTGGGCTATGTAGATGTTGATCCAAAAAATCTTCAAAAAGCTGCAGAAACTTATGATATGAATGAGGAAAATTGTTTTAATGATTTGGATATTGCTTTAGAAAAAACAGATTGTGATGCTGTATTAGTGGTAGTACCCCCTGAATATCATAAAGAAGTTGCAATAAAGGCTCTAGAAAAAGGTAAACATGTATTAGTAGAAAAACCCCTAGCTGATAATTTTCCAGCAGCTTTTGAAATAGTTAATAAAGCTGAAGAAACTGGAAAAAAATTAATGGTTAGCCAGAATTATAGATATAAAAGAGCACCTAGAACCGTGAAAAATGTTTTGGAAAGAAGTATTGTAGGGACCCCTGATTATATAACTGTAAACTTTCATAAGGCACCTCATTTTGATTCCCCATTTAGATTAGAAATGGAAGAACCTCTATTAAGAGATATGTCCATACATCATTTCGATCAGATGCGTTATCTATTAGACCAAAACCCTGTTAGTGTATATGCAAAAACTTGGAATCCCTCATGGAGTTGGTTTGATGGTAATGCAGTAGCAGTAATATTAATTGAGTTTGAAGATGGAACAATTGTTAATTATCATGGCAGTTGGGTAACTCAAGGCTGGGAAACTCCTTGGGATGGTGATTGGAGATTAGAATGTACCGAAGGAGAAATACATTGGAATAATAACGAAATCATTGTAGACCCTACTACCAAATCTCAAAAAGTTTTTAACTCAGGGATGTTAGAAAAAGATGGTAATTTAATAGTTAAACTTTTACCTATGGAAGTTGAAGAAAGAAAATATTCACTTTTAGAATTTAATGAAACAATAAAGGAAGATCGCGAGGCTGAAACTAGTGGTAAAGACAATATTTACAGTATGGCATTAACTTTTGCAGCTTTTGAATCCGCTAAAAAGAATAAGGAAATCTTTGTTGAAGAATTATTACAAAAAAAATAAAAACAGGAGTTTCCCCCTGTTTAATTTTTCCTTATTTATGGTATGGTTCGTTATTTAAAATTTTAAATGCTCTATAAAGTTGTTCAAGTAATATCAAACGGCTCATTTGATGAGTGAAGGTTAAATATGATAGAGACATTTTATAGTCAGATTTGTCTAAGACTTCTTCGCTTAACCCGTGTGATCCGCCAATAATAAAGGTGATCTTGCTTTCTCCTCTCACCTGTAAGTTTTTTATTGATTTCGCTAAACCCTCTGAACTAACGGGTTTCCCTTCTCTATCAAGACTAATTATATAATTTTTACCTTCCGGTATTTTATCTAAAATCCGTTTACCCTCTTCATCTTTAATATTTTTAATTTGTGCATCATTAATCTTATGCTTACTTTTAGCTGCATCCACTTCTATTAACTCTAAATTACAATAATGTTGAATCCTATCAATATAATCCTGTAATCCATCAGTTAGATAAGCTTCTTTTATCTTTCCAACCGAAATTAAAATAATATTCATCTTTATCCCACCTAAAAAATTTATTTAATCTTGTATATCCTTGTTGGTTTATGCTGGTAAGTCAAGTCTAATTTTAAATCTTTATCCACTTCTAATCCTTTTGCTTTCAATATATTTTCTACAGTCATATATGCAACTTTCGGATTATTGTTTTCTTCACTTAGATGTCCTAATAATACCTGGGGACATTTTCCATTTATCAATTTAGGAAGAATCTTTGCCGCAGCATCATTAGAGAGATGACCTTTTTCTCCTCTTATCCTTCTTTTTAGAAATCTGGGATAACTACCTGACATCAACATATCTATATCATGGTTTGACTCCAACAATAATAGATCTATATCTTTAAGTTCATTCATTAATTCTTCGTTTATATAACCCATATCTGTAGCAAATACCATTTTTTTATTATCACGATATACCACATATGCGACAGGGGCTCGGGCATCATGAGAAATTGCAATCGGCTTTATATCAAAATTACCAAAGCTAAAATCTCCTGAAAAACTTTGGATGTTTTTATCTTTTAGTTTGCCTAGTTCGCTTTCACAAACCGCCCAGGTCTCACCATTAGCATAGATTGGAATATCTAACCTACGTGATAAAATACCTACTCCCTTAGTATGATCTTTATGTTCATGTGTTATAAATATACCATCTAGGTCCTGAGGTGTTACATCAATTTTCTTTAATCTGTTTATTAATTTTTTACCACTTAGTCCAGCATCTATTAAAAAACTATTTTCTCCATCATTAATATATATTGAATTTCCGGAACTACCACTGGATAAAACTGAAACTTCAACTTCCACAAGATCACCTCGATCTATTTACTATTATTAATTAAAAATAATAAAAGGATAGAGATTATTTACTAAGTTTAATACTTATAAACAACTCTACCCTTTAGATATTAATTATAAAAGAACTATATTTTAGTTAGTTTCTTCTTCATCTTCATTTTCCATCTGCCAACTTAAATGATAAATTAAGCTGACTATACCTACTGCCAAATCTTCATTTCTTACAAAGATATCATCTGGAACATATAGACGAGTAGGTGAAAAATTCCAAATAGCCTTAATTCCGTATTCAACCAATTCATCTACTACTTCTTGCGCTGAATCGGCCGGTACAGTTACAATACCTAAATTGATATTTTTATCCTGTATTGTTTTATTTAATTCATTAACATTTTTAACTTTCATGCTCCCAACTCTATTACCAATTTTATTTAAATCGTTATCAAAAATATCGGTAATTTCTAAACCCATCTTACTAAAACCTGCATAATTAATTAAGGCTCTACCTAAATTACCGGCCCCAATCAATACTGCTGGCCATTTTTTATCTACTCCTAGTATTTTACCTATAGACCTTTTTAACTCTTTTACATTATAGCCCACACCACGTCTTCCAAATTCACCGTAATATGAAAGGTCTTTTCTTACCTGAGTAGAAGGTATTCCTAATTTCCCTCCTAAGTTTTTTGAAGATACAACATCGGTATCTTCAAATGTCGAAAGTTTATCAAGACAGCGATAATATAAAGGCAATCTTTCAATCGTTGCTGCCGGTATTGAGTCTCTATCTTTCATATTTTTACCCCCTGTTAAAAAATTATTTCACTTTGCTGCCACTAGATATTGCCTTCTCTGGAGTAATTAATGTAAGCTCATCTTCATTAGAGGCTGCTAAAATCATACCATTAGATTTAACCCCGAATATTTCAGCGGGCTCTAAATTAGCGACTATTACAATCCTTTTACCGATCAATTCTTCGCTATCATAGTGTTTAGCAATCCCCGCTACTAATTGCCTACTTTCATTTTCTAATTCTACCTGAAGCTTAATTAATTTATTACTATCTTCAATTCTTTCAGCTTCTTTTATTTCAGCAACTCTTAAATCTAATTTTTGGAAAGTTTTAAAATTCACTAAGTCTTCCTTATTATTATTGTTCTCGTTAGTCATAGATTTCTCCTTCTCCTCTTTTTGATTTTTGTCTTCTTTTTTATCGTAATATTCTTCCATATCTATCCTGGGAAAGATTGGTTTCGCTTTTTGAACTTCTATATTAGTCTTTAGTTCTCCCCATTCTAGATTAGACCAATCTGCTTCTTTTATCTGAGTTTCATCTCCAATTTGACGTCCCATTTCATAGGGAGTTTCTACCATAAATGGTTTTAACATTACAGCAATCATTCTTAAAGATTCTAATAAATTATATAAAACAGTTCCAAGTCTTTCTTCAGTACCCTCTTCACGTCCCAAAATCCAGGGCTGAGTTTGGTCTATATATTTATTGGTTCTTCTAACAAAATTCCAAAGTTCTTCTAAGGCGTTAGTGTATTTTAAATCATCCATGTATTTTTCTACTTGTTGAACTGTTTGTAAACCTTTTTCTTTTAAAACTTCATCCACATCACTATATTCAGCTGGTTCAGGTATTACTCCATCAAAATACTGTTCTACCATACTAACAGTTCTGTTTAATAAGTTACCTAAATCGTTAGCTAAGTCAGAATTAATCCTCTGGATTAAAGCCTCAGTTGAGTAAGTACCATCTGTACCAAAAGGAACTTCCCTTAAAAGATAATATCTAATTGGGTCCACACCAAAATCATCTATTAATTCCATAGGATCTACAACATTACCCCTGGATTTCGACATTTTTCCAGAGTCACTTAATAACCAACCATGTCCAAAAACTTGTTTTGGCAATGGTACCTCTAATGCCATCAGGATAATCGGCCAAATAATAGTATGGAATCGTAGAATATCTTTCCCCACTATATGAAGATCAGCTGGCCAATATTTATTAAATTTGTTTTCATCAGTCTCATATCCAATTGCTGTAATATAATTGCTGAGTGCATCGATCCAAACATATATTACGTGGTCATCATCAAAAGGAACTGGAACTCCCCAATCAAAAGTAGTACGTGAAACACTCAAGTCATCTAGGCCCTGTTCAATGAAATTAATCATCTCATTCTTTCTTGATTCGGGCTGAATAAATTCAGGATTGTCTTTAATATGTTTTAATAACCGATCAGCATATTTACTCATTTTAAAGAAATAACTTTCTTCTTCAACCCATTCTACAGGCCTTCCACAATCGGGACATACTTTTTCCTCACCAATTTGCCTTTCGGTCCAAAAAGTCTCATCAGGAGTACAATACCAGCCCTCGTAATGACCTTTATATATATCACCTTTATCATAAAGCTTTTGGAATATTTTTTGGACCACTTTTTCATGTCTTTCTTCAGTAGTACGTATAAAATAGTCATACTCTATTCCTAAAGAACTCCATAATTTCTTAAATGTTTTTACAATTTCATCTACATACTTTTTAGGTTCCTTATCAGAATCCTTAGCACTTCGTTCAATCTTTTGGCCATGTTCATCAGAACCTGTTAAAAACATGGTGTCAAAGCCTTTCATCTTCTTATAGCGAGTAATACTGTCAGCTGCTACTGTTGTATATGCATGACCTATATGCAGACGGTCACTGGGATAGTATATAGGTGTTGTTACATAATAAGTTTTGTTTTCTTTGCCCATATGTATCATCCTTTCTTCTTTATCTATTTACATTAATTTGAATTGCTTCCTTATAAACATCTTTCTTCCTTATTTCTCTCACTTCAGCAACCTTTTTAATAGCTTCTTTTTTAGTATAACCATTATCCATAAATAAACGAACATGATCTAAAATACTTAAATCTGTCCAACTCTCTTTATCTGGTTTTTGTTTTTCTCTACCTTTAATTACTACAACAATTTCACCTTTAATTACTCTATCTTCTATTTTTTTATAGACTTCTGAAATTGTACCATAAATCTTTTCTTCATGAACTTTCGAAATTTCCCTGATTAAAGCAGAATCTCTCTCAGGTATTTTTTCGGTTAAATCCTCATAAATATTTTTTATTCTGTAAGGAGATTCATAAAATATTATTGTCTCTTCTGCTTTTGTTATTTGGTCAATAAATCCCGCTCTATCTTTACCCTTACGAGGAACAAAACCATAAAAAGTAAAACGGTCAGTAGGTATTCCAGATACCACCAATGCAGATACTAAAGCAGTTGGACCTGGAATTGGTATGATTTCTATGTTATTTTCTTTAGCTTTTTCAACTAGAATTAATCCCGGGTCCGAAATGCCCGGCATACCAGCGTCTGAAACTAAAGCAACATCATAACCATTATTTAGTGTTGATATCAAACTTTTTGCTTTTTGACGCTCATTATGTTCATGATAACTTGTTAACTTACTATCTATTTTGAAATGATTTAATAATTTCTCAGTTCTCCGGGTGTCTTCCGCAGCAATTAAATCTACATTTCCTAATATTCTTACAGCGCGAAAGGTAATATCATCTAAATTACCGATTGGTGTACCACATATATATAATTTACCTTTTTCATCCATTTTAATCTACTCCATATATTTTTTTAATTTCATCAGTATATTCGTCAGTTTTATCTTTGAACTCAACAATATTATTTTCAACTTTAAATCCAGGGTTGCCATCCATTGTAGCCCTTAAAAGAAAACGATCTGGCGCTCGATTATTCCTGGCCTGAATTAATCTCATTTCTTTTGGTTCAATATTATTTTCCTTCAAAGAAAATATTATTTGCGGCATTCTTTTAGTAAGATGAACCAAATAAAAGCTGCCTCCAGCTCTTAACAGGCGAGCAGTATTTCTAATTATCTTTTCAATATCAATTTCAATTTCATGTCTTGCAATTGCTTTATACTTATTTTCAGTTACCTTACCATTGTTAACAGGACGATAAGGAGGGTTCGTTACTACTGTATCAAATTCATTATCCTCGAAAAAGTCCATAACATTTTGTATATTACCTTCGATAATCTTGATTTTGTCTTCTAAACTATTGAGGGCTACCGATCTTTTGGACATATTGACAAGCGGAGTTTGTAATTCCAAACCATATACTTTCTTTGGCTTATTTTTATAAGCTAAAAGCAGTGGAATTACCCCGCTACCACTGCCTAAGTCAATGATTTTATCATTGTTTTTTACTTTAACATAATTTGCTAACAAAACTGAATCTGTACCAAATTTAAAGTAATCATCATTTTGTATTATCTTTAGATTGTCTGGAATGAGAAAATGTTTTTCTTCCACAGCAAATTCCCTTCTATTCTCTGTTTTCCTCAATTAACCTCAAGCAAAAAAGGCATTCACCTTTTCTTTTTTCACCAAAACTAAGGTGACAAATATGAAATCCTTCATTATGAAGACGAGCCAAATTATTCTTGCTCTCCGGTATTTTTTCTTCATCTTCTTTAAAAATTATTGATTTCAATTCATCATTCTCGTTTTTTAACTCTTCGTTTTCTTTATATAGTTTATAGGTTATATCTTTCAATTTTTTAAACTTCATTGATATTTCTTCTATCTTTTCTTGGAACAAAGCTAGTTCTTCTAAAATTTCTTCGTCCATAAACCATCGCTCCTAATTTTTTTCTTTTATCTTTTTTATTTCTTCCAGACTAAACTTTATTACATCGCCATCTTTATTTTTGAGTTTAACTACCTGTTTAATTAAATTCCTATCAACAACTTTAGCCTTGTTTCCATTAGTCAATGTTATCTTTTCACCTTGTTCAGGCATTTCTTTTTTGATTTCTTCATAATAGTCACTTTCATATTTCAAACAACACATCAATCTACCACATAAACCAGAAATTTTAGCCGGATTTAAGGCTAGCTCTTGGTCTTTGGCTAACTGAATAGAAACAGGATCAAAATCTCTTAACCAGGTATCACAGCAAGTCCTTCTACCACATGGACCTAAGCCTCCAACCATTTTAGCTTCATCTCTAACTCCTATTTGCCGCAATTCAATCCTAGTTTTAAATACTCGGGCTAAATCTTTAACTAATTCTCTAAAATCAACCCTTCCATCAGCTGTAAAGTAAAATATTACTTTATTATGGTCAAAAGTATATTCTACATCTATTAATTTCATCGGTAAACCGTGTTCTTTTATTTGTTCCAAAGCTATATCATATGCTTCATCTTCCAACTCTTTATTTTTTTCATCTTGATCTATATCTTTTAAAGTTGCTTTCCTTATTACCTTTTTCAAAGGTGATACAATTTCTTCTTCTTCAACTTTTTTCTTTTCAATAACAACTTCTCCCATTTCTACTCCCCGGGAGGTTTCCACAATTACTTGATCACCATTTTCGACTTCTATATCATCGGGGTCAAAATAATATATTTTCCCCGCTCTCTTGAAACTTACACCAATTACTTCTTCCATTTTTTTAACTCCCCATTCTATATAATTAGAAATTATAGCTAATCTCTTTTATTAATTTAAGAACTTAACTTTAAATATAAATATATAATTATTCCTTCTTTTTAGATCTTATTTTCAAAAACAAGGATGGAAATAAGAGTTCTTTTTTTATATTTCCATAATAATACCTTTTGTACTGATTTATCTGGTTTGTTAAATCAAATATTTCTTTTATATTAAAATTATTAACTGCTTCAGCAATTAATTCTTTATAATCAAAATTGATTATCTCATCATTTTCATCTTGCTTTAAAACCAAAATGTCACGAAATAAACTTAACAATAATTCGAACAAAGGAAAATCGGATTCATTTATATTTGTCAACTTTTCTGACAACTCAAAAATCTCAAAATTATCTTTTTTATCAATATTTGCAATAAATTTAATTATCTCATCTCGCTTATCTATAAAATCTTCTTTCAAAGCAAGGTTGACCGCTTTTTTATATTTTCCCCTTGCCAGGGTAGCGTATAATGCAGCTTCCTCTTTATTAAAATTTTTCTCATCTCTTAAATATTTTTTAATGACTTCTTCAGGTTGGTTATATAACTTTACTTCCTGACAGCGGGAAACAATAGTTGATATTAAGTCATTTTTATCTTCATTCGTTAAAATTATAATAGCATATTCGGGTGGTTCTTCTAAAGTCTTTAATAAACTGTTTTGAGCCTGTTCTGTCATTCTAACAGCATTATCAATAATGTAAATCTTATAATCCGACTCATATGGTTTATAACTTATTTCTTTCTGTAATTCTCTAATCTGATCAATCAATATACTCGAATGATCTTCTTTGACATCAATAACATGAAAGTCGGGATGATTATCATGTTCAAATTTTTTACAACTTATACACTCCCCACAACCATCGGCTATGTTTCTATTACAAAAAATAGCTTGGGCAAATTCTCGAGCCATCTCCGATTTGCCCAAACCTTTATTTCCGGTAAATAAATAGGCATGACTGATACGATTTTTTTTTATCGTATCCTTTAATATTTTTTTTGTTTTAAACTGTCCAGGTATATTTTTAAAACTCATCAATAACTCCTAACATTACTTACATTTTAATGAATTGTTCGACATCCATAATAAAAACTGTAGCTCCACCAATTTTTACATCCATTGGAAAAGAATAATAACTTTCCATGGAATTTGCCACTGGAGACATAGGTGCAATTGTTTTTTTGCGGGCCTCACAATTATCCTTTATAATCTCAAGCACCTCATCTAGATGCTCTTCATCAGTTCCGATCATAAAAGTTGTATTTCCTTCTCTTAAAAACCCGCCGGTAGTAGCCATTTTTGTAGCTTTAAATTCAGAATTACTTAAATCTTCCATTAAATTATGAGCATCATGATCGTGTACGACCGCGATAACCATTTTTACAGTTTTACTTTCATCTCCACTCATAATAACTCCTCCTTAATTAACCTTAATATATCCTGATGAACAATATCAGAATCCCTACTAGCATCCACAACTTTAAACCTATCATATTTTTCTGCCATCTCTAAATATGCCTGTCTGACATTTTCATGGAAATCAATTACTTCTCTTTCCAATCTGTCACCAGTCTTATCAGGAGTTAAATCCCTTGCCCTTTTCAAGCCCTCTTTAACATCTAAATCTAGTAAAAAGGTCAAATCCGGCCAGCAGTCTCTAATAACCCACTCATTAATTTTTCTTACCATCTTGAGATCAAGTCCACGACCATGACCCTGATAAGCTATATTTGAATCTATATATCTATCTGAAATCACTATTTTATCATTTTCTACTGCTGGAATTATAGTTTCTATTACATGTTGTGCTCTATCAGCAGCATAGAGAAGAATTTCTGCTCTATCATCCATTTGATAATGAATAGGATCCAACAAGATTTTTCTAATCTTTTCCCCTATCTCAGTACCTCCTGGTTCCTTTGTAAAAATAACTTCATAGTCTAATGTTTTTAATTTTTCTGTTAATAATTTAATTTGAGTAGATTTACCTGAACCTTCGATACCTTCAAAAGTAATAAAAAAACCTGCCATCCAGCATATCTCCTCTCCAAAAATTTAACCTTGATCTTACATTTCTGAGATAATAATATCATATTAATAAGGGTATTTCAATTAAGTAGTTACCTAATATTGAGACAAGAAAGGGCCAGCAATTACATGCTGACCCTTAATTTATATATATTTTTGAAATTTGTTTAATAACCGATAAGATATTTATCAACCTGCATAGCTGCTTTAGCTCCAGTTCCAGCAGCGACAATTACCTGATTGAAGTTAGGTTCTTGTACATCACCAGCTGCAAATATTCCCTCTTTATTTGTTCGCTGCTTATTATCAGTTATTATATAATTTTTTTCATCTAATTCAATCTGCCCTTTGAAAATGTTAGTTCTTGGATCATAGCCTACTGCCATAAATAAACCCTTTACATCTTCTAAAGTTTTAGTCTCATTTTTTTTGTTATTTTCAATAATAATACCGGAGAGATTGTTATCTCCTTTTAATTCTTCAACTTCAGTATTCCAAAGAATTTCGACTTTTTCATTTTCTTTTATCCGGTCTGCTAATATCTTATCTCCTCTTAATTTATCACGACGGTGAATCAAATATACCTTAGAAGCGAATTTAGTTAAGAAATCAGCTTCTTCTATCGCTACATTACCGCCCCCGACAACTGCTACTTCTTTGTCTTTAAAAAATGCACCATCACAGGTTGCACAATATGAGATCCCGTTTCCAGTTAATTCTTCTTCTCTGTATAATCCTAACCGTTTTGCTTCAGAACCAGTCGCTATTATTACAGATTCTGCTTCATATTTTTGCGTATCAGTTTCAATAATATAAGGTTTCTCTTCAAACTGAACCTGCTCAACTATTTCGAAAGCCATTCTTGTTCCAAATTTTTGAGCTTGTTCAGTCACTTTTTCCATTAATTCAAAGCCGCCAATTCCATTCGGAAAACCGGGAAAATTTTCTAAATCAGGTGTTAAAGTAATCTGTCCACCAGGCTCTGGTCCATTCATTACTAAAGGATCAAGTCCAGCTCTAGAACTATATATTGCAGATGTAAGACCAGCAGGACCCCCACCTATTATTATTAATTTTTCTTTTTGAATATTATCAGACATAAATATCCTCTCCTCTTAAATATGCACTCACCTTACATTCTAATAGGAAGTTTAAAAGAATGCTGTTAAATCCTTAACAAATTAATATTTCTAATCAATACTATAGTTAGGAGCCTCTTTTGTGATATCTACATCATGAGGATGACTTTCTTTTAAACCAGCAGAAGTAATCCTGACAAATTCCGCCTCTTTTTGTAGAGAAGGAATATCATTTGCTCCACAATATCCCATACCAGACCTAATACCACCTACTAGTTGATAAACTGTTTCAGAAAGTTTGCCTTTATAAGGAACTCTGCCTTCTATACCTTCTGGCACAACAGTATTTTCAGGATCTCCTTCTTGAAAATATCTGTCTTTACTGCCCTCTTTCATTGCATCTACAGAGCCCATACCACGGTAAACTTTAAAACTCCGTCCTTTATATATTTCAAGTTCCCCGGGACTTTCTTCGGTTCCTGCGAGCAAGCTACCTACCATTACTGCATCTGCTCCTGAAGCTAAGGCTTTAACAATATCACCAGAATATTTAATCCCACCATCTGCTATGATAGTCTTACCATATCTTTTGGCCATCTCAGCAGATTCATTAATCGCTGTAACTTGAGGAACACCAACACCGGCCACAACTCTAGTTGTACAAATTGACCCTGGTCCAACCCCTACTTTAATAATATCAGCACCTGCCTTTATCAAAGCTTCTGTAGCTTTTGCAGTGGCAACGTTTCCAGCAACTAAAGTCAACTCAGGAAACTTTTCTCGTATCTTTTTCACCATATCAATTACTTTTGTGGAATGTCCATGGGCAGTATCTATAACAAGTACATCTACCCCTGACTCAAATAAAGCTCGCGCCCTATTAAAAGTTCCTTCTCCCACACCTACTGCAGCACCTACTAACAACTGGCCGTTTTCATCTTTGGCAGAATTAGGATATTTTTTTGCTTTTTCAATATCTTTAATCGTAATTAAACCTTTTAAAGTAAAATCTTCATCAACTAATGGTAACTTTTCTATTTTATGTTTTTGCAAAGCAGATTTTGCTTCTTCAACCGTGGTTCCTACCGGAGCAGTAACCAATCCTTCTTTGGTCATAACTTCAGAGATCGGACGATCGAAATTCTGTTCAAATCTTAAATCTCTATTAGTTATGATCCCCACCAATTTATTGTCTTCAACAACAATTGGTACCCCTGAAATATGGTATTTAGACATTAATTCTTCAGCTTCATAGATCTTATTATCAGGGGATAAAGAAAAGGGATCTACAATAACTCCACTTTCAGACCTTTTTACCTTGTCTACTTCGTCAGCCTGTTTTTGTATAGACATGTTCTTATGAATAATTCCCATTCCACCTTCTCGAGCCATAGCAATTGCTAATCTTGATTCTGTAACAGTATCCATAGCTGCACTAAATATAGGTACATTCAGTGTTATATTATCAGATAAATGTATTTGTGTATTTACATCTCGTGGCAAAACATCTGATTTTGCCGGCTGTAACAATACATCATCAAATGTCAAAGCAACCTTTTCAAATTTATTATCCACTTTTTTCACCTCTATATGTTGCTTATTTTTAAAAACTAATAATTACCCAACTCATGTTTGCAAGACTTTTTCAAAAACAACTAAATTTATATTAAAAAATAGTATTTAATATAAAAATAAACCCCAGGATATAACATCCTCAGGTTTATCAAAAGTTAATATTTAATTTCACGTCTTCCTTCCAATGCTTTGGACAGGGTGATTTCGTCGGCAAATTCAAGGTCTCCCCCGACTGGTAAACCGTGTGCTATTCTTGTAACCTCTACATCAAGAGGTTTTAGTAATTTAGCTAAATACATTGCAGTAGCATCCCCTTCAGCATTTGGGTCAGTAGCCACTATAACTTCATCTATCCCTTCTTTGATTCTTGGAAGGAGGTTCTTAATCTTTATTTCATCAGGTCCAATTCCATCCATTGGAGAAATGGCTCCATGAAGTACATGGTATAATCCATTATACTCACCCGTACTTTCCATTGCAATAACATCTTTAGGACTCTCTACTACACAAATGGTCCCTTGATCACGTTCTTCGGAAGTACAGTATTCACAAGGGTCTTTTTCAGTTAAATTATTACAAATTGAACAATATTTTGTCTTTTCCCTTGCATCAATAATAGCATCTGCAAGTTCTTTTACCTCTGCTTTAGGACGACCTAATAAATAAAATGACAAGCGACGGGCAGTTTTTTGACCTATTCCGGGTAATTTGCTTAATTCACCAATTAACCTTCCCACAGGCCCCGGATAATGTTTCATTTAAAACATTCCCGGCATATTCATACCACCGGTCATCTGTCCCATTTTATCATTTATTTCTTCTGTTGCTTCTCTCATAGCTTCATTGACAGCAGCCAAAATTAGATCTTCTAACATTTCAACATCTTCAGGATCTACTGCCTCTTCATCAATCTGTAGGTCGAGAACCTCTTTTTTACCATTGACTAAGGCTTTAACAGCTCCGCCTCCAGCAGTTGCTTCATAAGTCTTATTTTCAAGTTCTTCCTGCATTTCTGACATCTTCGCCTGCATTTTCTGAGCCTTTTTCATAAGTTTGTTCATGTCCATCAAAATTACCTCCTTAAGGTTTGTTTTTTTATTTATTTGAAATAATATCGGGGTTAGTTTCAATAATCTCTCCATCAAACATCTTTGCTACATCTTCAGCACTAATCTCCCCCGAGTTTTTATTTTTACTTTTTTTTGAACTTTTATTCTTCTTTCTATTTCCATCATTTGAATCTGTGTTCTCAACATCACCTTCAGCTACAACTTTAACCCGACAGGTCCTAGAAAATTGTCTAGAGAAAAATCTGGCTATATAATCTTCTTTTTCTGCCGCTCTTTTACGGTGGAAATTCTTATCAGGTGGGAAACTAATAAATATCTTATCGTTTACAATCTTAACAGGTTTCCCTTCCACTAAAATAGCATGCATACTTATATCAGCACTTTTCACATTACCTAGAATATTCTCCCAATTGTTTTTAACCTCATTTAATGTAAGACCACTTTTAGTTTGAGAAGTTTCAATTTCACTATCTTTTTCTTCGGATTTTACTGTTTTTTGAATATAATCTTTATCCTCTTTTTCAGAAACATCCTCTTGTTTTTGAGATCCTTCAACTATATTTTCAGAAGTAGATTGTGAAACAAATTGTTTGTTAGCCAGCTTTTTTTCTAACATATTTATCTTTTCTTTAAGTTCTTCAACTTCTTTTGACAAATCTGCTTCCTTCATCTTATCTGCTAATTTGAAAATACCGACTTCAAGATTTATTCGGCTATTACCGCCTAACTCAATTTCATTTTTTATTTCATTCAGTACATCAACTATTTTAGTTAATTTATTTAAAGAAAAATCATTCGCTAAATTATCCATTTCTGTTAAACGCTCTTTGGGTAGTTTAACTAGATTAGTTTTAATCCCACATTCCTTTATTAAAAGAAGTTGATTACAGTATTCTTTAAGATCTTCAATTAATCTATCAACATCTTTTCCTTCATTCAAAACTTCATTTATTAAATTAATTGCGTCTTTAGTATTTTTATTTTTTATATTTAACATTAATTCTTTTAATTCTTGACCTGAAGTTTTACCTAACATTTCTTCAATAACATCTGTTTTAATATTTTCACCAGTATATGAAACAGCCTGGTCTAAAATACTTAATGCATCACGTAATCCCCCCTGAGAACTTCTCGCGATTAAATTTAAGGCAGCCACTTCATAATCCAAACCTTCTTTATTACAAATGTTTTCCAGATGATTTTCAATTTCCTTTTCAGAAATCAATGAAAAATCAAATCTCTGACATCTAGACATAATAGTCGGTATTACTTTATGGGGCTCTGTTGTTGCCAAGACAAAAATTACATTATCGGGAGGTTCCTCTAAAGTTTTTAGTAGTGCATTGAAAGCAACAGTAGTTAACATATGTACTTCATCTATTATATATACTTTGTATTTGCCTTCCCCAGGATAAAATTTTACCTTTTCCCTTAATTCCCTAATTTCATCTATACCACGATTAGAAGCTGCATCTATTTCAATTACATCGATTGAATTACCTGATTTAATCCTTTTACAGGATGCACATTTTCCACAGGGCTCTATACTGTCTTCATCCTGACAGTTAACAGCCATTGCTAAAACTTTAGCAGTAGATGTTTTCCCTGTACCGCGCGGACCCGCAAATAGATAAGCATGTGAAATCCTATCATTTTCAATTGCGTTCAATAGAGTCCTAGTTACAGCAGGTTGACCTATTATTTCATTAAATTTTTGTGGTCTATATTTCCTATATAGGGAAATAGAAGGCATAATTTATTCTCACCACTTTTTTTATATTATATTATAAAAAATTGACCGTACACTGGCCTCGAATTTTCTTTCCCAAGCGTTACCCCGGCAGTTAGCT
>CAJXKY010000026.1 GCA_913055675.1 uncultured Halanaerobiales bacterium
AGCTCATCAAAAGCTTTAACTTTAAAGGGGATGAATAATATCAAAACCATTGGCCTTGTATTGAATACTGAAAAAGAAAATTCTTTGAAAGTATCAAAAGAGATGATTAACTTAATAAAAGAAAAAGATGTGGATTATCTTTTAGAAAAAGAGGGGGCTAAAGAGCTTGATTTAAACCACAAAAGAGCTAGTTATGATGTCCTTAGACAAAAAGCTGATCTAATCATCGTATTTGGTGGTGATGGTACCTTTTTACATACTTCCCTAAATTTCATCGGAACCGGGATTCCATTAATGGGTATTAATCTGGGTAGAATTGGTTTCTTAACAGAAATTGAAACCAATGAACTCGGTGAGGCTTTAGATGATATTATAACTGGTAATTATAGAGTTGAAAGTCGAAATACACTTGAAGTATGTATTGAAAGGGACAATGAATTAGTAGAGAAAAAACATGCAGTTAATGATGTGGTAATTAATAGGTCAGCAGATGGTGAGATGTTAAAAGTAGATATGCATATTAATAATGAATTTGTTAATTCTTACCGTGGGGATGGCATAATTATTTCCACACCGACAGGTTCAACTGCATATTCTTTTTCAGCAGGGGGACCGATTATCAATCCTCAGGTGAAGGCAATTTTAATTACACCACTTTGTCCACACGCGGTTCATGTTAAACCAATGGTGATTTCAAATAATGAAGTTATTGAAATAGATATTGAAGGAGAACAGGGAAAAATATTTTTAACTACTGATGGCAGGAATTCGCTTGGTATTAAACAAGAAGATATTGTTAGGATAAAATCATCCGAACAGGATATTTCATTAATTAAATTTCCTGATAGGACTTTTTATACTATCTTAAGAAACAAGATGAGAGTGGGACTAGTTTAGGGGGGAAAGTAAAATAATGAAAAACAAACGTCAACTGAAAATATTAAATTTGATCAAAAATGAAGTGATTAGTACACAGGAAGATTTAGTAAGGAGATTAAAAGAAGAAGGAATTCAAGTTACTCAGGCTACTGTATCAAGGGATATTAAAAAGTTAGGTTTAATCAAAGTACCTGATGAAGAAGGTAATTATAGATATGCCTTGGCAAATCAGAAATCAACTGCTGAAAACAAATACTGGTTAAAGAAGATGTTTAACAATTTGGTAGCAGATATTGATTTCAGCGATAATATTATTTTATTAAAAACAGTTAAAGGAACTGCCGGAGGTCTAGGAGAAGCGCTTGACAATACTGAATGGGAGAATATTATAGGTAGTGTGGCTGGTGATGACACCTTATTATTAATAATAAAACCGTCTGATAAAACTGAAGAAATATTTGGTGAACTTAAAAAATTAATGGCTTAACCTCAGGAGGTCTTTAATGTTATCTGAATTAAACATAAAAAATTTTGCATTAATTGATAAATTAAATATCGAGTTCCAATCTGGATTTAATGTGTTGACCGGTGAGACCGGTGCAGGTAAATCCATAATTCTTGATGCCCTGGATATATTAATGGGGGCTCGTGCATATAAAGAGATAATTAGAACCGACAGCAAGACCGCCTACATAGAAGCTTTGTTTCACCCTGATAAGTTGGATGAGATAAATGAAGTGTTATCTGAAAACGGAATTTCTGTAGAAGATGAAATGCTTTTAGTTTCGCGTGAAATAAACCAGGATGGCCGGAATAAAGGTCGAATTAATGGACAATTAGTAACAGTTTCTTTAATTCAAGAGATTGCTCCATATTTAATTGATATTCACGGCCAGCATGAACAGCAGAGTCTTTTAAATGAAGATACTCATCTTTTGATCTTAGACCAGTATGTTAAACATGATATAAAAGGTTTAAAAGAAGATGTAAAAGGGTATTACAAAGAAATATCTGAAATTAAAAATAAGCTCAACAATATAGATATAGATGAACAAAGTAGAGCCCGAAAAATTGACCTTTACCAGTTTCAAATTGATGAAATCAAAAAGGCTGACCTCAAAGAAGATGAGGATGATAAGCTTCATAAAAAGTATAAGAAACTTTCTAATATGGAAGAAATTTATGCTTTGTGTGGAGAAATTGAAAACTTAATCAATGCTGATGACTATAAACAGTCCGGTTTTATGGACCAAGTTGGTCATTATATGAAAAGGCTTGAAGATTTTACTGAATATGATGATCAGTTGGCTGAGTTTCAAAAAGCACTACAAACCATCTACTATGAGATGGAAGAATTGAGTTTTGGTTTAGATGATTATGTTGCAAATATAGATTTTAATCAAGAAGAATTGAAAAGGATTGAAGAGAGATTAGATCTCATAAATCGCCTGAAGAGAAAATATGGAGAAAGTATTGAAGAGATATTGGAATATAAAAAGGAACTTGAAGATAAGTTAAATGAATTAAAAAACCAAGAACAGATAATAGAAAAACTTGAAAATAGGTTAGAGAAATTAAAAAAAGAATATGATAATAAGGCGGACGAACTTTCTAAAATCAGACAGAACCAGGCTGAACAGTTTGAAAAAGATATTAAAGACCAGTTAGCAGACCTTGCGATGGAGAAAGCACATTTAAAAGTTCAGTTTAATAAAGCGAATCGTTCAGAAACCGGTATAGATGAAGTGAAGTTCTTGATTTCAACTAATCCAGGAGAAGATTTAAAACCACTAAGCAAAATTATTTCAGGGGGAGAACTTTCTAGGATCATGCTGGCTTTTAAAAATATCATGGCTGATATTGATAAGGTGGAAACTATAATCTTTGACGAGGTTGATAAAGGAATAGGTGGCAAGACAGCTCAAAAAATGGCTGAAAAGCTATACCGTATTTCTAACAAAAGACAAGTAATCTGTGTTTCTCACCTTCCACAGGTTGCAAGTATGGGGGATTACCACTATTATATTAACAAAAACACTAGAGAAGACCAAAAGACAGTTACAAATATAAGGCGCTTAAATCAAAAAGAAACAATTGAAGAACTAGCAAGGATGCTGGGGGGAGTAAAACTAACTGATACAACAAAAAGTCATGCCCGTGAAATGTTAAAAATGGCTAAAGAAAAGCAGGGAAGCATTGAGTGAATTATAATAAGTTAAATGTTTCCTGCTATATATTTTTTGCTTTAATATAAAAATATTACCAAAATTAGAGGATATTTACTTTAATTATTGTATATGTTATAAGGGATATGGTAAAAATATATTCTAATAAACTTAAGGAGGATTAATTAATTTTGCATAATAATGATTTTACAGAAGTCGTAATAGTCGATCAAGATCAAAATTTCACACAAAAATTCAAACAGGAACTCAAAGGTTCAGAGAAGTTGGAATGTGTAGCAACAGCTAATGACGGTTATTCAGGTTTGGAAACAATTCTAGAGGAAGACCCGGATCATGTGGTAATAGATTTAATATTACCCAATATTGATGGATTGAGTATTCTAGATAGGTTACAGGAGGAAAATATTATTAATGAACTTAATGTAATTATTCTATCTTCATTTTTGAATGAAAAAATGATTAATTTATTACAGAATTATGAGATAGATTACTTTATGTCCAAACCGGTGGATTTAGCTTGTGTAAAAAGTAGAATTAAGGATTTAAATAAAAATTATGATTTCAAGCAATATTCAAAAAAGGTATCAGATCAATCAGCTAAAGAAAATAAAAATAATAATATCAATTTAGAAATCACAAGTTTATTAGATGAATTTGGAGTGCCCGCTAATATAAGGGGCTATTTATATTTAAGGAATGCAATCTTTTTAAGTATTTCCGATTTGAATTTAGTTAATTCAATAACCAAAAAATTGTATCCGAAAATTGCTATTAAATTTTCAACTGAGTCTAACAGGGTTGAAAGAGCAATTCGTCATGCTATAAAAGTAGCCTGGGAACGAGGTAATCAAAGTAAAATTGCCGAATATTTTGGATATAGTATTTCTGAGACCATCGGCAGACCAACCAATGCCCAGTTTATAGCAAAAGTAGCTGATAATTTTCGGTTAAAAAATAATATGATAATAAATTGAATAAATATTCAAACTTGCATAAAAATTATTGAATATTTCCCACGTGTATTGTATAATATTTATTAAGTGCACAAAACTAAAATTATGGGGGAGATAAGATGGCGTTTAATCTTAAAGGTAGAAGCTTATTATCATTACAGGACTTTTCTAAAGAAGAAATTAGTTATCTTTTGACACTTTCTAAGAATTTAAAGGACAAAAAGAGAGCTGGAATAAAGGGTGATACCTTAGCAGGTAAAAATATTGCTATGATATTTGAAAAACCTTCCACAAGAACCAGATGTGCTTTTTCGGTAGGAGCTAAGGATGAAGGCGGTATGCCGGAATACTTAGGTAAAAATGATATTCAGTTAGGTAAAAAAGAAACTGTAGCAGACACTGCCCGTGTATTAGGACGTATGTATGATGGTATTGAATATAGAGGCTATAAACATGAAACTGTTGAGATTTTATCTGAATATGCAGGAGTACCGGTCTGGAATGGTTTAACTGATCAGTTCCATCCCACACAAATTTTAGCTGACTTTTTAACAATTGAAGAAAATTTTGGTTGTTTAGAAGGTGTAAATTTAGTTTATGTTGGTGATGGTAGAAACAATATGGCAAATTCTTTGATGATGGGTAGTGCTATTATGGGACTTAATTACACAATAGTAGCCCCTAAAGAACTTTGGCCTAAACAAGAATTGGTAGACAAAGCTAAAGAATTAGCAAAAGATTCTAAAGCTACAATTGAAATTACAGATGACCCTGTAAATGGTGTTAAAAATGCCGATGCTATTTACACAGATGTCTGGGTTTCAATGGGAGAAGAAGAAAAATTTGAAGAACGTATTGAAATGCTTAAACCTTATCAGGTTAACATGGAAATGATAGAGAACACTGAAAATGAAGATGTTATCTTCTTACACTGTTTACCTGCTTACCATAATACAGACACAATAAATGGGAAGAAAATGTATGAAGAATATGGTTTAACAGAGATGGAAGTAACTGATGAAGTATTTGAAAGTAAGCATTCCAGGGCTTTTGATGAAGCAGAAAACAGAATGCATACTATAAAAGCTGTAATGGTTGCTACTCTGGGGAATCAATAAGTAGTAATGAAAGATAAAAGAATAACATTATTTACAGGGAATTTTGGAAGCGGTAAAACCGAAATTTCTTTAAATTATGCCCTTCATTTAAGGGAAAACAATGAAAAGGTTGCAGTTGTTGACCTTGATGTAATTAATCCATATTTTCGCTCCAGAGCTAAAAGTGAATTAATGGAAGACCGAGATGTGGAAGTTATCTATCCTAAAGAATTAAAACATGCAGATTTACCTGTTATTACTGCTGACATTAAGAAATTACTTCAAAATGAAGAGTACTATGGAGTCATTGATGTTGGTGGTGATGAAGACGGGGCCACAGTATTAGGCAGTATAGCGGACAGTTTAAAAGAAACTGCTTATCAATTAAATTTGGTGGTTAATACAAAGAGGCCTTTTACAGATAATGTAGAAGGTATTATTAAGATGAAAGAAAAAATTGAATCTGCAGCAAAGATTAAGGTAGATAACTTGATATGTAACATAAATCTGGGAGAAGAAAGTAGCATTCAAGAAATTAAAGAGGGTTATCCAATTATAAAAGAAGCTTCCAAAGAGCTGGATTTACCCATAAAATTTATTGCTATTAAAAAGGATTTAGTAGATGCTTTCGATAAATTAAATTATAAGGAAGAAGTTTTTCCTATTGAACGTTTACTAAAAAACCCCTGGGATTAAATCACAAATCTGGAGTGAAATAATGAGTACTGAAAATATGGATAATAATAAAACAACTGAAGAACTTAAAAATATAATACGTAAAAAGAATGTAATAATTAATTCAACCCATGATGGTTTGATTTCTGTAGATGAAGAGGGTAGGATTGAGCTCTTTAATAATGCGGCAGAAAACATGTTTGCCTTAGACCGTAAAGATGTTTTAAATAAAAAAGTAGAGAAAGTAATACCCAATACTAGGCTTCATCTTGTACTTCAAAATGGGGAATCAGAACTCAATCAAATTCAAGAAACCCATGAAACGACTATAATTACAAACCGGGTTCCAGTAAAGGATAAAAAAGAAAATATAATAGGTGCTGTAGCTGTATTTCGAGATATTACAGAAGTGAAAAATCTAGCAGAAGAGATTACCAATTTACGAGAAATCAGAATTATGCTGGAAGCTATTATTAATTCAACACAGGATGCAATTAGTGTAGTCGATGAAGAAGGGGTTGGAATTTTAATTAATCCGGCCTATACAAGATTAACCGGGTTAACTGAGGAAGATATTATAGGTAAACCGGCCAATGTTGATATTGCTGAAGGTCAAAGCATGCATTATAAGGTACTTGAGACAAAAGAACCTGTTAAAGGGGTTCGAATGAAAGTAGGGCCAAACAAAAAAGATGTTATTGTAGATGCTGCCCCCATTAAAGTTGATGGTGAATTAAAAGGTAGTGTAGCTGTAGCGCATGATGTTTCGGAAATAAAAAAGCTGACTGAAGAATTAGATCAGGCTAAACAGATTATTAGACAGATCAATGCTAAATACTCTTTTCAGGATATCGTAGGTGAATCCGAAACAATGCAGGCCGTGATCAATCAAGCTGAAAAAGCCTCAAGAACCCCTATCACAGTTCTATTAAGGGGAGAAAGCGGAACTGGAAAAGAATTATTTGCTCATGCTATTCATAATCATAGTGAACGCAGTCAACAAAAGTTTGTTAGGGTTAATTGTTCTGCTTTAGCGGATAACATTTTGGAAAGTGAACTCTTTGGTTATACAGAAGGTGCTTTTACCGGTGCCAAAAAGGGTGGAAAAAAGGGCCTTTTCGAAGAAGCTGATCAAGGAACTATTTTCTTAGATGAAATAGGGAAGATCAGTCTTAATTTACAGTCTAAATTATTAAGGGTTATTCAGGAAAAAGAAATCTTAAGAGTTGGTGGTACTAGACCGGTTGACATTGATGTAAGAATCATTGTCGCCACCAATATTAATTTAGAAAAGGCTATTCAGAGAGGTGACTTCCGGGAAGATCTTTATTATAGATTAAATGTATTCCCGATTTTTGTACCCCCCTTACGAGAGCGAAAAGAAGATATTCCGTTTTTGATTCATCACATCATAACTAAGTTTAATCAGGAATACGGACGTTCAGTACAGGGGTGTTCAAAAGAAGCTATTCATTACCTCAAAGAATATGAATGGCCAGGCAATGTAAGAGAACTAGAAAATATTATTGGTCGGGCGATGATAAACTTAGGCTTAAATGAGGATATCATCAGAAAAGAACATATTCCGGATATAACCGATGAGAATAATGAAGAGGCTGAGGTTATTACTAAACCTGAGAACTATTCACTTAGTAATAATTCTTTAAAGGAGATTGTGAAAACAACAGAAAAACAAGTTATAGAACAAGCCCTTAAAGAAACCAATGGAAATAGAAAAAAGGCAGCAGATATTTTGGAAATTGCTGTCAGAAGCCTTTATTATAAAATGAATAAGTATGATATAAATTAAATGGACTGCAAAAACATGCCTGCAATTAACTGCAGGCATGTTTTTTATTGCAGTTGTGAAAAAAGTAGCATGAATTTAGTTTTAATATATTATCCTACAAACATAGGGTTTCTTACTTAATTTTAAAAAATATGTTGTTTAGATAAGGTTGGTACGGTTTATGCATTATATATAGGGTGCAAATAATATTTTTCTAAGGGGGATAATTTTTAATGGAATTATTTAAGGAAATGGAAAAACACGGTCATGAACAGGTTATGTTTTTGCAGGACAACAAGGTTGGACTAAAAGCCGTTATTGCAATTCATAACACTGTATTAGGTCCCAGCCTTGGTGGATGTAGAATGTGGGATTATGATAAGGAAGAAGATGTGGTAATTGATGCCCTTCGTCTTTCAAAAGGTATGACCTATAAGTCCGGTATTTCTGGTGTTGACTTTGGTGGTGCTAAATCAGTAATTTGGGGGGATCCTGAAGAAGATAAAACTGAAGGCATATTTAGAGCTTTAGGAAAGTATATTAACTCCTTGCAGGGACGTTATTCTACAGGTACTGATGTGGGTACAACTTATGATGACTTCGTTATTCTAAGAAAAGAAACACCTTATGTTGGCGCTTTACCAAAAGAATACGGGGGTAGTGGTGACTCTTCAATAGCAACCGCCTATGGTGTATTTCACGGTATAAAAGCGAGCTGTAAATATAAATATGGTAAAAAAGACTGCAGTGGACTTACAGTTGCAGTACAGGGTTTAGGTAAAGTAGGTTCAAAACTTACTAAACATCTAATTGATGCGGGCTGTGAGGTAATTGCAACTGATATAAATGAAGACTATATTAAAGAAGGTAAGGAATTAGGGGCTAAAATTGTAGAACCCGATGAGATCTATGATGTAGATTGTGACATCTTTTCTCCTAATGCTTTAGGTTCAGTTATTAATGAAGAAACTATTGATAGACTTAACTGTGATATTATAGCTGGAGCTGCTAATAATGTATTAGCAGATCATAGTTTTGCAGATAAACTACGCGAAAAAGATATTCTTTATGCTCCTGATTATGTCATTAATGCAGGAGGTTTAATCCAGGTTGCTGATGAACTTGGTGTTGGAGGATATAATGAAGAAAGAACAATGAAAAAATGTGAAGGTATTTATGATAAATTACTACAGATCTTTAAAATAGCAGATCAGAAGGGAATCACTACTTTTGATGCTGCCGACCATATGGTTGAAGAAAGAATAGAGATGATGAAAGCAATTCATAATATAAGGGGGTAATGTAATTGCTTAAAGATATTGAAGAATTGATAAATGAGGCTAAAAAAACAAAACCCCTTAGATTAGCGGTTGTTGCAGCTGCTGATGAAGTTGTTGTAGACAGTATAAAAAAAGCAACAAAAGAAGGTATTGTAGAACCGATTTTAATAGGGGATCAAGTAAAAATAGAAGAAATTGTAGCTAATAAAGGATTAACTGATGATGTTATTGTAATGGGTACCGAGTCTAAAAAAGAATCTGCTCATAAGGCAATGGAGTTTATTCAAAAAGGTGAAGCTGATTACCCAATGAAAGGACATATCAGCACAAGTATTGTACTTAAAGCTTTACTCGATAAAAAATATGGATTACGTGCAGATAATATTTTAAGCCTTGTTACCTTAATTTATCTTGAAAAAGAAGAAAGGTTCGTTATTTTAACAGATGGTGGAATGAATATAAGTCCATCACTTGAAGATAAAGTTGATTTAATTAATAATGCGTCTCATATGGCAAAAGCGATTGGGATTGAAAAACCTAAAGCTGCTGTTTTAGCTGCAGTAGAAGCAGTTAATCCATCAATGGGGGCTACTTTAGATGCGGCTGCCCTTTCTAAAATGAGTGATCGAGGTCAAATTAGTGCTGAAGTAGATGGCCCACTTGCTTTTGATAATGCAATCAGTAAAAAAGCAGCTGAACATAAAGGAATAGACAGTAAAGTAGCTGGAGATGCAGACATTCTTTTAGTACCCGATATTGAAGCTGGCAATTTATTATATAAGTCACTTGTTTTTTACGGCGATCAGCCATCCGCAAGTGTTGTTTTAGGAGCAAAAGTACCTCTAGTAATTACTTCAAGAGCAGATAGTTCATCAACTAAATTTAATTCAATTGCTCTTGGAAAAATTATGACTGAGGATAAAAATATTATTTAGGGAGGAAGATTTTAAATGAAAAAACTTTTTGAAAGATTAGAACTCGATGACTACGAACAGGTTGTATTTAACTATGATGAGGCATCTGGTTTAAAGGCTATTATTGCAATTCATGATACAACATTAGGACCAGCCTTAGGTGGAACAAGAGTTTGGGATTATGATAGTGAAGAAGAGGCTCTTAATGATGTACTGCGTTTATCAAAAGGTATGACATATAAATCAGCTGCTGCCGGATTAAACTTAGGTGGCGGAAAAGCTGTAATTATAGGTGATCCAGAAGAAATTAAAAGCGAAGAGCTCTGGAGAGCTTATGGTCGTTTTATACAGAGTCTAAATGGACGCTATATTACTGCTGAAGATGTAAATACTACTGTTGATGATATGGAAATAGTGGCAGAAGAAACTGGGTTTGTTACAGGACTTCCAAGTACTAGTGGAGACCCTTCACCGGTTACTGCTTTAGGTACTTTTCACGGAATTAGAGCTGCTGCAGAAGAGGTTTATGGCTCAGACGATCTATCTGGTAAAGTAGTTGCTGTTCAGGGTGTTGGACATGTTGGGCAAAACCTTGTCAGACATTTGAAAAAAGCTGGTGCTGATGTTGTAATTACTGATATAAAACAAGAAAATATTGATGCAGTAGTTGAAGAATTTGGTGTAAAGGTTGTAGAACCTGGTAAAATTTATAGTGTAAACTGCGACATCTTTGCTCCCTGTGCATTAGGTGCAGTCATCAATGATGATACAATTCCACAATTAAAATGCGATATTGTTGCTGGAGCTGCTAATAATGTACTTGAAGAAAAAAGACATGGTGATATGTTAGAAGAAAAAGGTATTGCTTATGCTCCTGATTATGTAATCAATGCTGGTGGAGTAATCAATGTTTATGATGAATTGATTGGATATAATAGAGAACGTGCTCTTAGAAGAACTAAAAATATATTTGATAATATCAAAAAAGTATTTAAAATTAGTAATAGGGATAATATACCAACATATGAAGCTGCAGACATTATGGCAGAAGAAAGAATAGAAAACATTGGTAATGTAAGGCGAAACTATATCCCTCGTTAGGAGTGACATAATGGAAATGTTAATTCTTACTATCAATCCAGGGTCTACAACAACTAAACTAGGATTGTATAATAAGAAAGCAGAAATTAAAAAAATGAATATCGACCATGATATTAAAGAACTTAAGGTATTTGATCAGATAAGTGACCAGTTAGAGTTTAGATATAACTATATCCTTGATTTTTTAGAAGATGAAGATATAGAACTAACTAATATTTCTGCAATTGTAGGTAGAGGTGGACTTTTGAGACCAATTGCAGGAGGTACTTATCGTGTTAATGAAAAGATGAAAGATGATTTAAAAGAAGGAGCTCGAGGAGAACATGCTAGCAATCTGGGAGGATTGTTGGCTGATCTACTTTCCCAAAAGGCTGATTGCCCTGCCTTTATTGTGGATCCGGTTGTAGTTGATGAAATGCAGGAAGTAGCCAAGATTTCGGGAATTCCTGAATTAGAAAGAAAAAGTATTTTTCATGCTCTTAATCAGAAAGCAGTTGCCCGTAAATATGCTGAGATTGTAAACGAAGATTATGAAGATATTAATCTAATTGTAGCACATCTAGGTGGCGGTATTTCAGTTGGTGCTCATCAGGAAGGTAGAATCATTGATGTTAATAATGCTTTAAGTGGTGATGGCCCCTTTAGTCCAAATCGTAGTGGTGGTGTTCCTAGTTATGATCTCTTTGAGATGTGTTATACGGATCAATATGATAAAAAAGAGATTGATAAAAAACTAATAGGAAAAGGTGGAGTAGCCGCTTATCTTGATACTAGTAATATGATAGAAGTTGAAAACAGGATTGAAAACGGGGACGAAAAAGCACAGTTAATTTTTGAGGCTATGGCATACCAGGTAGCTAAAGAAATTGGTAGTATGGCTGCTGTCCTTAGTGGACAATGTGAAGCTATTATATTGACAGGTGGAATTGCTTATTCAGACCAATTTGTTCATTTAATTGAAAACCGGGTCAGGCATTTTGCTCCTGTAAAGATTTTTGCTGGTGAGGAAGAATTAGAGGCCCTTGCCGCTGGAGCTTACAGAGTATTATCCGGAATAGAAAAAGCCAAGAATTACTAAGGGGGGTGTCTGGATGGAAAAAGAAAAATCTGTAGTATTTAATGAAGAAAGATGTAAAGGTTGTGAGTTATGTGTACCGGTTTGTCCGGTTAATATAATTAGTATGGCAGATGATATAAACAGTCACGGATACCATTATGCACAGGTTAAAGAACAGGATAAATGTATCAGCTGTGCAATGTGTGCTACGATGTGTCCTGATGTTGTAATTAGTGTATATAAGGAAGAATAACATAAAAAAGGGGGATTAATATTATATGGGTGAAAAAGTCTTAATGAAAGGGAACGAAGCGATAGCTGAAGCAGCCATCCGGGCCGGTTGTCGATATTTTTTCGGCTATCCGATTACACCCCAGAGTGAACTACCTGCTTATCTGGCCAGAAAGTTCCCAGAAGTAGGCGGAACATTTTTACAGGCAGAAAGTGAAGTTGCAGCTAGTAATATGATTTATGGTGCTGCAGGTGCAGGAGCAAGAGTTTTAACATCTTCTTCTAGTCCCGGCATCAGTTTAAAAGCAGAAGGAATATCATATATTGCAGGGGCTGAATTACCTGCAGTTATTATAAATATTATGCGTGGAGGACCAGGTTTAGGATCAATCCAACCTTCACAGGCTGATTATTTCCAGGCTACAAAAGGAATGGCTCACGGTGATTTTAGCCTAACAGTTTTAGCACCAAGTACTGTTCAAGAAGCTGTAGATTTAACAATGGAAGCCTTTGAAATAGCAGATCGCTATAGAAATCCAGTCCTATTAGTAGGAGATGGAATCATTGGTCAGATGATGGAGCCAGTTGAATTTAAAGAGGCCATTGATCCTGATGAACTACCTAAAAAAGAATGGGCAACAGATGGTGCAAAAGGAAGAGAGCCAAATGTAATTAACTCCTTAGCACTAGAGCCTGAAGATCTAGAAGATCATAATATGAAGTTAAAAGCAAAATACGATAAAATGAAAGAGGAAGAAGTAAGGTATGAAGAACTATATACTGATGATGCAGATATCATTATAGTTGCTTATGGTACAACTGCCCGTATTTCTTCAAGAGCTATTGAAATGGCTCGTAAAGAAGGATATAAGGTAGGGATGATTAGACCTATTACATTATTCCCATTTCCAACTGATATCATAAATGAAACTGCAGATAGAGTAGATGATTTTCTAGCAGTTGAAATGAGTACCGGACAGATGGTAGAAGATGTCAGACTAGCAGTAAACGGTAAAAAACCAGTTCATTTTTATGGAAGAACTGGTGGAGTAGTACCTTCACCCGAAGAGATTGTTAATAAGATTAAAGAAATCGGGGGTGAAAAATAATGAAAGAAGTTGCTGGATATCCAGATGCTTTAACCGATAAACAATTTCATTATTGTCCGGGTTGTACACACGGAATAATTCACAGGATTGTGGCAGAGGTGATTGATGAGCTTGATATCAGAGAGGAAACAATTGGTGTGGCCCCTGTGGGCTGTTCTGTATTAGCCTATGAATATTTTAATGTAGATATGCATGAGGCTTCTCACGGAAGAGCACCTGCGGTTGCTACCGGAATTAAAAGGGTACATCCTGATAAATTTGTATTTACCTATCAAGGAGATGGTGATTTAGCTTCAATAGGAACAGCAGAAATTGTTCATGCTGCTAATCGTGGTGAATTGATAAGTACTATCTTTGTTAACAACGCGATTTATGGAATGACTGGTGGACAAATGGCTCCTACTTCTTTAGAGGGGCAAAAGACTACCACATCACCATTTGGTCGTGATGTAAGAGAAGCTGGACATCCGATAAGAATGTCTGAGATGTTAACTCAGTTAGATGGTGCGGTCTATATTACTAGAGTTTCGGTTCATGACCCCCAACATATTAAACAGGCTAAAAAGGCAATTAAGAAAGCCTTCAAAATTCAATTGGAAGGTAAAGGATTTGCTTTAGTGGAAGTTCTTTCAACCTGTCCTACAAATTGGGGAATGAAACCTTCTGATTCTATAGAATGGTTAAAGAATAATATGATGGAAACTTATCCCCTTGGCGATCTTAAAACACCTGAGGGGGTGGAGTAGAATGAATGAAGAAATTATTATGGCCGGATTTGGTGGTCAGGGTATCATGTTGATGGGTAAACTACTTACCTATGCAGGGATGAAAGAAGATAAAGAAGTATCCTGGATGCCTTCTTATGGTCCAGAAATGAGAGGCGGTACAGCAAACTGTACAGTAATAATATCTGATAAAAGGATACCTTCTCCAATGTCTTCCAAACCGGATTCAATAATAGTAATGAACTTACCATCTCTTGATAAATTTTTACCTAAAGTAAAGAGTGGTGGCACGGTCTTTATGAACAGCTCATTAATTGCGGAAGAAGTTACAAGAGATGATGTTAAAGTTATAAAAGTACCCGCAAATGAGATGGCTAATGAGATTGGGAATTCAAAAATAGCTAATATGGTTATGCTGGGATCTTTTGTGGAAGAAAAAAATATAGTTAAACCCGAAACAGTAAAAGAATCTCTAGAAAAAGTATTATCTGCTAGAAATCAAAAACTTATTGACCTCAATGTAAAAGCCCTTGAAAAAGGTAAAGAATTTAAATAAATAACAACTAATTATTATAATAAGCTCATTCCATTTGAGGAATGGGCTTTTTTTATCGTCCTGTAAGTGTTAAAATAAAGTGTGATTAAAAAGCTAAGAGGTGAAAAAAATGGAAAAATATAAAGAAAAAATCTTAAACAGTGATTATATCTATGAAGGAACAATTCTAAATTTAAGAAAAGATAAGGTTAAGCTTTTTGACGAACATGAAACTTACAGGGAAGTCGTCGAACATGACGGTGGGGTAGCTATTGTACCTATTACAGCTGAGGGTAAAATATTATTGGTAAAACAATATAGAATAGCAGTTGATGAAGTTGTCTTAGAACTACCGGCCGGTAAATTAGAAGAAGACGAGGATGTAAAAAAATGCGCTCTACGAGAATTAGAGGAAGAAACGGGCTTTAGACCAGACCATATAAAGAACTTATTCTATTTCTATACTACTCCTGGCTACAGCAGTGAAAAACTGCATTTATTTATTGCTGAAGGTTTAAAACACTATGGACAGAATTTAGATAGAGGAGAATATATCGAATTAGTAGAGATATCTAAAAAAGATATAATTCCTAAAATTGTAGAAGGTAAAATAAGAGACAGTAAAACAATAATTGGTCTTTTGTGGTATCTAAACCAGGTAGATAAAAATGAGTAAATATTTTGCAGATCTTCATATCCATATCGGAGCAGCCGGAGACGGAAAACCAGTTAAAATAACTGCTTCCAATAGTTTAACTTTTGAAAATATAGTAAAAGAAAGTAAGACTCGTAAGGGTTTGGATCTAATTGGAATAATCGATTGTGCTTCACCACGAGTCCAAAATGATATTGAGGAAATGATTGAATCAGGAGAAATTAAAGAGATTGAAGGTGGAGGACTTAAATACAAAGAGGATATTGTAATTATTCCAGGCGCTGAAATTGAAAGTAGAGAAGAAAATGGAGGGATGGTCCATTATCTAGCCTACTTTCCTTTTGTAGATAATTTAAAAGAGTTTTCAACTATTATGGACCAATACATTACAAATATAAACTTAAGTTCTCAGGTTACGGGACTAACTGGTTCGGAAATCTTACAAATCACCGAAGCAGCTGGAGGAATTATGGTTCCAGCACATGTTTTTACGCCCCATAAAAGTTTTTATGGAAATGCTTTTGAAAGCTATAAAGAGGTTTTTACAGAGCAAGAATGGTCTTCAATACCAGCTATTGAATTAGGTTTAAGCGCTGATACAGATCTAGCTGATAGGTTAAGTGAATTAAGTAATAAAACCTTTCTTTCAAATTCAGATGCACATTCTATTCCAAAGATTGCACGTGAATATAATGTAATTGAAATGGAAAGTTTAAACTTTACTCAGTTTAAAAAAGCCCTATTTAGACAAGACAATCAAAATATTAAAGAAAACTATGGACTTGATCCTCGTTTGGGGAAATACCACCGTTCTTTTTGTCCGGACTGCAATCAAAAGTTTATTGATCATAAAACAAGAGCAGTTTGTCCTAATTGTGGAAAAAAACTTATCAAAGGTGTAAAAGATAGGATTTTAGAGATTGCCGATCAAGAGATTAAACATCCTTCACATAGAGGGGAATATATACATCAGGTTCCACTCCTTGATATTCCTGGTATTGGTAAAAAAACTTTGGCCAAATTATTAAATAATTTCAATAATGAAATGGAAGTTATTCACCACACAAAATTTTCTGAGTTAAAAGAAATATTAAATGATAAATTAGCTCAAAGGGTAGAAAAAGCAAGAAAAGGAAATGCCAAAATAGAAAGTGGTGGTGGCGGAAATTACGGTAAAATAGTTTAGCATATTAAATATATTAATAAGAATATTAAAAATGTTAATACCTAACTTGACAATTATAAAGAATAATAATATAATATTAATATGAAAGTCAGATTATAGTTTTATATAGATAAGAAAGGAGGAAAGTATTGTGATTCATAATTTAGTTGGTAATTGCCCCGTTTGCGGCGACGATATGATTATTACATCTCTGAAGTGTCCCAGTTGTGAAACAACTATTAGCGGGAAGTTTAAATTAGATAAATTTTCTAGGCTAAAAAAAGAACATCTTGAATTTATTGAAGTTTTTGTTAAATCAAGAGGTAATATTAAAGAGGTTGAACGGGAGTTAGGTATTTCCTATCCCACAGTACGTAATAAATTAGATGAGGTGATTCATGCCTTGGGTCATGATATAGAACAGAGCCCAGATGACGAAATGGCGGAAAAAAGAAAAGAAGTTTTAAAAAGGTTAGAAAACGGTGATATTTCTGCAGCAGAAGCTGTAGAGGAACTTGGAGAAATATAATTTTTTGGGGGGGAGAAAAAGTGAGTGAAGAAAGATTACAGATTTTAAAGATGTTAGAAAAGGGAACTATTGATGCTAAAGAAGCTAATAAATTATTAACTACAATGGAAAAAAGAGACACAGAATTTACAAAGCCTAAAACTAGTAGTAAAAAACCAAAATTTATTAAAATACTTGTGGAAGAAAATGGAGAAGAAAAAGTTAATATTTCTATTCCTATTCTTTTAGCAAAAACCGCTTTGAAAATAATGCCTAAAAAGGCAAAAGAACAAATGCAAGAAGAAAATATGAATTTAGATGAGATATTATCTCAAATAAATGACGATTCAGGAACTGGAAAAATTGTTGATATAAATGATGATGGTGACCATGTATCTATTAGTTTAGAATAATAAAAAGGGGGACTTTTAATGATTAATCCAATCATAGAAAAATATGCTGATGTAATTGTTGATTATTCTGTAGAAGTAAAAAAAGGGGACCAAGTTTTAATTAGCGGTGCTATGACGGCTGAACCACTAATTAAGGCTTTGTATATAAAGGTTTTAAAAAATGGAGCTCATCCAATAGTAATGCCTACTTTTGAAGAACAGGAAGAACTATTTTATGAATACGCTTCTGAACACCAGTTAGACTATCAATCACCTTATCAGAAGTATATAGTTGAAAATATCGATGCCTCAATATCTGTTCTTGCTCATTATAATACTAAAGGTAAAACAAATGTAGACCCTGATAAAATGAGAAAGAGAAGTATTGCTAATAAAGAAATAATGGAGATACATATGAAAAGGGCTGCCGAGGGTGACTTAAACTGGACTTTATGCCAATATCCTACCTCAGCTGATGCCCAGGAAGCAAAGATGTCTCTACATGAATATGAGGATTTTGTATTTAATGCTTGTCATCTATATGAAGATGATCCAGTTGCTTATTGGGAAGAGCTCGGTGAAAAGTTGCAACGATATGCTGATTACTTAGATGATGTTAAAGAACTACATTATAAATCAGAAGATACTGATATTAAATTTAATGTTGAAGGTAGAAAATGGATTGCTGATAAAGGGAAAGAAAATTATCCTGGTGGTGAAGTATTTACAGGTCCTGTTGAAGATTCAGCAGAAGGTCATATTCGCTTCACATATCCCGGTATTTACCAGGGAAAAGAAATTGAAGATATCAGATTAACTTTTGAAAATGGTAAAGTTGTTGAAGCTTCTGCTGAAAAAGGAGAAGAACTACTCAAAACCTTATTAGATACTGATGAAGGCGCGAGATATTTAGGAGAAGTAGCAATTGGTTGTAACCATGGTATTGATAAATTCAGCCGTAATATGCTTTTTGATGAAAAGATTGGAGGAACTGTCCATCTTGCATTAGGTAGAAGTTATCCTGAAACAAAAGGTGAAAATGAATCAACTATTCACTGGGATATGCTCTGTGACATGTCAGATGGTGGACAAATCTTTGCCGATGGAGAATTAATATATGAAGATGGAGATTTTTTAATTTAATAGAATTCTTATTAAAATAAATGATACGGTAGGGATATATTATTAATCCTTACCTTTTTTTTATTCTTTTTTATTTTTTTTATAAAGTAAAATAATTATTCTCAAATCCAGATAGCATTATATTTATTATTTAAAAGTTTAATTGTAGAATTTAGCTTTTAATAAAAACAAAACAGGCTTTTACAAGTGGTACTTTACAAAAAGAAAAGTAATAAGTTATAGGAAACTGTTTTTAAAAAATATAAAAATAGTAGGTGAGAAAAATGAACAAGAATATATTAAAAGATAGTTATAACAAACATTTTAATAATACGGGTTTAAGTGATGGCTTTTATTCAGCTCCAGGTAAGGTTAATTTGATCGGTGAGCACACCGATTATAATGACGGTTTTGTACTTCCAATTGCAATTGATAAAAAGATATATGCATATTTACAGTTAAGAGATGATAATAAAATAAATCTTTATTCAATAGATTTTGACTTATCTTTTGAAACTACTACTGAAAAGCTAAAATATAATGAAGAAAATAACTGGTCGAACTATATTATAGGTGTAGTTAGTGAATTAAAAAAAGAAGGATATAATCCGAAGGGTTTTAATATGGTCTTTACTGGTGATCTTCCGATTGGAGCAGGACTAAGTTCCTCTGCTGCTCTGGAAGTATTGACTACTTTTGGATTAGATGATCTCAATAATTTTAAGATAGATTCTTTTAAAAAAGCAGTTATTGCCCAGAAGTCTGAAAACAATTTTGTGGGCGTTAATTGTGGAATTATGGATCAATACATCTCTGTTTTTGGGGAAAAAGACAAGGCGTTATTAATAGATTGTGAAAGCCATGAGCATGAAGAAGTTCCCTTTAAAGATGAAGATTATCAATTCCTAATTATAGATTCAAAAATAAAGAGAGGTCTAATAGATTCCAAGTATAATAAACGGAGAAAACAGTGTAATAATGTAGTAAAGTTTTTTAAAGAAAATGTGGGAGAAGAAGTAGAAACCTTAAGAGATGTTAATATTAATGAATTATTTAGATATGAAAACAAGCTAAAAGATTTAGATTATAAAAGGGCAACCCATGTATTAACTGAAAATCGAAGAGCTTTAAAGTTTAGTGAACATTTAGAGCAAAATGAATATAGTAAAGCGGGTAGTTTAATGTATGCTTCTCATTTAAGCCTCAAAGATGAATTTGAAGTAAGTACAAGCGAATTAGATTTCTTAGTCGAAAAGGCGATGGAACTTAAAGGAGTTTTAGGGGCAAAAATGACAGGGGCCGGTTTTGGTGGTTGTACTGTGAACTTAATTAAAAACGAAAACAAGGAACAAATCATTGAAAACCTTAAAGAAAGTTATTTAAATGAATATGACATGGAACCTGATTTTTATCTCACTAGACCGGTTAACGGAGCAGGAAAGTTTTAATTCTCGATTAATTTTCTCGGAATTTAAGAAGGAGGACTGCTTTGAATATTTAATATGTTTCAAAAGGGGGTAAAAATGTGAGCAAATATAAATTTACAAACAATTTTATTTGGGGTGTAGCAGCATCCGCCTATCAGATTGAAGGTGCATATAATGAGGACGGAAAAGGAGAATCAATCTGGGATCGTTTTACCCACCAGAAAGGTAATATTTTAAATGGTGATACAGGTGATTTAGCCTGTGATCATTACCATAAATTTAAAAAAGATATTGAGTTAATGAGTAAAATTGGACTAGATTCCTATCGGTTTTCCATATCTTGGCCTAGAATTTTTCCAAAGGGTACGGGAAAGATTAATCAACCCGGTCTGGATTTCTATAAAAAGTTAATTGACGAATTATTAAAAAATGGTATTACACCAGTTCCAACCCTTTACCACTGGGATTTACCACAAGTTCTACAGGAAAGAGGCGGCTGGTCTAACCGTGATACAGCTAAATATTTTCAGGAATATGCGATGAGATTAATAGATCAGTTTGAAGGTATGGTTGGTCAATGGATTACCCATAATGAGCCCTGGGTTGCAAGTTTTGTAGGACATGCCTTTGGGCAACATGCTCCCGGTGAGCAAGATTACCAAACTGCCTTACAGTCTTTACATCATATTCTGTTATCTCATGGAATGGTAGTAAAAACATTTAAAGAAGAAGAAAGAAAAGGAAACATTGGAATTGCTATTAACCTAGGTGATTTCCAGCCTGCAAGTGATAAAAAAGAAGATTTAGCTGCAACTTGGCGGCAGGATAACTTTATAAATAAAATTGTATTAGATCCTCTTTTTAGAGCTAAATATCCAAAAGAACTTTTTGATTTCTTTGAAAAAAATGTTGGAGAAGTAGAAATTCGCGATCAGGATATGTCAATAATTAGCTATCCGATGGACTTTTTGGGGATTAATTACTATTCACGTAATATCATAAAACATGCTGAAGAGCAAAATATCTTAGAAACCCAGGAAGTAAAAGTAGAGGACAGTCAATATACTGAGATGGGCTGGGAAGTTTATCCTCCTGGAATATATAATGTATTAAATCGTGTTCATAATGAGTATTCCGATCTACCACTATATATTACTGAAAACGGAGCCGCCTTTGACGATAAATTATCAGAGAACGGTAAAGTTAAAGATCAGGATAGAATTAACTTTTTAAGGGAACACTTCAAACACGCTCACAAGGCAATAGAAGAAGGAATTCCACTAAGAGGTTATTACGTATGGTCTATCATGGATAATTTTGAGTGGGCCTACGGGTATTCGAAACGTTTTGGTTTGATTTATGTAGATTATAAGGATAACCAAAAGAGATATTTAAAAGAAAGTGCTAAATGGTATAGAGATGTTATTGAAAGAAATGGTATAGAAGTTAATGACTAAAGTAAAAAGATTAATAGTAGGTTAAATATATAACTCCATTTTCTTTTTATAAAAGGGAATGGAGTTTTTTATTCATTTTCCACAACCTGACAACATTAAAGATGCTTAATATGTTGCTATTTAGTCCAATATATTATAAAATTATAAAGGAAAGAAAATTAAAAGATAACAAAATTTTTTACAATTAAATGGAGATGATAAAATGCAAGAAACAGATCATAAGATTGATAGAGTTGTGCTTATCGTCTTAGATAGTGTAGGAATTGGTGAATTACCCGATGCTGAGGACTATGGAGACCAAGGATCTAATACCCTTGTTCATACCGCTGAAGCAGTAGATGGGTTTGATTTGCCTAATCTAGAAAAATTAGGTTTAGGTAAGATAGAAGATATGAAGGGAGTAGATAGTAATATAAAGAGTCGGGGAGTATATTCTAAAATGAAAGAAAAATCGGTAGGTAAAGACACAACTACCGGTCACTGGGAACTGTCTGGGCTTGTTTCAGAAAATCCTTTTCCAGTTTACCCTAATGGCTTTCCCGATCAAGTTATAGATCAGTTTGAAGAAGAAATTGGTAGGGAAGTCCTGGGCAATAAACCTGCTTCAGGTACTGTAATTATCGAGGAATTGGGTAAAGAACACATTGAAACAGGTAAACCAATCGTATATACTTCAGCGGACAGTGTATTCCAGATTGCTGCCCATGAAGATGTAATTCCAGTGCAAGAATTATATGATATGTGTGAGAAAGCCCGTGAGATATTACAGGGAGAACATGGAGTGGCACGTGTAATAGCAAGACCTTTCGTGGGAGAATTAGGGAGTCTAAACCGTACTGATCGAAGAAAAGACTTTTCATTAGCCCCACCTGAAGAGACTATCCTAGATAAATTAAAAGATAATGGGATTCCTGTTTTAGCAGTAGGTAAAATTGAGGATATTTTTTCAAATAAAGGAATCACTAGATCAAACCATACAGTAGATAATATGGATTCAGTAGATGCTCTAATTGATTATCTTGAGTCAGAAAAAAGTTCCTTTATCTTTGCTAACCTTGTTGAATTTGATATGGTCTTTGGTCATCGTAGGAATGCAAAAGGGTATGCTGAAGCATTAAGGGATTTCGATATCAGGTTACCTGAAATACTTGATCATTTAAATGAAAATGATATGCTAATAATTACTGCAGATCATGGCTGTGACCCTACTTTTAAAGGTACTGACCATACCCGTGAGTATGTACCACTTTTAGTCTATGGTGATAGAATTAAAGAAAATTATAAATTAGCTGTTAGAGAATCATTTGCAGATATAGCTTCCACTATTTCTGAATCATTCAATTTAGGAAGTTTTAAAAATGGTGAGAGCTTTTTGAAAAATATTCTAAAGGGGGATAATAATGATTTCTAAAATTAATGATGCCTCAGATTATATTAAAAGTAAGATTAATATAGAACCAGATGTTGGTCTAATTTTAGGCTCTGGATTAGGAGTTTTAGCAGAAGAAATTACCAATCGCACCATAATTAAATACGAAGATATACCTAACTTCCCGGTTTCAACTGTGGAAGGACATGCCGGACAATTTGTAGTTGGATTTTTACAGGATAAAAAGGTATTGGCTATGCAGGGACGTTTTCATTTCTATGAAGGCTATGATATGGAAGAAATTGTACTTCCTGTACGCGTAATGTATAAATTAGGAATAGATAACTTATTAGTAACCAATGCAGCTGGTGGTATTAACCGTAATTTTGATCCCGGTAATTTTATGATTATCCAAGACCATATCAATTTAATGGGGGACAATCCTCTCAAAGGAGCAAACATTGAAGAATTTGGTCCTAGATTTCCCGATATGTCAGAGGTATATAATGAAGAACTACGGGAGCTTGCAGAGAAAGTTGCTGTAGAAAACAAAATAAAAATAGTTAAAGGTAATTATGTAGCATTAAGTGGGCCAAGTTATGAGACCCCAGCTGAGATTAGACATTTAAGGACTTCTGGAGCAGATGCAGTTGGGATGTCTACTGTACCTGAGACTATAACGGCTAACCATATGGGAATGAATATACTTGGAATTTCCTGTATAACTAATATGGCAGCTGGGGTATTACCAAAACCTCTCGATCATAAAGAAGTCGTCGAAATAGCAGAAAAAGTCAAACCTGAATTTTCCACTTTAATTAAAGGAATTTTAAAAGAAATGTAAATTGGGAGGTTTAATTTATGAGAGCATATGATTTAATTCTTAAAAAAAGAGAAGGAAATGAGTTAAGCAAAGAGGAAATAAAATTTTTAATAGATGGATTTACCAATGGTAAGATACCTGATTATCAGATGTCCGCTCTTTCGATGGTCATCTATTTCAAGGGAATGAATGATCGAGAAACTGCTGATCTAACAATGGCAATGGCAGAATCCGGTGACCAGATTGATTTATCAGAAATAAAAGGAGTAAAGGTAGATAAGCACAGTACAGGGGGAGTCGGAGATACAACATCTTTAGTTTTAGTACCACTTGTCGCAGCTGCTGGAATACCTGTTGCAAAAATGTCAGGTCGAGGTTTAGGTCATACCGGTGGAACTATAGATAAATTAGAGTCAATTCCAGGTTTTAAAACCGATTTGAGTATGGATAGATTTATTGATAATGTAAATGAAATTAAAGCAGCTATTGCTGGTCAAACCGGTAATTTAACACCTGCTGATAAAAAGCTCTATTCATTAAGGGATGTTACTGCTACTGTTGATTCAATTCCTTTAATTGCAAGTAGTATTATGAGTAAAAAAATAGCAGGGGGAGCAGATGGAATTGTTTTAGATGTGAAAGTAGGTTCTGGTGCTTTCATGAAGACTTTAGAAAACGCAGAGAAATTAGCTGAAATAATGGTTAGGATAGGTGAAAAACTGGGCCGAGATACAACTGCGGTTTTAACAGATATGGAACAACCATTAGGTCATGCAATTGGCAATAACCTAGAAGTAAAAGAAGCAATTGATACTCTTAAAGGTGAAGGTCCAGAGGATCTAACTGAACTCTGTTTAACTCTGGGTGCAAATATGCTCAAAATTGCTGGACAAGTTGAAAATTATCAAAAGGGGTATCAATTATTAGAAAAATTAATTGAGAACGGTAAAGCATTTGAAAAGTTCAAAAAACTTGTTCAAAAACAGGGTGGAGATGTAAGTTATATTAAAGACCCTGACAAGTTTAAAAAATCCGAAAATTTTACTGAAATTAAAGCAAAAGCAAGCGGATATTTAAGTCAGTTAAAAGCTCTTGATATCGGAATGGCAGCTATGCTAGTCGGAGCCGGTAGAGAACAAAAAGGTGATCAGATTTTAAATGAAGTAGGAGTAGTTGTCCATCAGAAATATGGAAAAAAAGTATTAAAAGGTGAAAAAATCGCTACTCTTTATCATAACGAAGAAAATGAAAATACTAAGGAAGCTATTGATAAATTGAACAATTCCTTTATTATAAATGAAGAAACTCCAAAATCACGTGATTTAATTTATAAAATAATTGAATAAGTTTAGTTTATATCATAAGGAGTGAAATTTATGACCGTATTTGACGGAGAGAGACTTCCGATTGAAATATTTCAAATTGATAAAAAGAGAATGAAACAGGGTTGGTATTCTGATGTATATTTTAGAAATGTAAGTAAGATACTAACTAAACTATCTGAAGAAGGCTATACCTTTAAGGAAGAAGATATAGGTAATTTAGAGGTGGAAATGCAGATTTTCCCCCGCCGCCAACCCTTCTGTATTTTAGGAGGTATCGATGAAGCTTTAGCCTTATTGAAAACCTCTACCGGTTATGAGAATGAGGATGGAGAATTTGTTGAAACCTTTGATGATTTAGAAGTTTTAGCCTGTCAGGATGGACAAAAGGGATATTACAAAGGGAATCCAGCTCGAGTAGATCCTATTCTTAAGATAAGAGGACGTTACCGTGATTTTGCTCATCTAGAGACCCCTATTATCGGTTCTTTAACTGAGGCTTCCCGAATTGCAACTAATGTTTATCAAGTAATGGAAGCAGCTCGTGGTAAAGATATTCTCTTTTTCCCAGCCCGGTTTGCACATTATAAACTACAGGCCTTACACGGTTATGCTTATTCATTAGGGGTAAATGCATATAATGAAGATTATGGACAAAACATGAATCGCTATGTATCTACTGATGAACAGGGCGCCTGGTGGGGAGGAAAAGGAGGAGGTACAATCAGCCACTCTTATATAGCTTCATTTTTAGGTGATACTACAGAAGCGATGCTGCAGTTTTCTCGTCTGATGGACACCGATGTAAACAGGATTGCCTTGGTGGACTTTGATAATGACTGTGTTAAAACCAGTCTTCGATTATTGAAAGCAATGTTTGATAAATATATTGAACTAAAAGAAGCCGGTAAAGATAAAAAGGCAAAAAAATATAAATTATTTGGAGTAAGACCTGATAATTCTTCTAGCTTAAGAGATAAAAGTATTGAGCCGTTAGGAGATAAAAAGCTAGATAACGGTGTAAATGCAAGATTAGTATTCAAATTAAGACAGGAGATTAACAATGCATATAAAGATTGGAATTTAAAGGAAAGCCAAGTCGAAGCAGCTAAAGAATACTGCAAAGATGTAAAAATTATTGCTACTGGTGGTTTCAAGCCTAAAAAAATAAGAGAATTTGAAGAATCCCAAGTACCAGTAGATATCTATGGTGTAGGTAGCTGGTTATTATCAAATAGTTCAGTAGAAGGTACAAAAAATGACTTTACTGCTGATGTAGTTAGAGTAAAAAAAGATGGAGAATGGATTGAGATGGCTAAAGTAGGTAGACAAGCTTGTGATAATGAATGCTTAGAAGAGGTCAATGAGTATTAAATATATTAACCCGGGACTGATTTTATGGATCTAATTATATCTCATGAAAACACAGATATAGACGGTTTGGCAGGTATGATTGCTGCCGCAAAATTATATCAAGATGGTAAAGTTGTGGTGTCAGAAAATATGACTACTTTGGCCAAGCGATTTCTTGCTCTTTATAAAGATGAGTTTGAAATATATAGATATGATGAAGTAGATTATGATAAAGTAAACCGGGTTATCGTAATTGATACACATGAATATGATAGATTAGGTAATATGACGGAATTAATAAATTGGGAACAGGTTGAGGTAATAGTCTATGACCATCACCCTCATCAAAAATTAGACTGGATTAATATTGATCTATCTGAAAATGTAGGTTCCTCTGCATCAATTATCGTGAATAGACTAAAAAGGGAAAATATTAAATTGAATAGATCAGAAGCAACCTTGTTTGCATTGGGAATTTCTGCGGATACCGGGAATTTCATGCATCTTAATACAGAATCTGAAGATTTAATGGCTTTTGCATATCTGCTAGATATGGGTGCAAATAAGAAAGTTATTAATGAATATCTTTTAGAAACACTTGATAAGAATCAAAAAAGAGTCTTCGAATTATTAATTAAACACAGAAAAGATATTAGAATTAAAGATAAAAATATTGCATTATTTACTTTAAAATATCCTCGTTATGTAACAGGTTTAAATAATGTTGTTGAAAAAATAAAACTACTTTATCAATTACCTGTTGTTTTTGTCCTTGTAGAAATGGAGGGCAAAGTTATCATCATTGGTAGAAGTAGTGACGAAAATGTTAATTTAGAAGAAATATTTAGTGATTTAGGTGGAGGCGGACATTCCGGAGCAGGTTCGGTTTCTTTAAAAACCGATCTTGAAATTGCCCGTAATAAGCTTGAAACAACTATTAGAGATAAAATCAAAGTTTCTGTTAAAGTAGAAGAGGTTATGCAAAAACCGGTTAAAGTAAATCAGAATATTAAAATTGAAAAAGTAAAGCAATTAATGGAAAAAGAAAATATATCCGGAGTATTTGTTGTAGATGAAGATGATAGAGTAAAGGGGATTTTCACAACCCGAGACTTGCGTAGGTTAACTGAAGAAGATGATATTTACCGAGTACCTGTTAAAGGATATATGACAAAAATGTTGATATATATCAATCCAGATGATACCATTCATAAGGCTCAAGAGAAGATGGTTAATAATGATATTGGGAGACTACCTGTAAAAAACGAAGATGGTAGGGTAATTGGAGTTATTACTAGAAGAGATATACTCAATCAATATTATAAAGAAGAAACTTCAAGTCAAAACCAGAATCGTTATGTAAGTTCTTTGGTATCAATAACTCCTGAGAAAGTGAAAATATCATCGAAACTCGATGAACTGCCAAATCAAATTAGAAAAATATTTAAAAATATTGGTAAGATTGCACAAGACAATGACTCACGTGTTTTTTTAGTTGGAGGTATGGTTCGAGACCTGCTTTTGAATAAGGAAAACAAGGATTTTGATTTTGTTGTAGAAGGAAATGTAGAGGGCTTAATAAAAGATGTAGCTTCCAATTATAACGTAAATTATAAGTATAACAGTAATTTCCAAACCGGCAGTATGGTTATCAATAATAAATATGAATTGGATTTTGCTGTATCTAGAAATGAACTCTATACTCATCCGGGAGCCTTACCTAAAGTAAAAAAAGCTGATATATTTGATGACCTTTTCCGTCGAGATTTCACGGTCAATGCTTTAGCAGTAGCTTTACATCCTGAAGAGTATGGTTATCTTTATGATTTCTTTAAGGCTCGCGAAGATGTAGAAGATAGAATTTTAAAAGCTTTACATCGTTTTAGCTTTTTAGATGATCCAACTAGAATAATTCGGGGAATTAGAGTTGTATTACAACATAATTTAAAAATTGAAGAAGAAACAAAAGCCTTAATGCAGGAAGCAATCCGCTTAAATGAATATTCTGATGTTACATTTCCTAGGATTTTTAAAGAACTTAAATTACTATTTTTAGAAAAACCGGACCAAAGATTTTTAGAAATTTTAGAAGAGATACCATTTTTAAGACTCCTTTATGACGGATATCAACTGCCGAAAGGTATTAAAGATAAGTGGGAAAGAGCAGGTTATTACCTTGCATATTTCAATAATAATAATTATAATGTAAAAGAGTGGGTAGTATATTTTTCTTTAATTTTCAAGGACTTACCGCGTTCCTTAATTGAACGCTGGTCGGTTAAGACGAACCTTAAAGAAATAATACTGTTTAAACCCGAAGAGTATAATATAGAACAGATAACTAAACTTACAGGAAGTGTTGATATATATAATAAGTTAAAAAATATATCAAATGAAAAGTTAGTTCTTTTACTTGCCGAACATGATAACAAAAAATTAGAAGAAAAAATATTATATTTCTTAGAACAAATTTCTGATATAAAACTATCAGTTGATGGAAATGATCTTATTGAATTAGGTTTCAAGGAAGGACCAATTATTAGTATAGCACTTAAACTATTAAAAAGACAGGTTTTAAAAAATAATTTAAAAACCAGAAAAGAACAATTAGATTATGCTAAAAAATTGAAGAAGAAATTGGAAGGGAAGAAATAAAAAATGCCAAATATAATGGAATTAATACTTGTTATACCAATCTTACTATTATCTTTATCAATACATGAATATTCACATGGTTATGTTTCATATTTATTAGGAGATCCAACTCCTAAACAAAATGGGCGGTTAACATTAAATCCGATTGCTCATCTTGATTTAATGGGTAGTTTAGTTTTAATTATTACAAGGAGAATTGGTTGGGCTAAACCAGTACCAATCAATCCTAGATATTATAAAAATCCTCGCAAAGGCTTAATGATCGTTGGAATAGCAGGTCCTGGTTCTAATTTAGTTATGGCGGGAATATTTGCTATTATCTTTAGAACAGTGATGTTTTTTGCTAATATAAATTCTGTAGGTGCGATCAGTACTCAATTAAGTGATTTTCAATATTTAATTTTAAGATTTCTACTTTTAGCTATTATTGTAAATTTAAGTTTAGGATTCTTTAACTTATTACCAATTCCACCGTTAGATGGTTCCAATATTTTAAGAGGTCTATTACCTAGTAACTTTGATAAATATATAAATAAACTACAGGGACCGATCGGAATGGTTATTTTATTAATTTTAGCATATACAGGGATTCTTTGGGGTATGATTAGTCCCTTTGTTAACTTTTTCTTAGGATTATTAATTTAAAAAAAGCAAGGTGAAAATTATGGATTATGAGGTAAAACTGGATGAATTTAAGGGTCCTTTAGAACTTTTATACCAGTTGGTAAAGAAAAATAAAATAGAGATAAGTAAGATCTCCCTTGCTAAAATCACCGGAGAATACTTAGATTATATAGACCAGAATATAATGGATTTAGAGTATACTAGTGAATTTTTAGTAATTGCAGCTGAATTAGTTCAGATTAAGGCTAAATACCTCTTACCTAAAGCAGATGATGAAGAAGAGGATGATGAAGAAAGCCTTGTAGAAAGGTTAAGAAAATATCAACTCTATAAAGAGTTATCTTTTGTCCTTGCAGATCGGTTTGAGGAAAGAAGAGATGTTTTCGAAAACAGTTCAAACCTTGATAAATATCGGAACTTTGAAGAAGAAGTAGTAATTGAAGTTAATTTAAATGATATGAAAGAGATGTATCTCAAGGCCCTTTATTCTGATAATGATTTAGAAGATGATGATATAGAAGAGGTAGAACACATTATTGTTGAAAAGATAAAGGTAGAAAAGAAAATTAATGATGTATTAGATACACTGAATAAATACAATAGAGTCAATTTTTATAAATTAATAGAAGACCGCGAAAATATTATGGAAATAGTAGTTACATTTTTAAGTATATTAGAGTTAATGAAGTTAAATAAGGTGAGAATTATTCAAGACCAACTTTTTTCACCGATTGAGGTTTCATTAGCTTAAAGCAGGTGATATAATGGAAAAAACAGATCAAGCAAAGGTTGAATCCATAATCTTTGTAGCAGAAGAACCAGTTAATATTGATAAATTAGCTCGAGTAATGGAGATGAATATATCTACAATAAGACCTATTTTAGAAGAAATCAAGGAAGAATACAGTAACGAAAAACACGGATTTGAACTTAACAGCTATAATGATAACTATGTTTTTGAAACTAAAAAAGAATATAGTGATCTGATTTTAAATTATATGAATGTTTCAAAACATAAAAAATTAAGTCCGGCGGCTTTAGAAACTTTAGCTATTGTAGCTTATGAACAGCCGATTACCAGAAGAGAGATTGAATCAATCCGGGGTGTGAATGTGGAAAGAACACTTTCTACCCTTGAAAAATATAGTCTTGTAGAAGAACAGGGTAGAAAAGAAACAATTGGTAACCCTATCATATATGGCACTACAACTGTATTTTTACAGAAGTTCGCTCTTGATGATATTTCTGATTTGCCAGATATTGAAGAAATAGATTATCAAAAAGTCTTTGAAGATGAAGAATAATATGATTTCAAAAGGATATGAAAAATATGGAAAAGTTTAAAAAAAGAACTTATCGAAGTTGGAGTGAATTTATAAATGATATAAAGTTTCTTTTTAAAAATCGTAAAACAATAAAAGGAATAAATAATGGTAAACTTATAAATAAGACTTTCCAAGAACGCTTAATGCTTGCTGTAACAGGAGTAAATAACTGTAGATACTGTACATATTATCATTCTCGCTTAGCTTTAGAGTCCGGAATTAGTTCAGATGAACTTGGTGAAATATTGGAAGGTACAGTAGACAAGGTACCAGAAAAAGAACAATTTGCTTTACTTTATGCCCAACATTGGGCAGACCAGGCAGGTAGTCCTGACCAGGATTTTAAAGCTGAACTTATAAATACCTATGGAGAGCATAAAGCAGAATTAATAGAAACAGCAATTAAAACAATTAATTTTGGTAATTTAACAGGAAATACCTTAGATTATTTACTTTTTATAATTACATTTGGGATCTTAGGAAATCCTTAAAATAGTTTTCAATAATTTGTATTAAGTTGACTAAAGTTTTCCGATTCATAAAAAGGAATATTTTAATTTTTAAAGAATATAATAATATATTATGAAAGGATGTATATAGATGGAACGCCTTCAAAAAGTAATGGCCCATGCTGGAGTTGCTTCTCGTCGTAAATCTGAGGAGATTATAGCAGCCGGGCGAGTGAAGGTAAATGGTGAAGTCGTTACAGAAATGGGAACAAAAGTAGATCCCCAACAGGATACAATTGAAGTAGATGGGGAAGAAATCGAAAAAGAACAAAAAGTGTATTTAAAATTATATAAACCAACCGGTTATGTAACAACTGTGAAAGACCCCCAAGGCAGAAATACAGTTTTGGATTTGATAAATGGAGTAGATAAAAGAATATATCCAGCTGGTAGATTGGATTTAGACAGTAGTGGATTATTAATATTAACTAATGATGGTGATTTAACTCATAAAATCACTCATCCTTCCCATGAATTAGATAAAGAATATGAAGTTGTAGTTAACGGACAACTAAACAATCAAGAAATCAAACAGTTTAAAGAAGGTATTGATTTACAAGAAGGCCGGACAGCTCCGGCTGAAATCAATAAGGTCAATGAAGATAGTAAAAATACTACTTATAAAGTAATAATTCATGAAGGTATGAATAGACAAATAAGAAGGATGTTTGATGTTTTAGGATATAAAGTTGTAAGTTTGATTAGAGTTAGGATCGGCAATATTACGTTGGGTCATTTAAAACCTGGAGAGCACAAGTCGTTGAGTAGAGAGGAAGTACAAGATCTATTAAGGTTATTACAATAACCTATGTAGTAAAAAACAAGGGGGAGATCACATGGAAACTTTAAAGGTTTCGGGCAGTTCTGATCCTAAATCTGTAGCAGGTGCAATTGCTGCAGTTGTTCGCGATGAAGGGAAGGTAGAATTACAGGCAATAGGTGCTGGAGCAATCAATCAGACAGTAAAGGCGATCGCTATTTCTAGAGGTTATGT
>CAJXKY010000027.1 GCA_913055675.1 uncultured Halanaerobiales bacterium
AAATGTACAAATACGTCGTCGCCATCGTCTTTCTCAATAAAACCGTAACCTTTAGCTGAATCGAACCATTTTACTTTTCCACTGTAAATCATTTAAATTAATTCCTCCTAAATTTTCTTAAAACGGGTAAAATTAATAATTTTTCTTACCCAACGGAAATAAATATAACATCAATATGATAAAAAGTCAAGGAGTCAAGCAAATTAATTTGTTAAATTATTATAAACAATAAGGTATAAGATTGAAAAAACTTATAATATTCTATAAATAAGACTAATTAAATTTGAAACGCTATAATTTATAATGTATAATATTTATAAATACGAAATAAATAGTAGATAATATATTAGGAGGTAAAAAATGGCTTCAAGCAAAGAGACAAAAATTATCGATAAAACAATTAGAGATATTCATAAAAATTTAGTCAAATATACTAAAGGTACTTTAAGAGAGAACAATTTAACAATGCCTAGATTTTTAGTACTCTGGTATATTACTAAATATCAACCAGTTAATATGAGTTTTCTACATGATAAAATGCATATGGCTAATAGTACTCTTACAGTGATTGTAGATAAGTTAGTAGACGATGAGTTAGTAAAGAGATACCGTAATCCAAAGGACAGAAGGATAGTCCTTTTAGAGTTAACTGAAAAAGGAGATAAAAAGTTATGTAAGATGCTTGATATTAGACAGAACTTTTTAGAAAAAGCCCTTGTTAATCTAAATGATAATGATAAAGAAAAATTAATAATGTTATTAGGAACAGTTTTGGGAAATCTTGAAGAATTATTGAAAGAAGGTGAAAATAATAATGAGTGACATAGATTTGGATACTAATGATATAAATGAAGATAATACAATAAATAGTCCGCGCATGGGTAATAGAGAAGACATTCTAAATGGTCCAATAGTAAGTACTATTTTCAAGTTAGCCTGGCCTATAATGATCGGAAATACAATGCAGGTAGTATATAACCTTGCGGATACTTTTTGGCTTGGTAAATTAGGTGCTGAAGCGGTTGCAGCACTTTCGGTTGGCTTTCCCCTTGTTTTCTTAATGGTCTCCATAGGAGCCGGTTTAACGATCGCTGGGACTACTTTAGTGGCTCAATATATGGGAGCGGGCGACGAAAAAATGACCAATAAGGTAACTGGACAGATCTTTTTAGTTGTAGGTTCGATTTCTATTGTTTTAGCAGTTTTTGGAGTTTATTTTAATAGGTCGGTCTTACAATTAATGGGTGCGCCTGCCAATATTTTAGGCGATGCCACTGCCTATTTAAATATAATTTTTGCTGGAATTCCATTTATGTTTGTCTTTTTTATTTTCTCTGCTTTATTAAGGGGTTATGGAGATACTAAAACTCCGATGAAACTAATGATTTTTTCTACCTTACTAAATATTATAATAGACCCTCTTTTAATATTTGGAGTTGGTAGTTTACCGCAATTAGGTGTGAGAGGAGCCGCTTTTGCCACAATATTTTCTAGGGCAATTGCTGGAATTATAGGATTATATATTTTATTTAGTGGTAAGAAAGGTTTAACCTTATCATTAAAAGCACTAAAACCTAATTTTAAAGTTATTAAAAAGATATTAGTCATTGGATTTCCATCTGCTGCTGAACAGTCTATTATAGCACTTGGAATGACATTTTTAATGAGCATAGTTTCCCAATTTGGTACTTTGGTTGTTGCAGCTTATGGAATCGGTTCGCGTATCTTATCAGTAGTAATGTTACCTTCCAGAGGATTTGCGATAGCTACTACAACAATGGTGGGACAGAATTTGGGGGCTGAAAAAGTAAATAGAGCAGAAAGAAGTGCCTGGATTAGTACCGGAATCATATTAGTTGTTTTAACATTATTAGCAGTTGCTTTCAATCTTTTTCCCCGGACAATAATTTCTATATTTAATTCTAATCCTGAGGTTATAGAAATCGGAGTATCATTTTTAAGAATAGTAGGTTTTTCATTTGGTTTTCTTGGGGTTAGATTCATTTTAGGAGGTTCTTTCAGAGGAGCCGGAAATACTGTAGTTGCTATGGTACTAGCAATAATTGCCCTATGGGGCATCCGTTTACCATTGGCTCAATATTTAAGTATTAACCTTGAATGGGGTACAAACGGTATTTGGTGGGGGATGTTTTTATCAAACTTTGTAACTGCCATTATTGCTGCGTTTTGGTTTAAAAGAGGTGGTTGGAAAGAGAAAGTAGTTGAGAATTAATAATTATTTCAAATATAAAAAACATGTTTTATATAATTTAATCAAATTGTATTTGGGATGTGACATGTATTAAGTTAAATAAACAGGAAACGATTGTTTTTAAAAGAATATAAAAGTTATAAAGAAATGAGATAAATTATATTAGAGGAGGGTTAACATGGAAAAATATTCATTAAAAGATTATATGGTGAAACCTGATGAAAAAGTTGCTAAAAGGGTAATTTATAGTGATGAAAATACTTTAGCATTTATTTTAAATATATCTCCAGGTAATTCTTTACCTGAACACACTCATTTTGATTCTACACTATTGGTGGAAGTTATTGAAGGTAGTGGAAATATAAATGTTGATGGTGAACCTATTAGGGTAGAAGAGAATGATCTGATGAAGTTAGACGGTAAGGAAGTAATGTCTGTAGATAATACCGGTGATAAAACACTGATACTATATGTTACTATATCACCCTTGCCACCTGAAGACAGATATGCAAAAAATGCTGATCTTTAAGTTTTAAGAATGTAAAATATTTAAAAATAGTAATAAATAGCCTGGTTAGTTTTCTAGCCAGGCTAAAATACTTAAGGTATGGAGGTTTTATAATGAAAACCAAACTATCTTTAATATTAATAATAGTTTTAATATTAAGTTTTAGTCATAATGTAGTTGCAGATGAAATGGGATTTGCAAAGCAAGAGCAGACCAGAGATTTTTGCAATAGTTTCCTTGCATCTATGGTAGAAGAAGATATTGAAAAAGCATTTGATATGGTGGAAAATGAATGGCCATTTTCTATTTCAGAAATTCAAAGTTTAGAAAGTTCTACTATTAAACAGTTAGATTCTGTTAAAGGTAGATATGGGAAAATATTGGGATATGAATTAATCAAGGAAGAAAAAATAAAGGATTCTTTTATTAAATATACATATGTAATGAAATATGAAAAACATATAATCAGATGGAAGTTTATTTTTTATAAACCAGAAGATAGATGGATATTGAACACTTTTAATTTTGATGATTCCATAAATAAATTATTTACTGAATAAGTTATATCAGCTGGTAATAAAATAATAATTTTAAGCAACTTTAATATGGTATTTGATTAAATGTTGATATGATTGAGGTGATTGGAATAATTTTGAAAGATAATATTAAATTCAAAGTTTTACTGGTTTGGTCATTTAGGGTATTATTAATTGGTGCAATAATTGTTGATATAATAATATTAAATTGGTTAAGTTTGTTTATTGCAGTTTTAGCATTAATAACTACATTCATTCCTAATCTATTATCAGATAATAAAATCTTATATATTCCATCTGATATTCAGGTTATTATTATAATATTCATTTTTGCTTCACTCTATCTCGGTGAATTAAGGAACTTTTACTACCGCTTTTGGTGGTGGGATAATATGCTGCATGCTTTTTCCGGAACCATACTAGGATTTATTGGTTTTAGTTTAATCTATTTTTTGAATCGCGAAGAAGAGATAGATATTGTCTTGAGTCCCATATTCGTTGCCCTTTTTGCATTTAACTTTGCAGTAAGCATTGGGGTCATCTGGGAAATATTTGAATTTACGATGGATTCTTTATTTGCCCTTAATATGCAAAAAACCGGACTCATAGACACAATGTGGGACTTAATAGCGGATTGTATTGGAAGTGGAATTGCTTCTTATTATGGATATATGTATTTAAAGAAAGGCCAACCTTCTTATTTTGAAGATTCTTTAAAAAAAGTTTTAGCGGAGAACGACCAATTTTTTGAATAGAATGTATTTATTTATAAAATATTTGAAGAATCAATTTAGATTTTACCGATTTTAGCCGAGAAAGCCTCGTCCATGCTATGGGAAGGTATGAAGCGGTCCTGTTAGAAGAAAAAAGCAGTTTATTGAAATATTTCGATATGGTTATGATAGATGCAAAATCATTTTCATTAGAAGATCACCAAAGATTAATGGGTAAGGATAATTATAATGATGATAAAATAAGTATTTTTTTAGGTAAAATGGCTCTTGAAGAGAGACATAAGTTAATTAAATACCGATCTGAGGGGTTAGATCTGATAGAATTGAAAGTAGTTTTCCTAAAGATGATTACATAAAAAAGTTTCAAATAACAGTTTCAAATGGCTGTCAAAATGTTGTATTGGTTTATTTAATAATTATATTGAAAAATTTATAAAAATTTTAATTTATTTAGTATTTTAACAAAATTATATAATAAATAACAAAACCGGCAATGTATTATTGCCGGTTAAATTTTTTAAATTATTCAATTTTAAAAATTGATGTGTTGATAAAGAAATGGTGCCGAAGGTGGGATTCGTTTAAGCAATCTATGGGTTATCATTCTTTAATAGTAAAATATATTAACTTGTAATGGGCTGTATGAGAAATTGCACAGTCCTTTTTTTACTTTGTATTAATCTATATTGGTCTGTTATTTATATTTTGGCGGTCACTGGGCGACGGAGGTCGACGAAAACTATATCTAATTTATGAGTTATTGAAATATTATTTTAATATAATAGATTTTTGTTATTTAACCTCAAGACTAGGAAAAATCTGGAGTTTATTTGTTAAAAAAAGGACTTTTATTCCTATTAATGAATTTAGTAATTATGTAGAGAATTTTAACTTTGCACAAATGAGAATTTGTTTTTTAAAAATCAATATAGATATTCGAAAAAATTAGTTCGTAAAGATTAGAGTTATACGAAATAGTGCTTCATATTGATACTAATAAAAAATAATATAGCTTTTTATGTTGACTGTTAGTTTTCTTATAAATAGTTTGATTTGTAAAATTTCTGACTTTATTGTAACTGTTTTTGGTGTTTTTATAGGTGGTTTACTTACTTTTTTGTTGCTAAATGGCAATTGAAAAATCGAAAAAGAAATTTATTCAAGGTTTAAAATGGAATTAAAGATTCTGTTGTGCTCCATGCAAATTTATTAGGAAAAGGCGGTCTTCCTAAACCTTAGGAAAAGATTTGAAACAGATGAACTGGATTTTATTTAAAAGATGGAGTAGATGATTTAACTTCTATGGATATAAATAATTTTATTATGATTATTTAGCTATGGTGAAATTTATAATTGGATATGTGTTATTAGCCAAATAAACATAGATTTAAGAGAAGAAGTTAATTATAATAAACTTAATCCATAAAACATGAAGAATTTGTATTAGTTACATTCAGAAAGAAAAAAGATAGCAAAAGAATAGATGTTAATGTTCATGGCTTTTCTGTAAATAAAGTTAATTACTACATAATTTACATAAATATTTAAGAGTTTGAGAATATGAGATGAATTGATAATAACTACAAAGATAGGTTGATGAATTGTCAAATTAAGTGCAACAGTTTTTGATTTCTGCAATGAAAACTTCAAATGGTGTTTTATAATTCAAGCATTTTCTTGGGCGATTATTTAAAAGATCTAATACTTTATTCACCTTAATTTGATCAATTTCACTGAAATCAAATTTCTTTGGGAAATATTCTCTTAATAAACCATTAGTATTTTCATTAGTTTCGCGCTGCCAAGGACAATAGGGGTCTGCAAAAAATACACTATTTGATAATTTTGTTTCAACTTCTTTGTATTTAGCAAACTCTTTGCCTCTATCAACAGCAAGTGATCTAACAAGACTTTTGGGTAAATTCATCATACATCTATATAATGCTTTATTATATGTAGATGATTTACGATTAGGCATGTGAATGGCAAATAAGAATCTGGTCTTGCGTTCTACTATAGTGGCCAGACAAGCTTTTGATTTACCACGACTGGATACTACAGTATCAAGTTCCCAATGACCAGCTATTTCACGATTATTAACTTCTTTTGGGCGTTGTTTTATTGGTCTACCTTTATTAAAACGACCTCTAGTTTCAAATGGTTTTCTAGATTTTCCCTTATGACGAAGTTTGTTCAGATCACCCTTAATGAGAAACTTATCATAAATTCAGGTATAGATAGTTTTGAAACTAATTTTCATTTCTGGGTTATTGGGAAATTCATATTCCATACGGCCTTTGATCTGTTCAGGAGACCAGCCTAATTGTAATTTGGAATTAATATAGTTTTTTAAAGCTAGATTATACTTTTTATCCTTAACGCCACAGTTATTGCGGCGTTTTTCATAGAATTCTTGAGCTTTATGAGCTTGATAGATATTATTAATGGAATTACGTTTAATTTCACGAGAGATTGTAGATGTATTACGACCAATTTCTTTGGCAATTTTATTAAGAGACCAACCAAGTTTATGAAAATGTACTATACAACAACGTTCATTTGTAGTAAGATGGTGATAGTGACTCATTTAATCACTTCCTATTATTGGAGTTTGTGTAGATACTTACTACAATATCAGAACGTGGTTGATGTGTCACTTTTTATTTTTCAATAAGTGTTGCACTTAAAAGTATAATTCAACATTTTTCTCTGCGGTTTTAATATATTCAATTTTTTGCATAATCTATAAATTTTTTCTCCAATTCTGTTAAGGGGCTATATAGAAATCTTATAGATCCAGATGATGTAGATAAAAAGGAGAGGTATCTTCTTTCAACTTCTTAGGAGAAGATTGGAATACGTACGCTCAGAATATTTTGAATATTGTTATGGTTGATACTATGCTGAAATTAGAAGAATTAGACAAATAATTTATTAAAAAAGCGAGGGAATAATTATGGTAAAAAAATTTTTTATCTTAACACTTATTTTAATATTTTTGTTATCTACAGTAACTTTTGCAACTTCTTTGAAGGATTTTGACATGGAATTATTAAGTGGAGTTTATAAAGAACTTAATTTTGAAGATTTGGAATATATGGATAGTTTGGGTTTCAATAATAAAGATATAAGTCTAATTTTATATTATTACAGTAACTCAGGACAAAAATTAGATTATGATAAATTAAGGAATATTGCTAAAAGAAAAGATGAATTAGAAGATTATTCTCATAATTTTTGGTTACCTAAAATAATTTTTGATGATTCATTGATTAGGCTTAGACGTCCCAAAAGATCGAGGCTTTTACCACCACTAGATACTAAAAACTATAGTAAAAGTAGAGAATATCGTGGTGGACTAGAAAGAATTCAAGTTAGCTCTTCTTATTTGTACAGTTATTTTAATAATTCTAAAAAAATAGAAGAAGTTATAGAGATAGAATCACAAAAATATTATTACAATTATAGTGATGAGAATATGGTAGAGAAATTAAATATTGACTATACAAGTAATATATATAGTTATTATTATAAAAATAAGAAGACTGGTAAAATTATAGAAAAAGAAGCTAAGGGAAGAAAACTGACTAGAGAAATAGTATATAATGAACTAAGTGGTACCGAAGATAATGGTGATGTTAATGATACAATAACTTATTATACAGCTGATGCAACGGTTTTTGATGATAAATTACATATAACTAAAATTGGTTTTGATAATAGTGATTCTAAAACAATAGTTCATTTCATGTTTATTAATAATGATAATACAGAAGGGAAATTTTATATACATAAAGCAAGTGGAAATAATCCGTTTGAAATGAGAGTAGTTTCATATAGTGGTAGTAAAAAAATTTCATTAAAAAATGTTAATATCAACAAAGGAATTGAGAAAGATAAATATTATGAAATAAATTATGGACCTTTTGAAATATTAAATTTTTCTTTAGATTTTGAATATTTCCCTCCATCTTCATATACAATTGAAAATCTTTATGAAAAGGGCAATAATAAAAATGATAATCTATGGAACTTTGGTACAATTTCAAAAGAAAAAGATTCAAATTGGTCTAAGAAGTGTTATTTTCCATATGCAGTTTTAAATCAAGATAAAGCTTTTATAAACGAAGTTTTAAATGAAAATATATTAAATATAAACGAAGACGTGGAATATCTTCGACATACACCATTAATATTAGCTGCTAAACATATAAATGATCTAGAATTTATTAATTATTTATTAGACAAAGGTGCACGAGTTTCTAGTAGTTCTAATAGTGGAATGACTCCTTTAATGGCAGCTGTTATGAATAATAATTTAGAGTTAGTAAAAATATTTTATGAACGTCAGTCAAATATTAACGAAAAAACAAATTATAATGGAAAGACAGCGATGCTTTATGCTGCAAAATATGCAGATTTTAATTTAATAAATTTTTTAATTGATAATGGAGCTAAGGTTATTGATGCCGATGAAAATGATGTAACCACCTTGATGTATGCTTCTGGATATAATAGTTATGAAGTTGTAAAAACAATAATTGATAATGGAGCTAGAGTAAACAGAAGAGATTCTTCAGGAAAGAATGCAATATTTTATGCAGCTGAAAATAATCCAGATCCAGAAATAATTGAATTATTAATTAAAAATGGGGGCAACATTACTTCTAGAGATGAAGATGGAATAAATGTACTAATGAAAGCTTCTGTTTTAAATAACAATAAAGTTGTTAAAAGTTTAATAGAAAATGGAGCAGAAGTGGACTCTGAAACTGAGACAGGTTTCACTCCAATATTATTTGCTGCTAAATATAGTGACGATCCAAAAACAATTGATATTTTAGTAGAAAATGGAGCAGAAATCAAAAGCGGATTATTTAGTGATTTACCAAATCCTTTATACCAATCTGCAAAGTATAACAGTAATCCTAAAATAACTAAAAAGTTAATTGATTTGGGGGCGGAAGCAGATGATGATGTTGAGAGTTCTCCACTAATTGAAGCTGCTGAGTATAATAATGCAGAAGTAGTGAAAATATTGCTTGAAGCTGGTGTAAATGTTAATTATCAAAATAATCATGGCAATACTGCTTTACATAGAGCAGCATATCAAGCTGAAGATCCTAAAATAATTGAGTTATTATTGGAATATGGAGCAGATGGTTCAATTAAAAATGAAGCTGATAGAAAAGCAATAGAATATATTGATGGGTTTGAAATGGATTTTGGAGTTGTATCTGAAAATGAATATTTAATTGATACAGATTCTTATTGGGATTTAAATGATTCAAGTTATTAACAATTTGAATATAGTTAAAAAAGTCAGCAGTGTACCGAATGCAGTCTTTTTTTAATTTTCTTATTTTCTTATTATCTTATTATATCATCTTCGAGAAAAAGGTTCAGTATCTATTCATAACATATATTTTGATACATGTAAGGCAGATATAAAAGCTGAGTCAGAAGAAGCACTAACAAAAATTGCTGATTTCCTCAAACAGAATATAGATTTAGAACTATATGTAGTAGGTCATACTGATAGTAGAGGAGGTCTGGAATATAATCTGGATTTATCAACTAACCGAGCAGAAGCAGTAAAAAATCATTAGTTAATGAATATGGTATTGAAGAATAACGACTTAAAGCTGAAGGAGTATATTTTTTAGCTCCAAAAGCTTCCAATGAAACTGAAGCAGGACGTTCTCGTAATCGTCGAGTAGAATTAGTTAAACCTTAAAAGAATAGAATTTAAATTAACAATAGTATAATTAGCTTTTGTTTGTTACAGTTTTCAGTAATATAATTTATATATAATAAATCTTCTAAGAGCCCTTAAGGCAGAGACTTCCATTCTGCTTCAAGGGCTTTTTCTGTGTCTGGAGTGCTTTTCTCCTAACAAAATATTAAAGTAAACGTGGACGCAAACTATAGACATAGAAAAGATAGAATTAAAAGGACAACTGTGACCACAGTTATGGCAGAAGAACTTGCAAATATTGGCTATTCGGCATTCATGCTGGTCTAGGACGTGATTGACATCAATCTCAGATAAGTGAAAAATGTCTAGGGTAGTTTAAGTTCTTTTTAAGCCAAAATATTCGCAATAAATATCCTGATGATTTATCAGAATTCATCGGATAAAGATGCTTAAAAATATTGTAAATTAATTTCAAATTTTGATAGAATGTTTAGTAGTGTTGAATTGTAATATATTTTTCGGCGACGAACGGTCGCTTTTGGGCTAAAAACAGCAAATTTATAGAAATACAAAAACCCCCAAGAAACCTGCACTACCAGGGTAAACTTGGGGGTAAATTAACTTGTTAAATTAAAATGGTGCCGAAGGTGGGATTCGAACCCACACAGACAAGATGCCCACAGCGCCCTCAACGCTGCGCGTCTGCCAATTCCGCCACTTCGGCACGATATATATACTATCATACTAATCTTAATATTGTCAAGCAATTAACATATATTTTACTACATATGTAATATTATATAAATGGTAGGAAAAATAAAAGATATTATTATAATAAAAATAAAAAAAGTGAAAATATATTTAAAATAATTAAAGGGGGTAAAAAGAATGACTGTTGAAGGTAAAAATGTTGCTCTGTTTGTAGCTAATGAATATGAAGATTTAGAAGCTTGGTATCCTTATCTTAGACTTAAAGAAGCTGGAGTAGACGTAACAGTTATTGGATCTGATAATGTAGAAGGTGATGTAGCAAAAAGTAAGCATGGTTATCCCATAAAAATTGATAAAAAGGCAACAGAAGTTGACCCTAAAGAATTTGATGGAGTAATCATTCCAGGAGGATGGGCACCAGATAAACTTAGAAGATGTAATAATACATTAGATTTTGTTAGAGATATGTATGAAAATAATAAGTTAATCGCTTCAATATGTCATGGAGGATGGGTTTTAGCTTCTGCAGATGTAGTAGAAGGCAAAACCTTAACTTCAACTACTGCTATTAGAGATGACTTAGTTAACGCTGGGGCAGTCTGGGTTGATGAAGAAGTTGTAGTAGATGATAAACTTGTAACTTCTCGTTCTCCTAAAGATTTACCAGCATTTTTAAAAGAAATTTTACAAGAATTAAAAAGTCTATAAACAATTAAAAATATAGTATTAAAAATGAGGGGGGATTGTTCCCCCCTCTTATATTTGACAGTATGCAACATCAATGATATAATTCTGAGTAGATTAGTCAACATTAAAAATTGATAATATTAACTAGAAGCTACATAGGGAGGTTTATTTATGAGTTTAAGAAAGATTAAAGATGATGTTTTTGCAGTTGGTGTAATTGATTGGGAGAGAAGACTTTTTGATGAATTAATTCCACTACCTGATGGAACAAGCTATAACTCCTATTTAGTAAATGGAGATAAAAAGACTGCTTTGATAGATACTGTAGAACCAGATTTTGCTGGAGAGTTAATTGGTAATTTAAAGAAAAGTAATATTACAAATATTGATTATATAGTTGCAAATCATGCTGAACAAGACCATTCTGGCTCAATTCCTCAAATTTTAGATGTATATCCATCTGCTACTGTGTTAACAAGTGAAAAAGGGAAAGATATGCTATTGAGTCTACTTGATATTAAAGAAGAAAAAATAGAAGTTGTCGGTCATGAAGATAATATTTCTTTAGGAAATAAAACATTAGAATTTATTGATACGCCTTGGGTTCATTGGCCAGAAACTATTTCCACTTATTTAAAAGAGGAAAATATCCTATTTTCATGTGACTTTTTTGGTTCTCATCTAGCAACTAGTGATTTATATGTAAGAGAAGAGGCTGAAGTCTATAGAGCTGCTAAAAGGTATTATGCTGAAATTATGATGCCCTTTAGAAAAGTAATAAAAGCGAATTTAGCCAAAGTTAATAACTATGATATAGATATGATAGCACCAAGTCATGGACCATTATATGATAACCCTGAATTTATTTTAGACGCTTATGAAGATTGGACAAGTGATGAGGTAAAACCAGAAGTTGTTGTCCCTTATATATCTATGCATGGAAGTACAGAAGACATGATTGATTACTTTATAGAAAAATTAATTGATAAAAATATAAAAGTTAAACCATTTAATATAGCTAAAATGGACTTAGGTGAACTTGCAATATCATTAGTAGATGCTTCAACGGTTGTATTAGGTTCTCCTACTGTTTTAACAGGCCCTCACCCAATGGCAGTCTATGTAACTTATCTGTTTAATGCTCTTAGACCAAAGACTAAATACGCTTCTATTATAGGCTCTTATGGTTGGGCAGGTAATATGGTAGATGATGTTGTAGGTATGTTGGATAAACTAAATGTTGAATTACTTGATCCAGTAGTATCAAAAGGTACTGCAACTGAAGAAGACTATCAAGCAATAGATAGATTAGTAGATGAGTTAGAGGAAAGATTAAAATAAATATTGATAAATAAAAAAGAAATGATATAATCAAGGAGGAGCCAATTTTGGCTCCTCTTTTTTTAATGAATATAGAAATAATATTATTATTAAGGCAGGAATTATATAAATAGATATTGAATAAATATAATTAGTATTTATTTTTTTATTGGAGGGCATATATAATGAATGAGGATCAAGCAGAGAGTAAAGATACAAGAAGTTGGATAATAATATTAATCATTGTAATAGTAGCTTTAATGGGGTTTTATGTATATAATTATTTTACTTTGTTTTTTGGAGAAGCCAATCTACAAGAGAGATTTAATAAAGAAGTAAATTTATTGGTTATAGGTCAAGATAATGAAGAGAGTGTAGATAAAAATAGTATTCAGTCTGATTCTATAATGTTGGTCAACTTAAACCCAAATAACAAAGAGCTTAATATAATAACTGTTCCTTCTCATAAAGACTATAAAGATAAAAAATTGAAAGAATATAACAAAGATCAGTTGATGGTAATCATGGAGAATATAACTGGTACTAAGCCAAATTATTATTTTGTTATAGACTATAAAGGTTTTAAAAACATAGTAAATCTGATGAGTGGAATTGAAATTGAATTAGAAGAAGAATTTAAGGTACCAGAACTTGGATTATACCTAAGTGAAGGCAAGAATCTTTTGTCAGGACAAGAAGCATTAAATTATGCTAGGTATTATAATCATAACAAAAGTGAATTAAACAGAATAGCTAGGCAAAAGAAAGTCATAAATGGGTTTGCTAATAAAGTTTTTCAGAAAAACTCATTATTAAATATTCCAAAATTATATAGAACAGTAATGGAAACAGTGAAAAACGTAGAAACTAATTTAGATTATGACTTAGCAATTGAAGCTTATACTTTCGTTAATAATAGTGATGATTTTAATATTGAGTATGATGTAATTGAATTAAACCAATCCAAATAGTATAATTCATAATATGGAGCATTTAAAAGTATTTAAGAGTATGTTATAATAAAAAAGAGTTAAATCACAATGATGGTGTATAAATTCTTTGACTTCGGTTTAAGTTTTGTGTATACTATTTATTGCTGGATGTAAAGTTCCATGCAATTTTTAAAAATAATGGGCGAATAGCTCAGCTGGGAGAGCACCTGCCTTACAAGCAGGGGGTCACAGGTTCGAGCCCTGTTTCGCCCACCATTTATACGGAGGAGTAGCGAAGTGGTTGAACGCGCCGGCCTGTCACGCCGGAGATCGCGGGTTCAAATCCCGTCTCCTCCGCCATTTTTTGTGGTGGGGTAGCTCAGGTGGTAGAGCAGTGGACTGAAAATCCTCGTGTCGCCAGTTCGACTCTGGCTCCCACCACCATTTTATAATTAATATAATAATTTAAAATGCGGAAGTAGCTCAGCTGGTAGAGCGCCTCGTTGCCAACGAGAAGGTCGCGGGTTCGAATCCCGTTTTCCGCTCCATTATGGCGGCATAGCCAAGTGGTAAGGCAGAGGACTGCAAATCCTTCACCGACGGTTCAAATCCGTCTGCCGCCTCCATAAAAGTATTTATAAAATGCTAATGGGAGTTAAACAGTTATAATAGATTTTTTTATTTCTTTTTGAAAATGAAAATAATTGCTTGAAAATAGGAATACTGAGCAAAGGATTTTTGACCTGTTTTAGGCGGATCCCTTGCTCAGTATTTTTATCTTTTGATGGGGCATTTGTTAACAATGAGATAACGTCAAATAAAATATGAAACTTACCATAAAATGGAAATAGATAGCAATTAAGAGACCACTCAATATTTCTTTATCGATATTATAAGAAAAACAATCCAGAATTCAAAGTAATGATATAACAGCAAAGAAAAAATATGGAAATAAAGTATTGTATTTGACAAAAGAGTGATTAAAACTTTTAACTGATAAAACGGTCTTAGTTATTGTTTCTCGATCCACCTTAGAAGCTGAGCCCAGTTTTTAATCGGATCACCACGTGGTCCTTCAATAACAATGGGCGCTTTGTATTGAAAGGAACTGTGCGGTTTCAAATAGTTAAAATAGAGCTGAAATAAAGTGATATGAGCCAAAGCTCCATCAAAAGAACTAAAGCTTTTATGTCTTTTGTAATGAGCTTTATAGGTACCAAAGAACCGCTCAATAGTATTTTTATAGGGACGATAATTTTCATCGGAGTTTTCATCATTATTGAAAAGACCTTTAACCTTTTTGTGGTTAAGGTCGGTATCAAAAAATATCTTGCAGGCATGTACAGCAACATCGTAGACGGGTGCCATGTCGGTTACAAGAGTAAAGTTATCTCCTTCGTACTGTTTGATCACTTTATTAAGGATAGCAATAGCAGCTTTAGCGTCCCGGTGGTCCGAGAGGTGCTGGGCAATAATGAAGCCGTTATCACCATCAATGGCAGTAAAGAGATAATGCCATTTGCCTTTAACTTTGATGTAAGTTTCATCGACAGCAACTATACCTGAAAGAGGTAACTGTAGTTCAGGAATTACATCCGTCATTTGATGAGCTAAAGAAAGGACCCAGTTTTGAATAGTTTCTCTAGAGACAGAAACATTCCAGGCCTGTTCAATAGCTCGTTTAGTCTGTCTTAGAGAAAGTCCCAGGCCTATATAGAAGTCGATAGCCCTAGAGATAATGAACTTTTCATAATGGCTATTATCCAGGTTAACAGGTTTAGTATTAAGTTGAGAGTTGGTTAACTTATCGGGATCGAAATTAAAGGCCCGATACCTGTATCTTTGATTATCATTTTGCCATTTAGAGCAGTTATCATTACGGCATTTATACTTATCGAAGTTTTGTTTTTCCTTTTCCTTACTGAGTGCATAGCCGCAGTAAGGGCAGCGATAAGTGGGATGATTTTTAGGAGCACGAGGTTTATCAGGAGCCCATTGGTGATCACAGACTTTGCATTGTAGTTTTTGATGACCGTCTTTAGTGTAACCGAAACTATATAGATACTTAGCAGGGGCACCACATCTAGAACAGTTATCAACATTAACAGTTAAGGGTTTACGGCGATTAACAGGAGAAATGGTATTATCATTTTTCTTGGCTTCAGCAAGTATTTCTTGATGATCAACATTATTAAATTCAAGTTCAGGTAAAGGATCGTTTGTGCTGTTAAACTTAGTGTAACTGTCATCAATGTTGCGTGACGGTTCAAAGTCGACATGAAAGAGTTTAGAGAAGATTAGATAGATTTGTAGAGTAAATTTCAAGAGGTGTTTAAGCAGGAAATCAGGTAGTAACTGACGAATCATACTTACGAATCCCTTCCTTTCTGGGTGGGTAGTAGTGAGGTGGTTCTTAATTACTACCTACAAGCTCAGGGGAAGGGATTCCTTTTTTTAATTAGAATCCTGGTATGCAAACTATCTGAGCTCTATACAGTGAGCATTAATGTTGTTTATTTGACATAACGAACAATGATTTGGGAGTGAAAGAAATGAATAAAATTAAATTAAATAAGAATAATTCATTAAGTTAAAAAAAGTTTCTAAAAAATTCATAAGGCAATGTTAAATAAAAGATTTTTCATAATATACAATTGAATATTACAAAAATATAATAAATATTTAAAAAAATATATGAAATTGCAAGATATTGAACCAAATGATTTTATCGTGGATGCTATTAACAAGGAATTTTTAAATAATTACTTATATTGGCTAAAGTCTAATTATAATATGATAACATTACCATAAACACGTTTGAGAGGAATGAGGGCTATCTTTTATTATTTAATTAAAAAAATGGATATATCAATGAGTTTAAGATTGAATTATTTAAGACTGAAAAAAATCAAGGAAACATATTACGAAAATTAGAAAAAAGGATTATTGGAAAAACCTGATATAAATAATTATAATTTTGCTATTTATAGTAATTGGGGTATAGAATTTTGTTTTGGCTCTAGGTTATTCTAATATATCTACTAATCAAATATAAACAAATATTGGTGATGGAGAACTTGAAGAAGCAATGAAAGGTTTTTGAAGTTAATATAATTAAAGTAATTATTTAGATTTTTATTATAAATAAATATAAGCAGATATTAAAGGTCTAAAAAACGTTAAATATTGTTGTGCTAATTATTACTTTTAATTTTTTAAAAACAATATATGCATTTAGATATTGCAGAGTGATATTAAAAAATTAAGAGTATTATTTGATTAGTAATCTTATTAATGACTAATCAAGAAAATTATTAGAACCTAATTCCTTAGAAATGTTTTGAGAATATTCTAATATAAATTTCTTATAGGAAGAATTTATTTTTTCCATAGTAAGTCTATTAGCAGGTCCAGAAACACTAAAAGCAGCTGTTATTTTATTTTTATGATTAAAGATTGGTCCAGCAATACATCTAATTTCTTCTTCATTTTCACAGTTATCTATACTATAACCTCTTTTTTTAATTAAATTCATTTGATCTTTTAATTTACTTAAAGAAGTTATAGTATTTGAAGTTTTAGCTATTAAATCAGACTCTTTAAAAATATGATCTATATCAGCACCATATCTGAAAGCTAATAAAACTTTTCCTAAACTGGTAGAATAAGAAGGCGCTCTTTTCCCTATTTGAGAATGCATTCTAATTGTTTGAGAACCTTCAACTTTTTCTATATATATTACTTCTAAATCATCATTCAATATACCTAGATGTATTGTTTCACCAGTTAACTCCATTAAATTTTCCATATATGGAAGAACTGTTTTCCTTAAATTAAGTTGATTAATAACTAAACTGCCAAGTTCAATTAATTTAATTCCAGTTGTGTATTTGTTATTATTTTCTTTTTGTGCTGTATAACCTCGGTACTTTAGAGTTGATAAGATGCGATGAACGGTACTTTTGTGCAGTCCCGTTTCTGTACTTATTTCTGAAATACTAATTGCTTGTTTATTATTAGTGATAAGTTCTAAAATATTTAAAGCTCTATCCAAAGATTTTATAAGATTTTTAGGTTTGTTTTTCATAAAGTTAGTTACTCCTTTTATTAGATTTATTATTTTAAAATTAATGTAATAAACTTTTATCTTTTAACCCTTCCTGCGCCAGAACCTTCAGTTAATGTTTCTACTTCTGATAAATTCATATGATTGAAGTCACCTGGGATTGAATGTTTTAGTGCTGAAGACGCCGCCCCAAATTCTGCGGTTTCTGATAAATTTTTATCTGTAAGCCGTGAATATATTAATGCGGCAGCAAAAGAATCTCCTCCTCCTACTCTATCAACAATATGTATTTTATATTTTTTAGACTGTACAAACTCATTACCATTATATAATACTACCATCCAATTGTTAACAGAAGCACTGTGGCTAATTCGCAAGTGGCTACCTACTAGCTCTAAATTAAATTTTTCCATCAATTGTTTTGCTACCTTTTTATAGCCCTTTATATTAATTTCTCCTTTTTCTATATTTGAACCGCTTTGAATATTAAATATCATTTCTGCATCTTCTTCATTAGCTATACAAATATCAACATATTCCATGATCTGGGACATTATTTTGTTTGCTTCTTTTTTATTCCATAGTTTTGATCGATAATTAAGATCACAACTTACTTTCACTTTATATTCCTTTGCTTTTTTAACTGCTTGTAAAGATATTTCAGCCATATCTTTACTTAATGCGGGGGTAATTCCAGTAATATGAAACCACTTTGCATTAGTAAATATTTTGTTCCAATTAAAATCATCTTTAGTAGCAGTTGCAATTGAAGAGTGAGCGCGATCATAAATAACATTAGAAGAACGTTGACTTGCACCATTTTCACAAAAATATATTCCTAATCTGTTTCCGCCTCGAGTAATATAATCAGTCTTTACACCGTAACGTCTTAGTTCATTTAAAGCCGCTTGCCCTAAAGGATTTATAGGTAATTTGGATACAAAGTAGGGATTCAAACCATAATTAGCTAGTGATACTGCAACATTAGCTTCTCCACCACCATATATAATATCAAATTTATTTGCTTGGATAAACCTTTTATTATTTTGAGGGGTTAATCTCATCATTATTTCGCCAAAAGTTATTACTTTTTTATTCAATTACACACACCTCCTTTTTTAATTTATGTGTTTACGATGTTTTTTTATCAATTCTACAAAGTTGGCAGTATTTGTTTTGACTTGTTCATAATTTCCATTTTCAGCACCTTTTGTTATGGCACTTCCTGCTCCTACGGCATAACTACCTGCCTTAATCCATTCTTCAATATTTTTGAGGTTAACACCACCAGTTGGTACAAGTTCTGCTTGTGGAAGAGGGCCTTTTATTGCTTTAACTATCTTTGGACCAAATAAAGTAGCAGGAAATATCTTGACTAAATCAGCTCCCGCTTCCATTGCTTCTAATACTTCCTTTGGAGTCATGGCCCCAGGGATAACTAATTTTTGATACCTATTTGCTGTTTTCACCATTTTTTCATTTAGTGTGGGTCCTACAATAAATTCTGCACCTGCTAATATTGCATTTCTAGTTGTTTCACTATCTAAAACTGAACCAGCTCCAATTATAATCTCTGGATTATTTTTATATTTTATATTTAATTTTTTTATAACTTCAATAGCTCCAGGTACAGTCATTGTTATTTCTATTATATTGATTCCTCCTTTTCTAATGGCTTCCATAATTTTCATTGCTTGTTCAGGAGATGTTGCTCTAACCACAGGAATAATTCCTGTTTTATAAATTAATTGTTTTAATTTGATTTTATTCATATTTTTAACCTCCATTCTAAAAAGATACATCAAGACAATTTTATATTATAATAATCACCAAATTAAGACATTTATTGTATTAGCCCCCACTTAAAATATTATTGATTTTATCGACAATAATTTTTTCTTCACCATCATTTAACATATGAGGGTTGATATTCAAAGTGTTTTTATCGATTACAACTGCAATTGGTGGAGAACCATTCATTAATTTTTGGGCTACAGTTTCCTTGTCCAAATTATGTTCGTTTTCATGAAATTGTATAAAAATTCTAGGAATACAAGAAGGTTGTGTTAAAGGCTGATTAATTGTATCTATTTTTATTTTTATATAAGGGGTTGATATAATATTTTGTTTTATTGTTTCTACTTGTCTTTTCCATCTTTTCATTCGTGCATCATGATTTTCTTCTAAGTATAATTCGATAGCAGTGACTAGACCAATTATTGTTTCTTTATCTAATTTCATTGGTCTTCCAATTGCATGATTAGGATATGAATGTTTTTTGCAATTATCAATTAGCTTTTTTTTGCCAAGCATTAGTCCTGATGATTGAGGTCCTCGTAAATCTTTTCCCCCACTAAAAAGGACTAGATCTGCACCCATTTGAGTAAATTTATATAAATTTTTAGAAGGTGGTAATTCTGCGGCTGCATCAACAATTACAGGTATATTTTTCGAATGAGCTACTTCAATAACTTTTGATAAAGGGACAGAAGAACGTAGCAGATCTGATTGAACAAAATAGGCAATAGCAGCAGTTTTTTCATTAATGGCAGAAGAAATTTCCCAAGGGAATGTTTCAATAGCATTTCCGATTTCAACAAATTTCGCTCCTGCAGTACGCATTGCTTGATCATAAAAATTTCTATGAGAGCGCATGATAATTATTTCATTGCTTAAATTATTTGCATCGGGCAGGTTTTTAATGGAAGACAGATCAGAACCTGCGATACAAGCTGCTGTTGCTATTGTCATTCCAGCAGCGGCGCCAGAAGTTATCAAAGCGCTTTCTGTTTTTAACAAATCAGAAATATATTTACCCGATTTATCCAGTAGTTCATCAATATCAACAAAATGTTTAGATGCTTGTTGCATAGCAATTACGACTTGCTTATGCATCAAGGAGCCGCTGTATTTAGTATAAGTACCTGCGGCGTTGATAATCTTTTTGACACCTAATTTATCATATGAAGCCATGTTACCACTTCCTTTAACATTTTTATTTAACTTTAACAATTAGCTCTAATTCTACGGGAATATTATCTGGCAAAACTGAAGTCCCTAATGCGGATCTGGAATGGCGACCCTTTTCTCCGAATATTTTTACTAATAAATCGGAAGCTCCATTAATAACTTGAGGCTGTTGAGTAAAATTCAAACTGCTATTCACATAACCCTTCACCTTAACAATTTCTTCTATATCATCCAAAGTTCCTAGAACAGTTTTTATTGCAGCTAATGAATTCAATGTACATAACTTTGCTGATTCATATCCTTCTTCTAAGCTTACTTCATCACCAACTCTACCAACATATAAGAAACTTCCGTTTTTTATTGGGCCTTGCCCAGAACAAAAAATAAAGTTATCTACTTTTTTAGCCGGTATATATTCTGCTATAGGTTTAGGTGCTTCGGGCAAAACTAATCCGAGATTTTCTAATTTTTTCTCAATATTCATAATTTTTGCCTCCTATATTTATGAAAATTTTTTTGACATAAAACATTTATAAAATTGCTTTTAAGAAATTCTTTGTTATTTCATGATCGGGTGAGGAAAATATTTTTTCAGGGGAACCTTCTTCTATAATTTTACCTTTATCAAGAATAGAAACTCGCGAAGAGACTTCTCGAGCAAAACTAATTTCGTGAGTAACTACAATCATAGTCATGCCCTCATCGGCAATGTCTTTCATAATTTCGAGAACATTATGAACTAATTCGGGATCTAAAGCAGAAGTGGGTTCATCAAATAACATTAATTTTGGTTCCATGATTAAGGCTCTTGCAATACCTATACGTTGTCTTTGCCCTCCTGATAGTTCATTTGGGTATGAGTCCTTCTTATGTAAAAGGCCTACTTTATCTAATTGCTTTTCTGCTTTTTCTCTAGCTATATTTTTAGGTATGTTTTTTGCATTTATAGGACCTAGCATAAGGTTTTGAAGGGCAGTAAGATGTTTAAATAATGCAAAATGTTGGAAGACCATTCCAATTTCAGTACGCTGTAGAGCTCTTTTTTTTGAAGATAAAGGTTTTCTTTGAGAATTATTTTCTGTGTATCCTAAAGTTTCATTGTCTAATATAATTTCACCATCAGAAAATTCTTCTAATAGATGTATACATCTTAAATATGTGCTTTTTCCTGAGCCACTACGTCCTAATAAAGTGACAACTTCTCCTTTATAAATTTTTTGGTTTATGCCCTTTAGTATTTTCTCGCGTCCATAATATTTATGAAGATTTTTAACTTCTAATAATGGTTCTTTCTTTTTATTCATAATATAAACCTCCATTAACAATAGATTAATTCTCTAATTTAATATCCTGGTATCTTATATTTTTTTTGTATAAGATTAACTAATATCGATAATCCAAAGATTATCAAAATGTAAATAACGGCAACAGATGTATATATCTCAACAGGTTGATATAATTGACTTGATAGGCGATGAGCTTGGTACATTAGATCTCTAACTGCCACTACCGAAACAAGCGTTGAAGTTTTAAAAACTACTACAAATTGATTTAAAATATCAGGTATCATAATACGAATAGCTTGGGGTAGTATTACCAATTTCATTTCTTGATAAAAAGTTAACCCCACTGATTTTGCAGCATAACGTTGTTCTTTACCTATAGCTTCAATTCCTGCTCGAAACACTTCTGACATATAACCAGTTGTTTGAAAAGTTAAAGCCATCCAAGCAGTCCAAAAGACAGGAATTTTTATGCTAAAGAGTTGAGGAAAAACATAAGTAAACCACATTATTCCCACCAAGGCAGGTGTATTTCGGGCTAATTCTGTGAAAATATAACCAATTGAAGACAAAATGGTGTTCTTGCTTCCCTTTATCAATGCTATTATTAGGCCAAAAATAACACCTGCCAACATAGATAATATACTTATTCTAATAGTTACATTAAGTCCAGTCCAAATTAAATCACTATATCTAAAAATAATCAAATCTTGCAATTTTTATCATCTCCTAAATACAAATTTTAGAAGTTAAAAATTATATAAAATAGTCTCTATTTTTCTATCATAAATATTAAGTTTTTATAAGCTGCCCTTTTTATAAAAAAGTGAAGTGGGCAGCTTATAATTTTTTTTTCCATGTATACAATATGAAAATTAACATTTTCCCGTTAAAATGTTATAGCTGATGGTTTTAATACTAGTATTTTGGAGCGTATAAAGTACCTATTGGTTGGCCATATTTATCAAAATAGGTTGCTAGTTCTCCTGAAGAACGCAAATATTCAATGTATTCGTTAAGAAATGATAATAATTTTTGATCTTCATATCTTACAACTAAGCCTACAGGATGTGCGCCGACTACACCTATTGATTTTGCCCATTCATTTTCTTTAAGAAAGTTATGTTGCATTACTTCATCAGCAGCCCATAAATCAACATTTTTAGCTTTAACTGCCATAGCAATCTCTGAAGCAGTATCTGTTTTGTAAGATTCTATTTCAACATCAGGGAAGTTTTTCGGGATTATTTCTTCTTCTACAGCTCCCATTCTCACACCAACTATTATTTCTTCATTTTCAGAAAGTTCTTTAACGTCTTGAATGGTTTTAAATCGATTGTCATCTTTATTTGCAACTAAGCCTACACCTTTATAAAATAGGGGAGTAGTATAAGCTACATTTTTTGCTCTAGCAGATGTATAAAAAGTGTGGTTACCAAAAAAATCAAAATTTTCATTTTGTAATGATATTTGGAACATATCCCAACTAGTTTCAACAAATTCTACATCATATTCTAAATCACTGGCTAATTTTTTCCAAGCATCTACAAGAAAACCATTCCATTCACCTGTATCGACATCAAAAAATGCTCCTGGTTCTGAGGCGGCTAGCCCTATTGTTAAAACTTCTTCATCTTTAATTTTATCAAAAGTATCATTATATTCTTGACCCATAACATTTCCGCTAATTGCTAATAAAAACACCATAATTAAAATAATACTCAAAGATAATTTAGAACGAGTTAACATTATTAAATTCCTCCTTTTAGAATACTAAATTTAACTTAATAACCAACTAGGATTTTCTTTCATCATTATTTTTAAATCTTTTTTGCTCACCCCCATTTCATATAAGGATTCTGCAAAAACTCTTAGCGCTTCTACAGGCAAAGGATTAAAGGGTTGTCCTGCATCAGAGGCTAATATGGTTTGCTCCGGTCCTATATAATCAATATAAGCTTTTACTTCTTTCAGTTCTCTACGATGGTCTGTAGGGAGGTTAAAATAAGTAGCGGCCAGAAATTCAGCCATTGCTCCCATATCGACTAATTTCTTAAGAAAATCTTTTTCTAAATCGTTAACTATAAATAATGGGTGTGTAATCAAAACTTTAGCCTTGTTATTTTGACAATATTCAGTTAATTTCAACATTTCTAAATTAGACAAATGAGAAGTTCCTATTATAGCTTCATATTCTGATACTAATTCTATAATTTCTTTAATTTTTTCATTTAATTCTTTGTCTTCATTGAGAATAGTAATACTAGATTTTTTAATTTTAGATTCATTTTTCATACTACTTAAGCCATAACTGCCTATTCCAAAAGTCTTTTCATGTTGTGCTGAATCGGTAGTCGGCATCCATATTTCCTTGCCGCCCTGCTTTAAAACGGTATCAACAATTGATGGATTAAGTCCACCTACAAAATTATTTAAGACTATGCCACCATAAACTTTTATTCCTGGGACAGATTTCATAGTATGGTAAGCTCTGCTTACAGTACTTTCATAATGACATTTTATCATTATGGCTTTCATGCCAGCTTCTCGTGCTTGTAGCGCGGCCTCCTTGTCATCTAATGCTCTTTCATAGATTGATGGTGCTGTATGCATATGTGTGTCAATACAATCCGTCAAATCAATTCTTGAAGTTAACATTTTATCTCTCCTTTTAAAGTGATAATGACATGGGTAAATTAATTAGAATGTATTTAAATAAATACTATCAAAGATAAGTATATGAATATTTCTTAGACATTTGTTTCGTATAACGAAATCCAGTTTTATATATCTTATAATCTTATATTTTGACATAAAGAGCAAAAACCCTTTATTTATTTTAAATATATTTAGAAAATTAAAATAATTTTTAAAAAATAAAAATGTAACCTCATATAAAAAGTAATTGAAAATCCCAATTATGTTGATACTATAAATTGGTTTGTAAAAAATATTATTACTGGAGAGTGATATTATTAAAAAGAGATGGATTTCTATAAAGGAATATGTTGATTTGCTGTTAAACAAAAAAACAGCTATCTTTTCTATATTTTAGGTATCACAACAGGTATATTGTTTATGCTTGGTTATTTAGCTTATGAAATTACTGCTGGAATATTTGGTTTTATGTTTGAGATAACAGCATTTGAGTTGTTTAAATATTTTTATAGTGAGATACCAGATCTTATAATTATTGGTGTTGATGATAAAGAACAGATAGCAGAAGCACTGACTAAATCAATTAAAAAAGCTTTAGCTGAAGTAGGAGATGAGATATAGAAGGAATTAGTGAAATCCATTTTGACATTCCAATGAGGTTATATAATTGTTACCAGTTCTTTAATTAGGGCTGGTATTTTTTAGGTATACCTTGTAAATTTAAAAGATAGTAGGTGGAATTAGAATCCTACCCATGCTGTTTTCGTCGGTGCGCCAAGTTAAGAATATATCATATAATGGATGGGATTTCCATTGAGAAAGGTTTAGCAAACCACTCATAGCGAGTTTTGAACATTTCATAGGTAACTATAGATGTTAAGCGTAAACAGTTAGATAGCAGGTGGTAAGCTTAGTGCTGAAGGGATTGAGCCTCAAAATATAGCGGAATGGGAAGGCCGATGCTGTCGACGTAGCAGAAGGCGAATTTACCGTGTTCGATAAGCAAGAATATGGTGGCACCCCGGGGTCAGAGACCACCACATGTTAGATATTGATATGATAATAACTTGGGAGATCCTGTAACTTCTACTCAGAGAGATAGGATGCTTCAAGTGATAACAAAATTAGGGTATCTAATGTTACAGGAAGTCGGATGGCTGCATATTACCGAGGAAGTAAGTTAACTCTTATGGATGGGAAGGCGGTCACACGAAATTACTCTTAAAAGGGAAACATACACTATACACAGAGATAGGTGAAAGTATGGAAACGAAACTGTAAAGAATAGCAGAAGTAGCTAGAACCAAACCTAACGAAAGATTCACTTCATTAATACACTTAATAAATTATGAGATGATAGTTAAATGTCATCATGAATTAGATGGTAAGAAAACTGCAGGAATTGATGAGGTGACGAAAGCAGAATATGAAGAAAACCTGGCAGAGAATGTAAAGAATTTGATTTCTAGGATGAAAAGACAAGCGTATAAACCTCAGCCCGCAAAACGTGAGTATATTGAGAAAGATAATGGTAAAGAAAGGCCGTTGGGAATTCCAACCTATGAAGATAAACTGGTTCAAAAGGCATTATCTAAGATACTTAATGCGATTTATGAAGAAGATTTTCTTGAGTGTTCATTTGGCTTTAGGCCAAACCGAAGTTGTCATGATGCATTAAGAGTATTAGGAAAAATAACAAATAGGCCTGATATTCATTATGTTGTAGATACGGATATCAAGGGATTCTTTGATAATGTAGATCATGATTGGATGATGAAGTTTGTGGATCATAGAATTCAAGATCCGAACCTTCAACGGTTAATATGGAGATTTCTCAAGGCTGGTATCATAGATGCAGGAGTTAAGTATGAAACTCCTCAAGACACTCCCCAAGGTGGAGTATGTTCGCCAATACTTGCGAACCTTTATCTTCATCATGTGGTTGACTTGTGGTTTAATTACACAGTACGAAAGCACTTGAAAGGAACGGCCTACATGGTGAGATACGCTGATGATATAATATTTTGCTTTCAGTATAAAAGTGATGTAAAACGGTTTTATAAAGCTCTAAAAGGTAGATTATCAAAGTTTGAGTTGAAAGTGTCAGAGGGGAAAACAGAAATAATTAAGCTCCCAAACGATAATGACGACGGTGATGGTAACAATACGTTTGATTTTCTAGGATTTACTCATTATATGGGTAAATGTAAAGATGGAATTAAGAGATTAAAAAGAAAAACCAGTAAGAAACGTCATCGACGTAGTCTCAAACGCTGTAAAGAGTGGATAAGGAATAATCGCATATTGCCCGTGAAAGAATTTTTCAGGAAATTGAATAGAAAACTGAGAGGCATATTTAATTATTATGCCGTATCAGATAATGGGCAAAGAGTAAGGAAGCTTATACCACACTTGTCGAAAATTAGTATATAAATGGCTAAACCGACGAAGCCAAAAGAAAAGCTTTAGTTGGGATAAGTTCAAATTGCTCTTGAAGAAATATCCCATTGTAAAACCGAAAATAAAAGTAAACTTATATAGATTAGGAGCTGGTGCTAGTTATCTTAGTGAATAATTGAGTGAGGAGCCATATGCCTTAATAAGGCACGTATGGTTCTGGAGAGGAGTTGGGGCTGTTAGTTTCCGCTTACTCGACTATCGGTATGTGAACCTGACAATGATCGGGTGTCTGTTGCAAGACAGAATCTGAAGAGTCTGAGGGGAGGATTAGACCAAAATGTTATGTAAACCAGTGTGGTATTTTGTTATGGCGACCCGCCCATACAACGGGGAAGTTCGACGCCTACCTGGGGAGAAGAGAGTACCAATAGGTGCTTGACAAAGAGGCAGTAAAAAGGATGGAAGAATTGAAAGACTAAGTCCGCAGTGTTTGCAGCGGTATCTTCTTATGAAGATTATATAACTGATGTTGGAGACGATCACATATCTTTTGTAGAATCCATTTTTAATCAAAACATCATGACAAAACGGACAGTCGGTTAAAACTGGGAAATCATTATACATACTATTATTACATTAATCTTTAATACTTATCTTAAAATCATGGATAATCTGCATTAAAAAACCTCCCAAACCATAATAATATGAAAATATTTTAGCACATTATTTTAGGAAAAAGAAGTATTAAAGTTAAAAATATATTGAAAAAAACATATCAATTTAGGATAAAGTATTTTGAAAGATTACAGTTTCAGCCTGTCTATTTTTACCACACCAGATTACACGACCGGTAATGAAATCTAAAACAACTGTCATATATTTATGATGTTTGCCACCTGAGACTTCATTGATAGCAATATAACCAGAATTAGTATAATTTGTTATATTAAATTTTTCTTCTAAAAATCTTTTATCTATTTCTTTAACTGTTTTCCAATCAAGGTTAAAGTGCTTAGCAACTTGGTCTATTGGCATTAAACAACAAAGTTTATGTATATAACGTGCCATTCTATTGGTTACATTAGGTCCACCAGAGTCAGTAATTTCTAGTTCTTCAACTCTAATATTACCGCAAGAAGAACAGTAAACTTTGCGATAATTTTAATTGATAAAACCAGGATTATTACCAAAATTTAAATCTCTTAAAGTTCTATGGTGATGTGAATGAATTCCATCAGCTTTGCTGCCACATTTGTGACAGATCGGTTTATATCTTTGATTTGGACTAACTGTAGTAAAAAAGACCATACCTTTTTCAGACTCAACAATTTGATCAAAACTATCAATTTTTACTCAACGAAATGGGAATAAAGATGATATACTAAAATTGGACATAGGTGAAGACCTCCTCCTATATTTATTCAGCATAAATAAATATTAGAGGTCTTTAAGCTTATGTCCTCTTTTTTATTTAATTTTTACCAACGGATACGGAGAAGATCCTTATTTAAAAGGAATAATTTAAGTTTTGTTCAAAAAGAAAATAATACCATAGATTGTAAAGTATATCTAACTATAAAAAGAATATAAAAAGAATATTTAAATGCTAGGATCAAGTAAAAATAATTTATAAAAAAATTATTTTTGGAAGATGTTAAGTAATTATGAAAAACAAGATTTTCTTCTGAATTTAATTAATACTAGAAGTTTTATTATAATCCTTTAAATTATCAATTCCAATATTTAAATTGGAAATTTAAAATAAGATTATTTTATAAATTCTCTTAACATAGACGTTACTATTATATGGTAATAGTATAATATAATATCATCTCCAGTTAGATTTTAAAAAAATGAAAATTTATAGTTGACAAATATTTTTAAGCAATATATAATATATGTTAGATAACAAGTGATATATATTAATATTTTATAAATATTTAGAAAGGAGAGATGTCATGCCACCTAAAAAAAAGTATTCTAGGCAACAGATTGTGGAAACTGCTTTTAAATTGGCTAAGGATAATGGTTTTGAGAATCTTACAGCAAGGAAAGTAGCTGATGAACTAGGTAGTTCAGTAGCCCCCATATATGTAAGTTTTGATGACATAAAAGATTTAAAAAGGGCTGTAGCACATAAAGCTTTTAATATTAGTCGTGAAATGTCAAAAGAAGAAGTAACAGGTGATAGATTTTTAGATATAGGTATAGCAAGTTTGCGTTTTGCTAAACAATACAGTAAATTATTCCAGGAATTAGTATTAAAAAAGAATGATTACATGGAAGATTATGACCAAGAACTTGGAGACGGGATTATAGAGGAGATGAGTGATGATTCCAAATTAAGTGATTTTACTGATGAAGAGTTAAGAATGATCTTATTAAAGATGAGAATTTTTCAACTAGGTCTTTCTGTTATGGTTGCTAATGATATACTTCCTGAAGATTTTGATGAAGAGACTCAGATAGAACTTTTGGCAAGTATGGGTACAGATGTTATTATTGGGACTCGTATTAATGAAGAAGAAAAATAGTGGTTCTAACTAAATAAATGGTTGGTTAATATTAAAGGAGGTTAATATGAAAAAGGTAGTGATTATAGGTGGGGGTATTGCAGGCTTAACAGCAGGAATATTTGCTCAAAAAAATGGTTTTGATAGCCTTATTCTTGAAAAACACCACACTTTAGGAGGTGAGTGCACCGGCTGGGATCGCCAGGGTTATCATATAGATGGATGCATACACTGGCTTGTGGGAACAAAGGAAGGAACTCCAATTAGAGATCTCTGGGAGACTGTTGGGGCCCTGGATGGTGTAGAAATTTATGAACCTGAAAGCTTTATGGCAGTAGAGTATGAGGATGTTACAGTACATTTTTATCGGGATCTAGAGAGACTTAAAGACAGCTGGCTGGAGATATCGCCTGAAGATAAAGATATAATAGAAGAATTTTGTAATGACATCAAAAAATTACATACATTTTCTGTTCCGGTAGGAAAACCCTTTGATCTGATGAATCTTTTTGAAAAAATTAAGTATATGTTTTCCATGAAAGATGTTGGACCGATTATGAATAAGTATAGCAAAATCAGTGTACAGGATTTTGCCAAAAAGTTTAAACACCCGGCATTAAGAACAGCCATTTCTTCTTTCCTACCAGAAGGAGATTATAGTGCTGTGTCAGTTATTTTCCCTCTTGGAACTTTTACAGGAGGTCAATCTTCTATTCCGCTGGGAGGTTCTAAAGCACTAGCGATGCGGATGGGAGAAAGTTACTTATCATTGGGAGGTAAAGTAGAGACTTCCAGTGAAGTAGTAGGAGTTGATATTGAGGGCAAGTCAGTAAGGAAAATCAAGTGTGAAAATGGCAAATCCTATGAAGCTGATTATTTCATTGCGGCAACTGATGCCAATGTCTTATATGAGCAGTTACTGGAAGGAGAATATCCTGATAGAAAATTTAAAAAGAGATATGATAATCCTAAAGATTATCCACTAGCATCAAATATCTATATAGGAATTGGTTATGAAGGTGAAATGGATAATATCCCACGAACTCTAAGATTCCCAGTAGAGTCACTGGATATTAAACAAAATAAAAAGCCCATAAAACATCTGCAAATGACACATTATGGATATGAACCTAATTTTGCTCCAGAGGGCCACACTGTTATTACCTTTGCCATAAATCAATTTGAACCTGAGTTAGATTGGTGGGAAGAACTTGTGAAAGACACAGAAGCTTACAATAAGGAGAAAAAGCGTATTGGCATGAGTATTATAAATGCTTTAAAAATTCGTTTTCCTGACATGCAAGGTAAGCTTAAATTGCTTGATGTTGCATCTCCACAGACATATGAGAGATATTGTAATGCCTATCGTGGTGCTTTTATGGGATTCTGGCCAACATTACAGGGGAAAGAAATGCAACATAATGGTAATATTAAGGGCTTGAATAATATTTTCCTTAGTGGACAGTGGCTGCAGCCTCCAGGAGGTCTTCCTACTGCTTTAGTTACCGGTAAAGATAGCATAATGAGGTTATGTAAGAGGGAAAGAAAAAAGTTTTTATCTGCATAGGTGAATCTTTTCCTATTAAATTAGAGAAAAGATTTAATGGCAGTTTTCACTTTGTTATATTTGTATTGATTAATTTGATAAAAAAGCAATTAATAAATTCAAGTCACACATGTTAACAGAAAAAATGATTTCATAAAAAGATTTGAGAAAAAAGGATTAAAATTATATGTAGTATAATTTAAACCTGAATTCGGAAAGTAAATAAATAAAATTAACTTGCTGTATACCAAAACAACAATATCAATTTGAAAGTTTGGAAATAATTCTTCCATTAAATATAGAAAAGAGAACTCCCTTTTTGATATCATAATAGTAGTCTAAAACCATTAAAGAAAGGGGTTCTCTACTACTATAATATCTGAAAAATTACCTGAAAGTCAATAGTTTGGTTCACTCATATCTGAAGAAAATAAAGTTTTAAATATTCAAGCCAATAAAAAGTTTAAAACTTATTTGTCTGAACTCCCTGATTTTTACTTTGATAATGAGATCGTAACTGCCTTTGGTAATTTTGTTTGTCTGGATAGATTTAAGGGTTTTATTGATTTAAAAGGTGATATAAAAAATCTGGTGAACTTTAACCGTAGTGATAATATTCAGTATTCAGACTTTGAGATAATCGCCCATATAATAGATTCTAATCTGGTCGGCAAACACTTTTTTTCACTATAATGATCTATTACATGATCCTGGTTTATATGAGTGGCAAGTTGTCTGTGAGTGTCTTAAATACTGCCATAAGAAGGGATGATGGCAGAAGAAGAGAAGCTAAATACTTTATATAAAAATAGTACAGGGATATGTGTAAATGCATTTTAAATAAAATTGTTTAATCATTTAATATATTGAAGGAGTTTATACCATTGTTGAACATATAAATGAAGTAATTTTTTATATAAATTTTCTGAGCATTTAATTATATTTAGGCAAAAGCCATAAAACGATTGATTTCTCTGG
>CAJXKY010000028.1 GCA_913055675.1 uncultured Halanaerobiales bacterium
CCTCCTTTAATACCCATTGTAGGTCCTAGTGAGGGTTCACGGATGGCTATCATTGCATTTTTATCTCTCTGGTTTAAAGCCTGTCCTAAACCAACTGTAGTGGTTGTTTTACCTTCACCAGCTGGGGTAGGAGTTATTGCTGTAACCAAAACCAATTTACTGTCTTCTTTGTCCTCACGTTTGTTGAAAACATCTAACTTTAGTTTGGCTTTGTAATTACCGTAAAGTTCTAAGTCTTCTTTGTCTAAACCAAGTTGGTCGGCAATCTCAATGATTGGTTTCATTTCTGCTTCTTGTGCTATTTGAATATCACTTTTCAAAATTATCATCCTTTCTTTTTATCATGTTTTAAAAAAATATAAAATATTAATAAATACCCTTATAATTATTTTGAACCACCGCTGAATAGATATAATTAATCATTGTTATATAATCAAAAACTGGTAAACCAGTTGCTGATTGCACAGCTTTAGAATATGGTGGTAATACACTACATTCTAAAAGAATTAATTCAACTTTTGGATTCTTTTCAGTTAGCTGAACAGCAGTATCAACTACTTCTTTTTGAATTTTATCAGGTTCTAGGGTTCCAACTTCTTCAATAATAGATTTATTAAAATTAGGCTTATCTTCAAGACCTTTAATGACAAGATTTGAAGAATCATTTATACCTACTTCTTTAAATAAATTATCATCTTTTAATGATTTTGAATTAGCCGATATAATCCCGATTTTTTTGCCTTTTCCAATTATATTTTTCATAAAAGTGACTTGTAAAATACTTGATAAAAACACAGGAATATCAAGCTCATCAGCTAATATTTTTTGATATATAGCCATGAATCCACAATCGCCAGTAATAGCTCTAACTCCTTGTTGAGAGAGCTTTCTTGCAGCTTTGAGTAAAGAGTTATATGCTGATTGATCTTTTGAAAATATTCTTTTTACAGTAAGACCTTCCACTGTTTCATATCTCACTGGAAAATTATATGTTGATGCATTTCCTACATCCCCTGGAATAAATGGAGTAAAAGTATCTAACATTAAAATCCCAATTGCTTCTCCATAACTAGTCTGACCTTTATTTGCCTTATAGGTCATAATTTAACACCTCAATTAAAAAATACAGGGGCAAACAAAATGCCCCTGTATTTTATGGTTTTAACTTACTTTAGTCAGCATACATTTCTTCTGCAGCTTCTATTTCTGATTGCAATTTTTCTAAGATTTGAGTACCTTCAGGGCCAACTTCTTCTTTATATGATTCCCAAACATTTCTAGCTTTTTCAGCAAACGCTGCTCTTTCTTCTTCGGTAAGTTTAATTAATTTTAAACTTTCTTTGTCTTCTAGCATCATATTAAGTCTTTTCTGATTTAGCTCCTGCTGAACATCAAATATATAATTTGTCATATTTCTTGAAGTATCTATTACCATTTCTTGATATTCTTCAGGTAGATTATTAAAGAAGTTTTGATTTATGATAACTCCTGTTATAAACGGAACCTGCTTAGCCTCAATTAAGTATTCTTGTTGTTCGTAAAATTTCATCTCTTGAGTAGCAAAATATGGTTGAACCTGAGCATCTATCATATTTAACTGTAAGGAACTATAGATTTCTGAATAAGCTAAACGAACTGCATTAGCTCCGTATTCTTTATAATTTTCAATTAAAATAGGATCTCCCATAACTCTAATTTTAACGCCTTCAAAATCTTTAGGTTCTCTTATAGGTTTGTTTGCAGTCCAAACTTGCCATCCTTCGTGAAATACTTGTAGTAATTTTAATCCTTTATCATTATATATCCCTGATAGATCTTGATAAATTGCTTCACTATTTTCCATTACATGTTTGTTCACTTGTAAATTATCTGACCACAGATAATGAAGTGAGAACATACCGGCTTCTGGAATTGTGGTTGCAAACCAACTAGGAGTTGAGAATGAAAATTCTAATACTCCATTTATTGTTTGTTCAGAAATATCTCCACTACTACCTAATGTACCATAAGGATAGATATCAATATTAACTTCCCCATCAGATTTTTCTTCAATTCTCTTTTTGAATTCTTTAGCCCACTCATGCTGTACACTACCTTCGATTTCTTCTAATGCAAATTTCCAGTTATATTTTTGAGCTTCTGCATTTTCTAAACCTACTACACTGAATAACATTAATGCAACCAAACTTAATACGAAAATCTGATAAATTTTTCTCATTTTAATTAATTTCCCCCTTTTATTTATGCAAAATCTATTTCACTGTTTACTAAATATTGTTTTGCAATATCTCTATCAACCCCCTCTTATAAAGTTATAATAATTACTTACTCAAATAATTAAGTGCACTTCTAACATGCATCTCTACACCATTAGCTAATGTATCTTCATCAATATTAAAACGTGGATGGTGATGGGCAAAATCCGTTCCCTTTGCCTTATTTCCAGTACCGATAAAAAAGAAAGTGGAAGGTACTTCATCAGAAAAGTCACCGAAATCTTCTCCAGCTAAATTTGTATAGTCCACTATATTGCTTTTATCATCAAGCACTTCTTGAGCACTTTCATATGCTAATTCAACCATATCTTCATGGTTATATACCGGTGGGCTTTCCACAATATAATCAATTTCATAATCAGCTCTATGAGATTCACAGACATTTTTAATAATTCGTTCAAATCTCTTTTTAGGACTTTCAGCACCATCTGGTTCATCACGGTAAAGATACCTAATTGTTCCCCTTAAATCTACTTCTTCAGGAATAATATTTGTTGCAGTACCTCCATTAATCTGTCCAAACATTATAAGAGTAGGTTTTAAAGGGTCAATTTCTCTTGTTTGAATAGATTGAACAGATTGTACTACATTGCTAGCTACTAATACTGGATCAATAGCAGTATGAGGTGCAGAAGTATGGCCACCTTGTCCTTTGATTTTTACTTCAAATTCATATAATCCCCCCATCACGGCTCCATGAGATATAGCTATTTTACCACTTTCGATTGGAGTCCATAGATGTAATCCAAATGCACCATCTACTTTGGGATTTTCTAATACACCTTCTTCAATCATTTCTCTTGCTCCAGCTGTTTCTTCATTGGGTTGAAATACAAATTTAACATTTCCATGTAATTCATATTTACATTGGGACAAAATTTTTGCAGCCACTAGAAGCATTGCAGTATGACCATCATGTCCACAAGCATGCATAACACCATCATGTTCTGATTTATAATCTACATCATTCTGTTCTTGGATAGGCAATGCATCCATATCTGCTCTCAACATAAGAGTTTTGCCCGGCTTATCACCTTTTAATAATCCTACAACTCCAGTTTTTGCTACATTTTCTTCTACTTCTAGGCCGCAGTCTCTTAAATAATTAGCTACTATTTTTGCTGTCCTAAATTCCTTAAACCCCAGTTCTGGATGTTTATGAAAATCTCTTCTTAAATCAATTAACTCTTCATTTAATTCATCTATTTTTCCTTTAATATCCATCAGTCTATCCTCCTATTAATATCCATATGCTAAATCTCTTAAGAACAATGCTACATCTGGGAAGAAGATTAGTAATGCTGAAACTACGAGTAACATTGCAATAAAGACCGGTGTCTTTTTGATAACTTGAAAATATGGTCTTTTAAAGACTGCGATTGCCGTGAATATATCACAACCAAAGGGCGGGGTAGCAGAACCGATAGCCGCCTGAAGTGTAACCAAAGTACCTACTAAAACAGGATCTATACCTAAAGAAGTAACTACAGGTTTGAAAATTGGTGTCAAAATCATTATTACTACAATTGGATCCACAAACATACATCCAATGAAAAACGCAACAGCAATTACAAATAATACCCAAACCTGAGTTGGATTAGTTCCTATAATCCCGGGTAATATTTGATTAGGTATCCTGGCTAACGATATCAACCAGGAAAAAGCAACACCGGAACCAACCAGGATAAACACTACCCCTGTAACTAAACCTGTTGATAAGGCTATTTCCTTTAAATCAGTAATTTTTAAATTTTTATATACAAATATCTCAATCACTCCAGCATAAAAAACAGATGCCGCTGCAGCTTCCGTCGGACTAAAAAATCCTGAATAGATTCCTCCAATAATAATAGCTGGAAATCCAAAAGCGACTAAAGCTCTTTTCGTTACTTTCCAACGTTTAGACCAACTGGCTTTATCATGAGTAGGTATACCTTTCATTCTTGCATATATATAACTATAGACAGCAAACATAAATAATATCAGTAATCCAGGTCCTATTCCAGCTATAAACAACTCACCAATTGAGGTACCACTTACTACTCCGTATACGATCATACCAATACTGGGAGGAATAAGTAATGCTATATCACTAGAATTAATTATTAATGCTGTAGTAAAGGAATCGTCATAACCATCACGCAATAAATATGGTCTCATTGTACCACCAATTGCAACAACTGTGGCCTGAGTAGACCCTGAAATTGCTCCAAAGAATGTACAAGCCGCAGCTGTAGTTATTGCCATTCCTCCTTTAACATGACCCACAAAAACCTTAACAAAATCAACCAATCTATTTGACATTTCTCCTGCTGACATAATATCAGCCGCTAGGATAAACATAGGTACTGCTATAAGTGAAGCAGGTAAGATTCCAGCTATCATCTGTTGAATTAATACTGTAGGATTAAAAGCAGGAAAATAGAAATGCATTATTACTATTGGCGCTGTCAGCAGTGGTATCATCATTGGAAATCCTAAAAATAGTAAAACAATCATAACTGTTCCCATTAACGCTAACATCCAACTCATCTCCTTCTTTCATATATTTAAAAGATTAATAAAGTCGCACTTAACTAATTAATGAATCATCTTCACTCATTGCAGTTTCTAAGTCTTCATATTCAGATTGTTCTTCAAAAGAAATCCAAACTTCATCTTCCATTATGTTTTTGACAAATGCCAGAGTATAATGAATGTCAGTCATCAATAAACCAATCGGAACCCAAATCCAAATATATGCCAATGGCACCCTCATTACAGGGCTCATTCTGCCACTTTGAAAGACATCAAAAACATATATTGCGGATAAATAAGTTACATAATACATTATTAGAGCAGTTCCACCAGTCATTACATAAGTAAGAATTTTCTTAATTTTTTTGTTAGCAATATCAAAAAAGGCAGACATTCTTATATGCCTTCCATTTCTTGCTGCATAACTGGTACCTAGAAAGGTAACAAGCACTATTAAAAACTCATTTACCTCTGTTGCAAATGATAATCCCTGGCCTAAAAAATTCCTTGAAATTACATTTATTATTGTTAAAGAAGCCATAATCATCACACCATACGCTAGAACATACTCTTCAAATTTTTTAATTATATCATTAAATTTATTTAAAAAGTTCATGCTTACAATCACCCCTTTTTAAGGTGTTAACAATAACAACCTTGTAAACTATTTTATTTTGTAAATAACTTTCTTGGAAAATCCACAAATGTTTCACAACCCTTTTCAGTAACATAGAAAGGTTCACTATTTTCAAATCCGAATTCATCTAACCAAATCCCTGGCATAAAATGAAATGTCATACCTGGTTTTAAGATTGTTTTATCCCCTGGTCTTAAACTAGCAGTATGTTCTCCCCAATCGGGTGGGTAATTCAAACCATAAGAATAACCGACCCTTGACTCTTTTACAACCTTACTACCTGAAATAGATTCTCTCCATTTTTCTTCAACTTCTTCACAAGTCACTCCAGGTTCTATAAAATCAAGTGTTTTATTCAATCCATCTACAACAACCTTTGCTATATCTGTTAAATCTTTAGGTGGATCACCTATATATAAAGTTCTAGATAGAGGAGCATGATATTTATACTTACTGCCTGCCAACTCTAATAAAACTACATCTTCTTTTTGATACTTGCGATCAGTCCATGTTAAATGGGCTGTTGTAGTTCTTTCTGCCGAAGGCATAATAGGTGCAATAGCAGTATAATCACCAGTAAAATCTTTAGTACCACTTATTTGTGCCTGATATACCTTTCCAGCTGCATCTCCTTCTCGAACTCCCTCATCAATTTCATCAATGGCTGTCTGCATCGTCTTTTTTACAATCCTAGAAGCCATTTTCATATATTTGAGTTCTTGTTTGCTTTTTATTTGTCTAACTAAGGGTATTAATCGGTTAGCATCTTTTACAGTAGATTGGGGTAAGTTTTCTTTTATTGAGTTTAACGCTTTAGGTGTAAAATAATAATTATCCATTTCTACCCCTATATTCGAACCCCCATATCCTAGATCTATTAAAATATCTGACATAAAGTCCATTGGATGTCTGATTAAAGATTGTACATAATCGTCTGGATATCCTATTATATTTTCATTATCTAACCAGGTTGTAATTTTTGCTCCATTACTATCTTGCTCTCTACCAAACCAGATCGGTTGTTCACGGTCAATAAATATCAAAACACCCTGATGAACATAAAAGGACCATCCATCATAACCAGTCACATAGTTCATATTGGCGGGATGTGTTGCTAATAAAACCTCTAATCCTTGTTCATCCATTTTTTCTTTAGTTCTTTTTAATCTATTTTTAAACTCCCTTTTTTCAAATACCGGCATAAGTTCTCCTTTCTAAATTATTCTTTATGAATTTAAATAATTCAATGCTATAAGTGAATGTAATGCTGTTCCCTTTTTTAATAAAGACTCATCAACATCAAAGTTGGGATTATGATGAGGATAATCGGAGTTTACTTCTTTGTTCCTAATACCTAAAAATATAAATGCTCCCGGACGATCTTGTAAATAGTAAGAGAAATCTTCACCAGACATTACAGGTTTGTCAGCAAATACATTATCATCAAATATTTTTTGAGCGGCCTCAATAGCAATTTTTGCTTCATTTTGAGTATTTATAGTTGGTGGAAAAGCATACAAATTATCAAATTCAAATTCTAAGTTATGAATTTTTGCTAAACTTTCTCCAATATTATTTATTTCATCGATTATTGTTGCCCTAACATCTTCATCAAAAGTTCTTATTGTTCCTTTTAATCTTGCCTCATCAGGAATTACTCCCCAATCAGCTTCTGAATTAAATGACTCAATACTGATTAAAGATGGATTACGAGTATCTACATTCCTTGCATTCATTTTATATAGTTGATTTACCAATTCACTTGCTGCTAATAAAGGCTCTTCAGTTTCATTTGGAGCAGAACTGTGTCCCCCTCCTCCTTTAAACTTTAACCAAATATTATCGACTGAAGCCATCATAGGACCTGAGTTTATCATTACTTTTCCTGCTTGTATTGGTGACCATACATGAATACCAAAAACAGCATCAACTTCATTTAAGATACCTGATTTTTTCATTAATTTAGCCCCACAACCTCGTTCTTCATCAGGTTGAAATAGAAATATTATTCTGCCCTTTATTTCCTCTTTATATTCACTTAATACATGTGCTGCACCTAATAACATAGCAATATGGGCATCATGTCCGCAGGCATGCATCTTGCCTTCATTTCTTGAACGAAAATCTTGTTGCTTAGGTAAGTGATCCTCATCATTACTTTCAATCACTTTTAATGCATCCATATCTGATCTCAATAAAACTGTTTCCCCTTTTTTGGAACCTTCCAATATACCTAATAATCCAGTTGGACCATGGCTATCTTGAATCTTTTCTCCTAATTTATCTAGTTCTTCTTTTATATCAACTCTGTTATATAAATTATCTTTAACTGGTATATCTAATTTATTTAATTCTTCTTTAATAAGTTTACTGGTTTCATGTTCCGCTAAACCCAGTTCTGGATTCCGATGAATTTTTCTTCTTAGTTTAATTATTTTTTCTTCAATTTCTTCTGCTTTTGTATTTATTTTATTAACTAAACTTTCATTTAAACCCATCATCACTCACTCCAGTTATTAAATTGGTATGGGGTTATTCGAATTTTTCAAATATTTTTAATTTTCAAACCCCACACCATATGTTTTTAATTTAAACTATTCAATATCTCTGTTGAAACTATTACTCAAATTATCATCTAATTGACCATCACTACCAAAGAATTCTTTGGTAAGTCTTTTTACATCTCCAATAAAGTAGGTAATTACAATAGCATTTATAGCTACAGTTAATGCCATAAATAGATCAAATATACCCCAGACCTGCTTTAATCCTCCTACAGCTCCAACAACTAGACCAATAATAAATACATATCTAAAGGGTTTGATTATTTTCTCGCCAAATACATATTGGGCACCGGTTTCAGCATAATATTCTGCTACTAAGATAGTGGTATATGCAAAAAATGCTGTAGACAATGTTACTATTAAATCACCCGGGCCTGGAAGTCCCTGACCAAATGAAAGTGCCGTAAGACTTGCTCCAACTTCTCCACTGGCCAATGTTCCTGTAACCATTATGACTAAAGCTGTCATTGTACACATTATTATTGTATCTACAAAGACCTCAAATATTCCCCAGATCCCCTGACGTGCAGGATGATCAGTTTGGGCAGTTGCATGAGCCATTGGTGATGTACCCATACCTGCTTCATTAGAAAATACTCCTCTAGAAAAGCCATGACGAATAACCATCATTACAGTAGCTCCCGCGAAACCACCTGTAGCGGCCATTCCATTAAAAGCGGAAGAAACAATTTGACTTAATGCTTGTGGTATTACATTATAGTGAGTAATTAGAATAACCAAGGCTCCTAGAAAATATACTACAGCCATTATAGGAACAATCTTTTCAGCCACTTTACCTATTCTTTTGATTCCACCAATTATTACAATGCCTGCTAAAATTGCTACAACTATCCCTACAATTAAATTATTCCAACCAAATGATAGATTCAATACATCAGCAAGAGCATTGGATTGAACAGCTCCTCCTATTGTAAACTGGATAAAGAAGAGGAAACTCCAAAACATTGCTAACCATTTCCAACCACTTCCCAGTCCATTTGTAACTACATACATGAATCCACCGCGATATACTCCTGAAGAATCTTTTTCTCTATAAAAAATCCCAAGCACTATTTCAGCATATTTTACAATTGCTGCCAACAAAGCTACTATCCACATCCAAAATACTGCTCCAGGACCACCAAGACCAACTGCTACTCCAACACCAGCTATATTTCCTGTACCTAAGGTACCTGCCAAAGCAGAAGAAACAGCTTGAATAGGTGTTAAAGTTCCTTCACCTGATGATTTAGTCGTAAATATTTTCCCAAATGTATTTTTCATTATAAAACCGAATCTTTTAAATTGAACAAATTTTAAACCAAATGAATAAATTATTGAAACAATTGTCAAAATTCCAACTAAAGGCCATCCCCACATCCAACCAGCGAATGATACTAAAGGATCCATAATCGTTGCCATAAACTTATTAATCCTCCCTAATTAGTTTTTGATAATTGAGATAAATTCTTCATTTGAAATATTTGTTCCTGTTAATAAAATAGCTGATTTTTGCTTTGAAACATCTACCTTTTCGCTAAGTATTGCAGCTATGCCAACTGCGGCCGCACCTTCTAAGATGAAATGTTCCTCATAAAACGCATGTTTCATCGCTTCTTTTATTTCTTTTTCTGAGACTAATATAACCTCATCAACATATTTTTCTACCATTTCAAATGTATATTTATTATCAAGTAAGATGCCGCCTTGTAAACTGTCTGCCAGACTTTCAGCTTCCTTTATCTGTACTGGCTTTCCTTTTTTTAAACTTTCATACATTGCTGCACCGTTTTTCATACTAATGCCATAAACTTTACAGTCTGGATTTATAGATTTTACAGCATAAGCTATACCACTTATTAATCCACCCCCACTTAACGGAACAATTATATTATCAAGTTTAGGAATTTTTTCTATTATCTCTAAACCAATTGTACCCTGGCCGCAGATAATATGTTTATGGTCAAAGGGAGGTACTACAGCTCTATTTTCACTTTGGGAAAGTTGATTTGCCTTTTCTTGAGCTTCATCCTGACTGTCACCATATACTACTACCTGCCCACCAGAATTTTTAATACCGTCAATTTTGTTTTGAGGTACATTTTTTGACAAACAAATCTTTGCATCTGTACCCAGCTTTTGAGCTACATGAGCAGTAGCTCGTCCATGGTTACCAGTTGAATAAGTAGTTAGACCACTTCTTAATTTTTCTTTAGTTAAATGCATAGCAAAGTTAGCTGCTCCCCTAACTTTAAAACTTCTGGTATCCTGTAAAAATTCTAATTTATAATATATGTCAGAATTGGTTGTTTTTGATAAGTCTTGTGCTTTATATAATGGAGTTTCTCTTGCAATCGAGTAAATTAATTTTTTAGCTTCAAAAATATCAGTCATATTTATATCCTGACTCATCAATATAGCCTCCCTTTGAACTTTATAAATTATTCATGAGCTCTTACATCTATTTCTACATCAAGGCCTGCATCTAAGCCCTTAACAGCCATTGCTATTCGTGCTGGCGGAATCTCTTGGTCAAAGAATTCTGCATATACTTTATCCATTTCATTTTTATCCTTCATATTAGAAATATATACATTTACTTTTAATACTTTGTCCATTCCCGAACCGGCTTCTTCTAAAATATTTTTGATGTTTGTAAGTATTAATCTTGTCTGCTCACCTACAGATCCATAAACGGGTTTACCTGTTTCAACATCATCAGCAGTTTGGCCTGATACAAAGATCAACCCATTATATTTAACTGCTTGAGAATAATTACCAGGTTCAGGAGCTTTTTTAGTATAAATTTCCTCTTTTTTCATGCTTATAAACCTCCAATATTTTTAATGAATCAAATTGTAGATTGTCAATTGTCGACTTTTGAGTATATTTTTAAATTTCTTACACCACCTCAGATAAGGTCTTGATATGATCTATAACTGCCTCTTTTGTCTTTTTTACACTTTCTTCTTTTAAACATTTTAGGATATCCTTGTGTTTTAAACTAGCTTCTTTTAAGTTTTCTTCTTTTTTTGCATCTATAATCATCGCCAATTGAAGTTGATAATATAAGGTAGTAAGAATTCTATTTGTCCATTTACTGTTGGACTTACTCCAAAGATAACTGTGAAATTTCATGTCCCTTTTATTTACCAACATAATTTTTTCGTTTTTATCTTTATCGCTTTCTGCAATTTTTACCATTTCTTCTACAAGTTCTTCCAGATATTCATAGTCTTTTTCTTCTAATAATTCTTCCTCAATTAGAATTTTAAATACTCTTTCTTCTAACATTACTCTAATATCAAAAAGTTCTTGGATTTCATCCTGGTTAAATTCTACTACAAAAGTACCTTTACGTGGGACATTTTCCACTAATCCTTGGCTTTCCAATTCTTTGATTGCTTCTCTTACAGGAGCCCTGCTAATATCCAGTTCGTCTGCCACATTAGTTTCAACTATTCTATCCCCACCAACATAGTTTTCTAAAAATATCTGTTCTTTTAAATAATCTACAACCTCACTTTTCAGACTCTTATGAGAAAATCTGCTTTCTAAATTCATCTTAAACCCTCCATTTAAGCTGATATCTATTGTTAATATTTAAGCCTTTTTAACTTCCTTATATTTTTACTTTCTTTACAATCATTTTCGTTCCTGCATATTATATAATATCAGCTTAAAGTTAAATACTTAAATTTTATTTACTAAATAATTTGTGAGGGAAGTTATAAAGCTCTTCACATCCGTCTTCAGTAATTCTAATAGCAGAACTCATTTCAAAGCCAATTTCATCCTGCCAAATAATTGGAATCAAGTGGAAAGTCATATTTTTCTTCAATACAGTTTTATCGTGAGGTCTCATACTGGCAGTCTGTTCTCCCCAGTCAGGAGGATAATTCAAACCAAATGAATAACCTAATCTTGATGCATCTACAAGATTACCTTTTGCTATTGACTTTCTCCATTTTTCTTCAACCGCTTCACAAGTCACACCTGGTTTAATATAATCAAGTGTTTCTTCTAAACCTTCAACTACAAAATCTGTAATTTCTTGCATTCTTTTTGGAGGTTCACCTAAATATACTGTTCTTGCAATTGGAGCATGGTATCTATTATAACAACCAGACAACTCTAAAATAACAGGTTCATTCTTTTTATATTTTCTTTCTGACCAAGTTAGGTGTGGAGCATCTATTCCATCACCAGCTGGCATAAGTGGTACTATTGCTGGGTAATCCCCCCCAATTTTATCTGTACCAGTAATCTGGGCTTTAGAAATTTCAGCAGCAACATCACATTCTCTTTTTCCTACTTCTAGTTGGTCAATCCCAGTCTGCATAACTTTTTCTGCTATTTTGCCTGCTTTTTTCATCATTTCAATCTCTGGATCTGATTTTATCTGTCTAACCATTGCCACTAAAAGATCTGCATCTATAAAATTGGCTTTAGGAAATCTTTTATTTAGTATTTCATATGTTTTATGAGTAAAATAGAATTGATCCATTTCTAATCCAATATTTTTATCTCCCCAACCCTTTTCTTCAATAACATCTGCTATAAAGTCAACAGGATGCTTACCAATCGGAGAATGAACATAATCATCAGCGTAGTTTCTAATATTATCAGATTTAAGATATGTAGTAACCTTAGCTGCATTGGCATCCATATTTCTACCTATCCAGACTGGTTCCTCTTGATCCAAAGAAACTAACACACACTGATGTACATAAAAGGACCAACCATCATATCCTGTTAGATAATTCATATTTGCAGGATGAGAAGCCATCATTACATCAATACCCTTTTCCTGCATTCTCTTTTTTGTTTTTTCAACTCTCTTCTTATATTCTTTTTCACTAAATAACAACTTATTACCCCTCCCCTTTTTAAATTAGACCCAACCTCTCATTTTCACAGCTTGTGTTACTTTTCTTAGTGCAACTATCCAGGCACCAAGACGGGTTGTAGTATCAAACTCTTCTGCTGTATCGCGAGCATTAAAATATGCATTGAGAATCTGTTTGTTCAATCTCTTCTCTACTTTTTCTAAATCCCAATAATCATCTGTTATACCTTGAATTCTTTCATAATGACATACAATTGCGCCTCCGGCATTTGCTACAACATCTGGAATAACTTTAATTCCATTTTCTTTAAGAATATTTTCTGCATCAGGAGTTATAGGACCATTAGCAGCCTCTATAATCATCTTAGCATTAATATTACCTGCATTATTTTTATTAATAACATTTTGTACTGCTGCAGGAATTAGCAATCCACACTCCAATTCTAAGAGTTTTTCATTGCTAATATTCTCTGCTTTAGTGTAACCATCTAAGTTCTGATTTTTTTCTACGTATTCCTGCATTTCTGGTATATCTAAACCTTTTTTATTATAAAATCCTCCACTAATATCACTAACAGCTGTTATAGTTGCTCCTAAATCATACAAGTAACGAGCTATAGTTGCTCCAACCTGACCAAAACCTTGAATGACAACTTCTTCTTCTTTTAGATCAATATTATTATCTTTACAGGCTTCTTGAGTAACATAAAAGATACCTAAACCTGTAGCCTCAGCACTACCTACTGTCCCTCCCATAATATTTGGTTTATCATTTATGGCAGGTGGATTGTGTTCACCAGTGATCTGTTCATATTCATCAAGCATCCAGGACTGAGTTCGATAATCAGTTCCAATATCTGCACCCGGAATATCAATCTTTGGACCTTTGGGTTTTAAGTTTCTTATAAATCCTCTAGTCAGTCTTTCTAATTCCCAATCACTTAATTCTGAAGGGTCTACTTTAATACCACCCTTGCCACCACCGGCTGGAACATCAGATACAGCATGCTTGATGGTCATAAATAAGGCAAGAGCTTTAACTTCATCAATGTGTAAATTAGGAACAAATCTTGTTCCATCTCTTGTAGGACCCAAGGCATCATTATAATGTACCCGATAAGCTTCAAATAATCTAAAACTCCCATCATCCATTTTTAAAGGAATTGAAAAATCAATTATTCTTTTTGGCCTTGAAAGTAAATTCATTACATTGGGATCAATCCCAGCTAATTCCCCAGCTTTATTTAAAGAATCTAATGCAGAATTAAAAACATTATCCATTTATTTCTACCTCCATATAGTCAGTTTAATCTTTACTAATTAAATGTTTTTAAAGTATATTTTATATGATTTTAATAGATACCAGCTGATTTAACAGCTGGCATCTTTTTTAAATTAAACTTGCGGTATTGAAAGATCTTCTTTATAGTCATTAGTAACTAAATCATATTCAGAACGGTCTAACCATTCTAAAATAATTTGAGCTAATTTTACTCTTTCTTTTGCTAAATTATCACCAAAGTCAGGATTTCTAGCATCTGCCCAGGTATTATATAATTCTGCTTCAGATGGACCGGGCTCTATTTTAAAGTAAACCGGAGCTGATATTCTAGCTATTTCAGCAGATTCATGATAACGCTGGAATCCACCCATCGATTCTACTAAACTCATATAAACATCAAGTGGTATATCAACACCACCCTGTCTTATTGAGGACAGCATAGGTAACGTCATATCTGCAAGCGGGTTAAAACTATCTGCTCCTAAATCCTGTAATAACTTACCACCAAAAGCAGTCCCATGGCCAGCAAAAACGGATACTTTAAATTTAACATCTTTGGGAAGTACTCCATCTTCTCTTAATTTATTTAATAGATTTAGCATACCCTCATCAGTTACTAAAAAGCCGCGAATACCAGCATCAATACAACGTTGAATTTCACGCAAATAATTATATACCATATCGTGACCTCTTAATCTCATGCCAGATACATAACCCTCTTCAGTTACATATTGTCTTCCTTGATCCCATCCTCTATTAGCAGAAGGATTGACCAATAATTCTAAATCGTGCTCTGCACCTACGGCAGCAAATTCTTTTAGTTCAGCATCATCTAAAAGTGTTGCTCCTCTTACTAAAGAAATTACTCTATGAATTGTTACATTTCTTTTTTCTGCTTCTTTTACCATATTTTTAAGATTTGATACAGACTCAATCCCAGATATTTCTATACGACAATGTGCTCCACCATCAAATCTTAGCTCAGAATCTGGTAAATCAAATCTTTCTCTAAGTGAAAAAGGCGTTTCTTTTTCTAAGTATTTTTTAATGTCTTTAAATGCCATTCTTTATTCCCCCTATTTATTCAAATTCAGCGAACAGTTTATCAAACTCTTCTTTACTATCTTTTGCATGATATACATGATCATCTGTTGGAAATTTACCTTCTTTAACATCTTCAATATATTCTTCAAAAGCTTCAATCTCTATTTCTGCCACATTTGCATACTGTTTTACAAATTTAGGTGTAAAGGCTTGGAACATACCTAACATATCACCACAAATTAATAATTGACCATCACATGGTAAGCCAGCCCCAATTGAATAAACTGGTATATCTAATTTTTCAGTAATGAATTCTGTAACTTCAGGTGGAACTGCTTCCAATAATAATGCCTGTGCCCCTGATTCTTGAACTGAAACAGCGTCTTTAATTAAGTCACGTGCACTATCTACAGTAAGCCCCTGAGCTTTAAATCCACCAAGTTGTCCAGAACTTTGAGGAGTTAGTCCGATATGACCAAATACAACTATACCAGCATCACTTATTGCTTCAATTTTGCTAGAAACTCTTCTACCACCTTCTAATTTAATTGCATCCATATCTGCTTCTTTTAAAAATCTAGCAGCATTTTCTACGGCTTTTTCATCGGAAACTTGATAAGATCCAAAAGGCATATCTCCTATACAGTATGTGTTAGGAGCACCTCTTCTCACATCTTGACTATGTGCAATACAGTCTTCCATAGTAACTGGAACTGTACCTTTATATCCTTTGACTACCATTCCAAGAGAATCTCCCACTAAGATCATATCCATTCCTGCTTTTTCAGCAAACTGTGCAGTTGGAAAATCATATGCTGTAATCCAAGCAACCTTTTCATCATTTTCTTTCATTTCATAAAAATCTAAAATACTTTTCTTTTTAGCCAATGCAATACCTCCTTATTAATTATGTTTAATATATGGGAAACAAATTAATATATATTAATCAACTAATTTATCACCACCCATAAAATATTTGACCACTTTATTAACTCTGTCGATTGTCGACAATACACACTATATAATTTATTCAATGCCAAATTAATAATTCCTTTTTAATTTATTAAATAATTATAATTTTCAGAATTCTAAAAAAATAGGTTAGAACAAACGAGGAACTCTCATTACTGTTATACCATTTTTGAGAAATTTTTCTCATGATATTTTCATCTTATTTTTTTTCTTTCATTAACACTGAGTACCACTAAAACCGCCCCACCAAGTACTAAAATTGCACCAAAAATTTGAAAATAATTTAAAATATCATTAAAAAATATTATGGATAATACAATAGTTACAACCGGTTCTATCATGCTTAGAACCGAAACAGAAGTTGGACTAGTTAGTTTTATTCCCTGAAAAAAAGCCAAAAATCCTAGCATAGATACCACTGAAATACCAAAAATAGGAAACCAGGTACGCAATGAAAATGAAAATTGAATATTGTTTGTTCCCATCCCTACTACTAAAAAAGATAATGCGGCAAATAAACATACCATTGCTATCGTAGTAAGAAGTGGCACATCTTTTAAAATATAATCCCCATACAAAGTATATACTGAATAAAATACTGAGGCACCAAATGCGAAGATTAAGCCAAGCATCACTATATTACCATCAGTTTGACCAAGCACAAAGTTCAAACCTATAAATGAAATAATTATAGCTACTACTACTTTTTTTGTTAACTTCATACCCATAAAAAAAGAAATTATAGCAATTATAAATGGATAGGTATAAAAAATCAATACAGCTAGAGAAGCTGGTATATATCTAATCGCTGAAAAATAACAAAAACTAAAAATCGAATAAAAAATACCTCCCATTATAAATATTTTGATTATTTGTTTAATATCAAGAATAATTTCTTTATTAGTGATATAAATATATGCAAATAAAAGTATTGAAGCTAAACTAAATCTTAAAAAAAGCAAAGTATATACGTCAATTCCACCTTCATATGCAAACAAAGCCAAAATTGGCACTATACCAAAACCAATTGCCGATAATAAACCATATGTAGAACCTAATATTTTTTCATCCAAATACATCACCTCTTTTCTATTCTTTTTTATGTATTTTATGAAAATCCTCTTTTTAAATAAATTTAATTTACTGTTTTTCAATTAATTTGTATAATGAAAACAGTATTTTTACTTATTATAAAACACTTATTTTAACTTCATATTTTAAATATTTAAATTGCCTCTTAGTATATAGATACTATTTTTTTCTCTAAAACCATAGAAATGATAAGCAATTTTTGGTATTATGGATAATAAGATATAATATATTCTTTTTAATTATTATAATTATCTCTTAACAGTTTCAAAAAAAAATTATTGGAGTTGAAATCAATGGATCATAATTACTTAAATTATCCTTACGCTTCAAGTCAAATGACTAAGTTTTCCCAAAAAGGTATGGTCGCAACTTCACAACCTCTCGCTGCACAAGCTGGTTTAGATATTTTAAAAAAGGGAGGTAATGCTGTTGATGCAGCCATTGCGACAGCTGCTTGTTTAACTGTAGTCGAACCAACCTCTAATGGAATTGGCGGAGATGCTTTTTCAATTGTCTGGATGAAAGATGAAATATATGGGTTGAATGCAAGTGGACCTTCACCAAAAAATATTTCAATAAATGAAGTGAAAGAACGAGGATTTAATAAAATGCCTAAACGAGGCTGGATACCTGTAACTGTTCCTGGAGCACCCTCTGCATGGGTGAAACTTTCAGAAAGATTTGGTAATTTAAGTTTAGAAGAAGTACTAGAACCAGCTATTAATTATGCTAAAGAGGGTTACCCCCTATCACCTGTTCTAAGTAAAAACTGGAAAAAAGCATATCATGAATTTGAAAATGAACTTACTAAAGAACACTTTTCAAATTGGTTTGAAACCTTTACTATTGATGGTAATCCGCCTAATTGTGGAGATGTGTGGAAATCAAAAGATCATGCAGATACATTACAAAAAATAGCAAAAACTAAAGGGAAAGCTTTCTATAAAGGTGAATTAGCAGAAAAAATAGATCGTTTTTCAAGAAAGTATGACGGATTTTTAAGAAAGGAAGATTTAAGTGCTTACTCACCAGAATGGATAAAACCCCTTAGTGTAAAATATCGGGAGTATGATGTGTGGGAATTACCACCAAATGGACAGGGTTTAGTAGCACTAATGGCCTTAAATATTCTGAAAAACTTTACTTTCAAAAGTAAGGAACGGGTGGAAACCTACCATAAACAAATTGAAGCCTTAAAACTAGCCTTTATAGATGGAAAAAAATATATTACCGATCCCAAAAATATGAAAGTAAGTATTGAAAAACTTCTATCACAAGAGTATGCTATGAATAGAAAAAAAATGATAAATAATAAGCAGGCTATAAAACCTAATCCTATTGAATTTAATAAAAGTGGTACTGTTTATCTCTCTACAGCTGATAAAGAGGGCAATATGGTTTCATTTATTCAAAGTAACTATATGGGTTTTGGTTCTGGTTTAGTGGTCCCAAACACTGGAATTGCATTACAAAATAGAGGACATAGTTTTTCTTTAAATAAAAAAGACCATAATAGCCTAGCACCAAACAAAAAACCATACCATACTATAATCCCTGGTTTTCTTACTAAAAACAAAAAACCGATAGGTCCTTTTGGAGTTATGGGAGGTTATATGCAGCCCCAGGGTCATATACAGGTCTTAATGAACCTAATCGATTTTGCGCTAAATCCGCAAACTGCATTAGATGCTCCAAGATGGCAGTGGATTAAAAATAAAGAGATATTAGTAGAATCAGACTTTCCAAATCATATTGCTAAAGAACTTGCCAGGAAAGGTCATAAAATTAAACTTAAATTAGATTCCGGTAATTTTGGTAGAGGACAAATTATTCTAAAAGATTCAAAAAGAAAAATATATATCGGAGGAACTGAAAAAAGAACAGACGGCCATATAGCCGTCTGGTAAATTTAATCAACAATATATTATTATAAGATAATTTTTTAAGGAGGATTATATAATGATACAAGGAGTCATCTTTTCAATTTTAGCTGGAATTATGGTCTCACTACAAGGAATCTTTAATACCAGAGCTAGTGAGCATATTGGATTATGGCATACAAATGTCTTGGTTCATGGTTCTGGATTTATTTTAGCTTTCATAATTTTAATTGCGGTCAACAAAGTTACTTTTGCAAACATAAAAAATGTTAACCCTTATTATTTAATTGGGGGTATTTTGGGTGTTATAATAGTATTTAGTGTAATGAAAGGAATTACTGCTCTAGGAGCTAGTTATGCAATCACAATACTGATAGTTACTCAAATTCTTGCAAATGCTTTGATTAATTACTTCGGTGTTTTTGGCGAACATGTAATTCATTTTTCTTGGACTCAAATTTTGGGATTAACTTTAATGATTATTGGAATTTTTCTATATCAACTTACATAATTAATTAGTATTGTTACCATTATCTTTTTCTGCCTGTTCAACCGCATCTAGAGTGGAAGAAAGAATTTTGTTTTTCTCAAAAAATAGATTTTCTTCACCTACTAATTGAATTATACCTAAATTCTTTAATATTTCATATTTATTGTCATTTAGGCCTGAAATTAAAATTTCTCCTTCTCTAGATTGAACCGTTTTAATAAATTTCTTCAATTCATTAATTGAGGTGATATCCATATTATCTATATTTCGGACCCTTATAATATAACCATCAGCTGCCTCGGATACATCTTCTAATTTATATTTGAAACTATCTGCTGCACTGAAAGTGAAATCTCCTACCAAATCTAATATAATATATTCATCCTCTTCTATATCTTCAGGTTCAGTTGTTATTATTTTCGAATGAGCATCTTTATCATATTTTAGATGTCCTACATTAGCTTCTGAACTATCCCTCAAAACAGTAATTATTGATAAAAATACTCCAAAATATACTGCATACTCTATACGCGGGGAACTAATTGTTGCTATAAACGTTAATATGAAAATTAAAGTATCAGCTTTAGTAGCATTTAATAATTCTTTAATTTCTTCTGTATCTATCATATTATAAGCTACTACTAATACTAAACCCGCCAAAGCAGAAATAGGAATAAATTTTATGAAAAAGTTAAAAAACAAGATAAATGCTAATATTGATAACGCTGAAATTAATTCAGATATTCTAGTTTTAGCGCCTGATTGATAATTTGCAAATGTATTAGTAAAAGATGCTGAACTTGCAAAACCATTAAAGAATGATAGCCCAAAGTTCATTACTCCTTGACTAATAAATTCTTTATTGATATCCAGTTCTTCATTTGTACGATTAGATATTGATTTTACTACTGCAAGAGTTTGAATCAACCCAACTATTGCTACTGCTAGTCCTTTAGTTGATAAATTGATAATCATTTTAGGATTAAAAGTCGGCAAATTAATATTAAAACGGTTAAAATTTAAACTTCCAACAATTTCAACTTGGTTATTCAAACTAAAAATCATTACAATAATAGTTGTACCAATTACACCTATAAGATAAGAAGGTATTTTATATTTACTCTTTTCCACAAAAATTATCAATATTATAGTCAATAATCCTAATAAAACAGCCCCATAATTTATTGCATCAAAATTTATTATTAAATGATAAATTTCTATATATATATTATAAGTTCTGCCGAAAGTTATACCTATAAAATTCTTCAGCTGGCCCACTCCAATTATTATTGCAGCACCAGTTGTTAAACCAACTATAACCGGGTGAGAAACATACTTTACTAATTTCCCAAATTTAAAAAGCCCCGCTATAATTTGGAAAACACCGACTAATAAGGTTAATAAAATTACTGTTTCAAGATAACTCTCTTCCTGTACAAAACTTAAATTACTAGCAATAGCCATTGCCATCAAATTCGTAGGACCTACAATAATATAGTTTGATCTCCCTGTAATAGTAGATATAATTTTTGATATGATTGAAGTAGTCAATCCATATACTGGATTTAATCCAACTATTAGGGCATAAGCCATATTCTGAGGTACAGATAAGGCAGCTATAGAAATACCTGAAGAAAGATCTTGCTGCAAATATTTCCTCTTATATTCTTTTAAAGTTTTTATTATATTCTTCCCTTTATTATGCATAATACTCACCATTATTTTCTATTTTAGTCAAATATTTTCTCGTATTATACTTAGTTAATATTTGCTATTTAATAACTATCTTTTCTACTATAATTATATATTTCAGATTAAACTTCTGATACCTTTTATTTTTATTTGCTAATGATAAAACTTAAAATTTTATTGTAAATTATAATTTTAAAACATACTTTATATTTGTAGAAAGACAAAAATATACCTTTTGTTATTTCATCAGAATACTAATTATTTTTTCTTCAATATTTAAAACTACTAATGCATAAATATTTATAAAATAACACTAATATAATAAAAGTTAAAAGCCTCTAATGTCTTTCGATATAATTATTATAGAAAAGTCCCTGATGCCATACTCAGACAAAAGGGACTTAACTCCTGAAGAATATATTTAATATGTAAAAATTATTTGATTGATACTATATATTCCGACAATTAAACTCCAAAATTTATATAATATTATTACCTAGGTAGTAGATCCTAAAAATTTTCCTATTAATTCATTAAATTCATGAGGTTTTTCTGCAAAAAGACCATGTGCTGCATTATTAATTATTTTAAATTCAGAATTAGGAATTTCATCTTTGATTATTTTTCCATAATAAGGTGGTTTGAGAATATCTTCTTTACCTGAAATTACTAATGTAGGAACCTTAATATTAGATAGTTCATTTGTAATATCTAATGTTAAAAAATTCTTAGATAGACTTATAAAAGCATCTAACCATTCTTTAGTTACACTTTTTGCAAATTGATCAGCTCTGTTTTCTAACCATTCACCTTTTTCTTCATAAAAACTATTAGAATAAACATAGGGAGCCATTACTTTAAAAAATAGTTTTCCATTATGTGTTTCAGCAGCCATTATCCAAGATTCAATTTTTGCTTTCAATAAAGGTCTGATCTCACTAACAGCAGTACCTAAAACTAAAGAAGAAACTTTCTGAGGATATTGCAATGCAAATTGCATAGCAACTTCCGCCCCATATGAAACTCCAACTACATGGGTCTTATCTATTCCTAATTCTTCTAATAGTTGATAGAAATCATCTGCATGCTGCTCAAATGAATATTTATTTGGCTCTAATGAAGATTGTCCCTGTCCGCAAAAATCGTGTAGTAAAACTTGATAATTTTCTTGAAAATGTGTCTCTTGAGCTTTCCATAAGGCTGTTTGCATTGCTATACCATTTAAAAAGGCAATATTTTCTTCGTTCTCACCATTTATTTCATAATAAATTTCAACATCATTAATTTCTTTTTTTGGCATTTTTACAACCCCCTAGCACTTGTAAGAATATTATAACATATGACTACATAGTTTTCACACTTAACGTTATTTTCAAATGTAATTATTAAAATTGTTCTATAACAAACTGCACTTTAATATAAGAACAATAATATATTTTAACCAATTCTTCCTTTTTTACTGGCAAAAGCTAAAATTGCTCCTAAAGCCATCGATAGGAAAGCTGCGGTAATTATTCTGTATTCTTCTGGAAGTAAAAATACAATAGTATGAGCAGGTATCCAGAAAAATGGTATTGTTTTCAAAACAACAAAAGAAACAAAATGACTCCAACTCACTTCTTCCACAACATTTTTCAGATTAACTTTCTGCTTATTTACTTTAAAATTTAAATCTATATAAGCATCTGTAATAGAATGAAAAGCCATCATTGTGGGGGCAAAAATCATATTCATTAAAAGACTAGTAAAAAATGCCAAAGAAAATCCGGAATTACTACCAGGTAACATATCTTTTGTTAATAATCTGGCAACTCCAGAATTAAATAAATCAAATACTAATACAATAACAACCCCTAAAATTCCCCAAATAAACATTCTATAAAATAATCCTGCTGGTTTTTCCCATTTCTTATTTACAATTCTTAAAGTTAAGAATTCTCCCATCGTGGCTAATATTGCAAATTTTATAAATCCCATTAAATATGGATATGAATTGGTGGAACTTTCAAAAAGATTTCTTGTACTTGGTACAACTAAAAATAATATTATACCAAACAATAATAATGACCATGAAATATCTCCTTTTTTCAAGACTTACCCTCCTGTTAATAAACCTATATTTTAATGTTCCTCTCCATTTTAATATTCTCAATACTAAAATGCAAACAAATTTTCTTTATAATATAATTAACTTTCATTAAATTATTTTGTTCCAAATATTTTAAGTAGTTTTTACTATCTCTGGATAAAAACAAGAGTTTCCTTACCTAATATATTTCATCCATTTACTGTCTATATTATACTTTATTAAAAATATTAGTTAATCAGTTTCCTCATTCTATTTATAGAATTAATAAGAACTTAATTAATATGTCAAAATCTAATATTATAACCTTAATTTTATCTCATTCTGCCTGCTTCCATCTCTAGCACTAGTTGTAAATAATACTATATAATATGCCTTATTTGATATATGACAAACTTCAAAATCATATTTTCCCCAACTAGGAGCACCTATTGCTGCTGTCGTAACACCTTTATTTAAAGTTTGTCCATTTTTTGTTATAACTTCATAATTTAAGGTAGCTTCAAAAACTCTAGCAACTCCTGATACATGAACTCCTATCTTAGTTTTATTAAATTGCATAACTTTTATAGAATTATTCTTTTTAATAATCTTTGGGGTTAATAATACTTCACTAGGTATTATTTTATTTGGATTACTAATCTTATTGTAAGCTATTATATCCTGTGAAGTCAGGTTATTTTTTTGACTAATTTCCCAAATAGTATCACCAGGTTGAACAACATAATAATTTAAGTCTTCATTAATCTTTATATTAACTTTAGATCCAATTTCTAAATTCTTAGGTTTAAGACTACTATTTAACTCCTTTAACTTAGTTAAATCAATATTGAATAGCCGTGAAATATCATATAAAGTATCGCCTTTTCTTATAATATATTGAAAATTATTGTTTTGTTCATCAAAATATATCCTTCCAGGGTTCGTTGCCTGAACTGATACAGAAAATATACATAATATAACTATCCACAAGATGATTTTCACTTTCATATTAATATTTCACTTCCTTTTCTCACTTGAATTATATTCCCCATTACTCAAAATCAAATAAATAATTGTTATTAATCGATAATTCAAAAATATTACAAAATATTTTTAGTAACATTTTATATTTACAATTGTCGATTCATTTAAAAAATATTTGAAAAATCTTTTCTCGTTTAGTCATAAAACATTTCGTAAAAATTGTTTAAATAATATTTCCTAATAGCTTATCTGCTAATTTTATTTTAATATATTTATAAAAAAATATAAATGATTATCTATTATTGTTAAAATGTTACTACTAATTAATGTTTCTTTTATTTTAAAAAATTAAATAAGTTACGGAAATGGTTTACCCTAGATGAGGGATAATATCTTATGAAAAAGCATCAGAGTTGGAAGGAAAATAATTTTAATGATTTTATGTAAAATATAATTAATCTAAAGAATAAACTCTTATACCTTGACTTCCACTCTAAAAATATCAAAAAAAAAAGACCAGCATCTCTGCTGGTCCATAACGGAGGATTTAAATGAATTCAAAATTATTCACTTGCAAATAATTCCCTATATCCTGTTGCAAAATAAGTATTCTCACTCTTAGTTGACTCTACATTTACTTTTTGCAGATGTTGATTATAACTATTAGCCCATACCTTCATATCTTCTTGATCATAAGGTTGCTGAAATCCTTCAGGTTTGAAGCCAACAAATATATGAGCTGTATTATTAATTTCTATATTTTCTAAATTAATATTAGCAGATAATTTGTTTTCATCCACCTCTACTTCAATAGGATTACTATAACCCGATGGATTTATTAATATTTTTTCCATTGGATAAGCTGCATTAACTGTTATATCTATATCTGAACCATCTTCATTACCCTCATTTTTAATTAATACAGTGCTCCATAAATAATTACTTTCTTTCACATTCTTTTCAGTATCTACATTTTCTACATCTCTATATCCCCCAACAAATCTTTCCGGGCCACCCGGTACATAAGTAATATCATAATTAGGTCTCAAAACAATATTCTTATTTTCCTTTGCAGTATTTTGGACTCCATTTATTGAAAATACTACCCAAGCTAAAAATAAAATAATTAATCCTATTTTGATGTAATTAAAAATTTTCCCTTTTTTAGTTTGTCCATTATTTGCCATTATATCCCTCCTGAAATATTTTTGAATATCATTACTTAAAATTATTATAAACAAAATATAAACAAAAATCAAATTTTATGTAAATTATTTAATGATAAATGTCTAAATATACGGAATATAAAGGAATTTCTATACTTTTTTAGAATAAATAAAGTATAAACAATATATAAATGAAAGGAGTATGCTATGAATCTTAATGATAAAAAATTTCTCCTTATTGAAGATGATGAAAATATATTTGAACTTATTGCTGCTATGTTAGAAACATATAATACTGAAATTGTCTTTCGAGCCGATGGAAAATCTGGTTATAATGAAGCCCTTAATGAAGACTATGATCTTATCCTTTTAGATATAATGCTACCTAAAATGGATGGATGGGAAGTATGTAAACAATTAAAGGAAAAAGGTGTTAATACCCCAATAATTATGTTAACAGCAAAAGTAGAGGAAACAGATAAAGTCCTAGGACTAGAAATGGGAGCTGATGATTATGTAACAAAACCTTTTTCCCCTCGTGAATTAAGAGCAAGAATAAAAGCGGTATTAAGAAGATTTGAAAAAACCAAAAAAATCAATGAAAATAATAATTCAAATAAGTATACATTCCCTGAAATAAATCTTGTAATCAACTATAAAGGGAAATCAATTGTATATAACGGTATAAATATAAATTTAGCCCCAAAAGAATTTGAATTATTCACCTTTTTAGCTCAAAATCAAGAAACTGCTTTTACTAGAAAAGAATTGATGGAACAAGTTTGGGGTGAAAATCATAGTAAAGAAATGAGAACAATCGACGAACATATTAAACGAATTAGAAGAAAATTAAAAAATAACGGTATGGAAAATACCCCCCTAAAAACAGTCTGGGGAACTGGCTATAAATTTGAAATAGAGGGATAATATTATGAAATTTGGAACAGGTAGTTTTTTCTCACGCCTTTTAGGTTACAACATAATAATTATATTCATTACTTTATTAAGTATCAGTTTAGCTTTTGGTTATCTCATACAAAACTATTACTATGGCTTAAGAGAATGGAAAACAACCAATAGTGGGCATAGAATCTCAGAAGTTATCAATGAATATATTGAAGGCGAAAACTTAAGCAAGATAAATAGAGAGGAAAGCAAAAAACGATTAAATACTATTTCTAAGACTACAGATATGGAAATCGGTATAATAAATTATGAAGGCCAGTTTGTATTAAACTCCTCTAACTTTAAAAGTTTTAACCTTGAAATTGAAGACAAATCTATTAAAGAAGTTTTGAAAGGTAACCAGATTACACGTAAAATAAAAGGACCTGAAAAGAATCATCTACTGATGATCTTTCCACTTTTTAAAGACCCCTTAAACCAAGCTGAAGACGTTAAAATTGATACAACTAATCAGAATCGCTTTGAAGTAATTGGAGGGATAGTGTTAGAAACAAAATTGGATAATATCACGACCACTATCTTTGATATCTTAAAATTAATCTTCTATTCTTCTATTATCGGTTTGATAATAGCTGTTGTATTAAGTGTAAAATTCAGCAAAAATATAGTCAAACCTATCAACAATCTACAGAATGCTGCTCAAAATATTTCAAATGGTAAATATACCACAGTAAAAGAAACTAATATGAACACTAAAGAAATAAAGAACTTAGTTAATACTTTTAACTATGCTGTTGAAGAAATTGAAAATCATCTAATGAAGAAAAAAAGGTTAGAAAAAGTGAGAAAAAAATATATATCTGACATATCTCACGAATTTAGATCTCCATTAGCTTCTATTAAGGGATTTATTGAAATTATTGATGAACAAGATCTTAATAAAAAAAAATTAAAAAAATATACCAATATATTAAAAAAAGAAGCTGAATATTTAAATTATTTAGTAGAAGAATTACTTATACTTGGTCAATTAGATTCAGAAGGTTTCACTATAAAAAGAAAAAAAGTGAAATTAATAGATATAATTAATTTTGCACTTGATTCAAAACAAAAAGAAATTAAGGAAAAAAATCTTACCATCCAAAAAAAATTGGAAGATAAGAAATTAAAAATTAATGTAGATCCAAATAAATTTAAAGAAGTTTTTTTAAACTTAATAGAAAATGCTGTAAATTATTCCCCGGAAGGTAAAAAAGTGCAAATTTCATCTACCAATTCATATGATGAAAATGAAAATCTAAATGAAGTTAAAATTTCAATTAGTGATCAAGGTGAGGGAATACCTGAAGATGAAAAAAACAATATTTGGAAGCGGTTTTATAAATTAGATAAGGCAAGAACCAGAAATGACAAGAAAAGTAGTGGTCTGGGTTTATCCATTGTAAAAGAAATCGTCGAAAAGCATGGAGCAAAAATAATAGTTGAAAACAACAAAAACAAAGGTTGCTCATTTATTATAACTTTAAAAAATGAAAATTTATAAACTGTAACCTTTTTTATCATAAGACTAAACCTAGTCCCTATTGAATCTAAATAAACTTACTACCTCCAAAAAAATATAGCCATTTGTACGATTTTTAAGCAAAATAGTAACTATAATAAATTATTAGCAAAATTTGAGTAGAGTTTAGTTGAAACCACCCAAATAACTTTAGCTCTATTATTTAATTGCGGGCAAGACAGAAAAACGAACCACAACACCTTTCAGCATATAGCTTTATTATTAATGTGTTATTCCAAAAGGTCGTTTATCACAAAATACTTTTAAGAGATACTTTAACTTTCTGATATTGTGAATAGATTTTTTAAAAATATTAGAAGAATTCTATTTGATTAATATTTGCATTTTGTTTAAATTTCATTTAATATTAGTGATAGATTGAAATATGACTCTAATATTTTTTTATAAATTTCTTTTTATAAATAACTGTGTGTATTATAAATAATTAGAAATTTTGTTTAATTTTAGGAAAGGAGTATTTAGCTATTAACAAATGAATCTTAACCAATCATTAGATAAATTAGTGGAAAATTTAAATTATAAAATGGTAATAAATTATCAAAATCAACATATTGAAAATATAACCAATAATACTAAAAAAATTAAAAAACAATCTTTGTTTGTTGCTATAAATGGTTTTAACCATGATGGCCACCAATTTATTCAAGAAGCGATTGGAAATGGGGCTAATGTCATTGTAGGCGAAAAAGAAATAAAATTATTAAATATTCCATCTAATATTACTTATATCAAAGTCAATTCTTCCAGAAAAGCTTATGCAGCATTAAATGCTTGTTATTTTAATTATCCAGCCAATAATATGAAAATAATTGGTATAACAGGATCTGCTGGCAAAACAACAACTACTTTTATGCTAGACAGTATCTTATCCAAGCAAAACAAAAAAACAGGGTTAATAAGTACCTTATACACCAAAATTGGAGACAACTTATATAAAAACCCTAATAAATGCACTACTCCTAAAGCATCATTTTTACAAAGTAAATTAGCCGAAATGAATAAAAATAATATTCAACATGTTCCTATGGAAGTATCATCTCATTCCCTTAAATTAAATCGAGTACATGGAATAAATTATGATCTTGCTATATTCACAAACTTATCTTATGACCATATGAATTTTCATGATAACATTAATGACTATTTTCAAAGCAAAGCAAAATTATTTGATGTATTGAACAAAAATGGAATAGGTATTGTAAATATTGATGACAAGTATGGAAAAAAAATTAAAAAAAACAATAATTGTTATTCTTATGGTTTAAAATCAAACAATGCAATAATAAAGGGAAAAGATTTAAAAATAGGGAGAAATAAATTAAAATTTATTATAGATATTAAAAACAAAATCAAAACACTCAATAATAAGATAATCTCACCTCAAAAGGTTGAAATTGTTTTACCAATTATTGGCTATCAAAATGTTTATAATGGGTTAGCTGCTTTTACCACAGGCCTATTACTCGACATTCCATTGGAAAATATAAAACAAGGATTAGAAAATTTCAAAGGTGTTAACCGAAGAATGGAAGTCATTTATGATAAGGAATTTATGATAATTGATGATTTTGCTCATAATCCGATCAGTATAGAAACAACTTTCAAGTCTATAAGCCATTTAAATTATAACAATCTATTAATTATTCACTTTTTAAAAGGTAACCGTGGCATAAAAGCAAATGTTATTAATGCTAAAATTTTTAATAAGTGGAAAAATAAATTGAGAATAAATAAAATCATTACTACAAAAGCCCAAAATAATGTCAGTGAAAAAAATAAAGTCTTAGAAAAAGAAAAACACTCTTTTACTAAACACATTAATAAATCTGAAATCAACTATGAAAATTTTTCACAGTTAAAACCCGCAATTGAACATGCATTGAGTATAACAAAAAGTAATGACTTGTTATTACTACTGGGAGGACCAGGTCTATCAAATGCAAAAAATATAATTCATAAAATATTAGAATAATAATTACAGGTTTTTCGTTCCTTTAATTCGTACAAAATTATTTTAGTTGCCTAAATAACAAAGTTTTACTTTAAGTTTAAAACAATTTAAATCTTGATAACCATAAGAAGTTCTTTTTATTCCTTTGTTTTATTGTTCATCTGCTCTAATATTAAATTAAGAATTAAATTTAACAATTAACTAAAAATTCCAATCAAGTATCCATCTAATTTCTTAGTAAATTATTTGAGATGGACAAAATTTATATCATTAAGTTTGTTAATATATTTACCTACGACTTTTTTCATTCTTTTAAATTTGATACACTCATATAGCTCTTTAAGTTTATCCCACATTTTGCAGATTAAGGGTTTTTCATTTGTTAATTATAGAAAACCTTATCCCCTCACCTTTTTTAAAAAATTAAAAATGAACAGGAAAGGTCAAATATCCTCATTACTTTTCTATAATAATTTTGGACAGTTTAGTAACCAAAATATTTTTTATTACGCACTAAATACAAAAATCCACCTATCACAGCTTAAACAACGATTATAGATGGCGGAAATAAAAAGGTTGGAACCTCTGCCCTCTTGACTACCAATCAAATTTTGCTATATTACTATATACCCATATATCCCTTCAAAACAACAATATAAACCATAGTTATAAATTTCTATTTATCAGAATCATGCCCCTTTTATCAATTTTTCGGCACTCGTTGGGCACTGGATTATTATAATTTCGGTAAAGTAATCCTAGGCTAAAAATACAATCTCAATCTAAAAAGTTCAAAACTAGGTGAGGTCAGACTCGTATGGGGTCCAATCCATTTTCGGAACGACCTAAATAAAAATGATTAAAGCCCCTCAAGCTATGAGAGGCTTTTTGTATATATAAGCAAATTATGCATCTCTGTAAATTTTCTGGAAATTATTTTAAATCTAATAATTGATTGCAAAACAAAAACAAACACTTCAAACTGAATAAATTTATTAAATATCTAACTAAATAACTTCACATGATAA